>JAPOUP010000268.1 GCA_026708635.1 Rhodobacter sp.
CTAGCTGTATAGGCGCCGGACACGGAGACCGCCGTTACCTGCCGTCACACGACCGCTCGGCGCGGTAGCCAGAATTATGGTACGCCCCGCCGAAATCGGCGTCACGGACAGATATAGGCTGGAAAAACCAATATTCGGGCCACCCGAACGATTCTCTGGCTCGCCATGCCCTTCGTGGCCAAGATCTCCTTGCAGGGTGAAATCCCTTCATCCATCAGGAAATCCCCACGTCGCGGATCAGTTTCCAGTTGATGGCATCCACGAGCGCCTCGAAGCTCGCGTCGACTATATTGGCTGAAACGCCTACGGTGGACCATTTATGCCCGTCTATGTCGGAAAAATCGATGATCACCCGGGTTACCGCATCGGCGCCACCATGAGTGATGCGAACCTTGAAATCAACGAGCCGCATCTCCGCGACATTCTTCCGATAGCTTCCGAGATCCGCTTTCAGCGCCTGCCATAGGGCATTTACCGGACCGTCATCATGCAAATTGTTCGGATGGTCATTCTTGAAATAGATGGTCCTGTTGGAGCCATCTATGGAAACGGACACAACGGCTTCTGATTCCACGACGATCTCGCCCCTGGCGTTACGTCGCCGTTCGGTTATGACGCGGTAGCGCTCAACCTCGAAATAATCCGGCTCAAGCCCGAGTTCCCGGCGGGCGAGAAGCTCAAAGCTGGCCTGCGCCGTCTCATAGCTGTAGCCCCGCTCCTCCCTGCGCTTGACCAGATCGAGAATTCGGACGCACGTTCCGTCGTCGGGAGTTACGCTCAGCCCCATCTCGAGAAGCCGTTTCCGAAGGTTTGACTGACCCGCCTGATTTGAGATCGGAATGAGGCGGTCATTACCGACGACGGCCGGTTCGATATGCTCGTAAGTCGATGGGTCCTTCAGGATCGCGCTGGCATGAAGCCCCGCCTTGTGCGCGAAGGCGGAGGTGCCGACGTAGGGGGCGGCCCTGTCCGGAACCCGGTTAAGAAGATCATCGAACAGACGGCTGGCGCGTGTGAGACCCGCAAGCGCGGTTGGGGTTACATCAGTCCTGTATCTTTCCCGGTAGCGGGGTTTGAGAAGAAGGGTGGGAATGATCGAAGTCAGATTGGCGTTTCCACAACGCTCCCCCAAGCCATTAAGCGTTCCCTGGATTTGCCGCGCGCCCGAGTCGATGGCCGCCAGGGTATTCGCCACGGCGTTGCCGGTGTCGTCATGAGTGTGAATTCCGACATGCGTACCGGGGATTCCCGCGGCAATAACCGCACCGGTGATCTCCGTTACTTCGGCGGGAAGGGTCCCTCCATTGGTATCGCAGAGCACCACCCACCGCGCGCCGGAATGGTAAGCGGCACGCAGGCACTCAAGGGCATACTCGGGGTTGGCTTTATAACCGTCGAAGAAATGCTCGGCGTCGAACAAAGCCTCACGGCCCCTTTCCGCAACATGAGCGATGGAGGCGGCGATGTTGTCAAGATTCTCGCGGAGCGTAACACCGAGCGCGGTCTCGACATGAAAGTCATGCGTCTTGCCAACCAGACAGACAGCGGGGGTGTTGGCGTTGATCACCGCGGCAAGCACGTCATCGTTTTCAGCGCTCCGGCCGGTCCGCTTCGTCATGCCGAATGCCGTGAAGGTAGCGCGTGTCGGCGAAACCTCCTCGAAAAAGGCCGTATCGGTAGGATTCGCGCCTGGCCAGCCACCCTCGATATAGTCCAGGCCCAGGGCATCAAGCAGTTCGACAATCAACAGCTTGTCCGCCGTGGAGAACAATACACCGTGGGTCTGTTGGCCATCGCGAAGCGTGGTGTCAAAAAGGTAAAGGCGCTCCCGGCTCATCACTCTGTCGCCTTCCATTCCGGGCGGGAGGTGTTGGCGTATGCCGGGACACGGTCCCAAATCCGCTTGTCCGGAGCCCGGAGCCAACGGAAACCATCCTGGACGGTCATCGGAGCGCCTCCAGTTTTGTTGGATCGAAACTGTCCGACGCCTCCCAGACGGCACCATCGGGCGTGTCCCGAACGATCAGCCCGGCAGCCGCGAAACCGTCTCGGAGGATGTCCGCCCGAACGAAGTCCCTGGCCGCGCGTGCGTCCGCGCGTTCCTTCAGCAGGCGCTCAACGAGGACCCGGGCGTCGCCGGATATCCGCGTCCGCTTCACCCAGACGGGCACTTCGTTTCCCATAAGCCCGAGCAAGCGAAGGCCCGCACGGAGTTCGTCCGCGCGATTCGCGCGGGACAGACGATGCAGTTCCGTTAGGGCGCCGGCCGTATTAAGGTCATTGGCCAAGGCCCTGACGACGGCCGGGGGCGGCCGTTCCGCATCCTCCGCGTGCATTGCCTGACCATACCATTTCCTGAGCGTTGCCTCCGCCTCGCGCCTCTTCTGTTCGGACCAGTCCATCGGCTTCCGGTAATGCGTCGACAGGAACACGAGCCTGATCACCTCCCCTGGAATTCCCTCGTCCAGCAGGTCACGCACCGTATGGAAATTTCCCGCCGACTTCGCCATCTTCCGGCCTTCGACCTGTAGCATTTCGTTGTGCATCCAGACCCGCGCGAATCCGCCTTGAGGATGGGCGCACATCGACTGGGCTATCTCGTTCTCGTGATGGGGAAAGGTCAGATCGTTGCCACCGCCATGTATGTCGAATGTCGTACCGAGAAGCTCCAGTGCCATCGCGGAGCATTCTATGTGCCAACCGGGACGCCCGCGTCCCCATGGCGACTCCCAGCCCGGCAGTTCTTCATGCGATGGTTTCCAGAGCACGAAATCCATCGGACTGTCTTTGTATGGCGCTATCTCGACACGCGCTCCGGCAATCATGTCATCGACTGTACGCCCGGAAAGGCTGCCGTAGTCCGGAAAAGAACTCACGCGGAAAAGAACGTGTCCCTCGGCCTCGTATGCATGCCCTTTTTCGATTAACCTCCCGATCATTGCGACCATCTGTGGAACGTAGGCTGTCGCGTACGGCGTTTCCGTCGGATCGAGAACGCCAAGTTCCGCCATATCCTCAACGTACCATCGGATCGTTTCCGCGGTTATTTCGTGGATAGGCCGCCCGGTCTCCGCCGCACGCGCGTTTATCTTGTCGTCGACATCGGTAAAGTTACGCACGTACGTGACATGATCTTCGCCGTAAACGAAGCGCAAAAGCCGAAACAGCGCGTCAAAAACCAAAGCGGGTCGCGCGTTTCCGATATGCGCGCGGTCATAAACCGTCGGTCCGCAGACATACATACGCACGTTCATGTGGTCGATTGGCTCGAACCGCTCCTTGGTTCGAGACCTGGTATTGTAGAGCATGATCTCGGTCATGGCTTCCTCACACGCATTGCCTGGCTGCGGGTAGATGCTTTCGGCTAATGTGAGAAACGAAAAGACCGCCCGCGTGACAATGTCAGCGGATAATGTGGCAATCGATGGTCACAAGGGTCTTCATGGGAAACCGACATAGACCTTGGAGCGCTTCTTGCCAAGCGTTAAGTTTCGAATGG
>JAPOUP010000308.1 GCA_026708635.1 Rhodobacter sp.
GCGCTCCGGTTATCGGTAGCATTCCTCAACCACCCGATATAGATTGCCGGCAAAGTCACTGGAAGGCCCCGCCACCGTGGAAAGCGGGAATCATCGGTAGGGCGCCCCAACAATTTGGCGGAGAGCAGCCCATGTTGACCGCTCTGATCGTTCTGGCCGCCGGGCGGGGAACACGGATGAATTCCGACCTGCCTAAAGTGCTTCATCCGCTTGGAGGCGTTCCGCTCCTCGTGCATGCGGTAGGGTCCGGACGATGCCTGTCGCCGGACCGGGTAGTGCTCGTGACCGGTACCGGGTCAGATGCGGTCGCCAAGTCGGCGAAAGCCCTTGATCCGGAAATCGATATCGTAATCCAGACGCGGCAGCTCGGCACCGGTCATGCGGTACTGCAGGCCGAAGCGGCCCTTAAGGACTTTAGCGGCGACGCTGTCGTGCTTTATGGCGATACCCCGTTCATCCGCGAAGGAACGCTCAGGCGAATGAAAGTTGCCAGGGAAGCGGGCCATGACATCGTCGTTCTTGGATTCGAATCCGCTAAACCCGGACGCTACGGGCGGATCGTGATGGATGGCGGGCGGCTGGTGAGGATCGTCGAGTTCAGGGATGCCACGGAGACGGAGCGTACCATCACGCTTTGCAACAGCGGCATCGTCATGGCCGACGCGGAACGTATGTTCGGGTTGTGCAGGGGGCTTTCGAACGAAAATGCCGGCGGGGAATACTATCTGACCGATATCGTCGAGCGGGCGCGTGTACGCGGCCTGAAAGTGACGGCGGTGATCTGTGACGAGCGGGAGACCCTTGGCGTCAACACCCGTGCGCAGCTCGCCCACGCGGAGGCGGTGTTTCAGGCCAACGCACGTAAGGGAGCTATGGATAGTGGCGTCACGATGGTGGCACCCGATACGGTCTTTCTGTCCTATGACACACGGCTTGGCCCCGACTGCCTGCTGGAGCCAAACGTCATTCTCGGCCCTGGAGTCACGGTCGAGGCCCATGCCACGATCCGCGCGTTCAGCCATCTGGAAGGCGCTCATATCGGCCGCGGCGCGGTGGTGGGACCTTTCGCGAGGCTTCGCCCGGGCACGAACCTGTCCAGCGGGGCGAAAGTCGGAAATTTCGTTGAGATCAAGAACGCGTCTCTGGGCGAGGGCGCCAAGGCAGGCCATCTGGCCTATGTCGGGGACGCCCAGGTCGGCCCGGACGCGAACATCGGCGCGGGCACGGTCACCTGCAATTACAACGGTGTAGAGAAGCACCGTACCGAGATCGGCGCCCGCGCTTTCATCGGCTCCGACACGATGCTGGTTGCTCCGGTCAGGGTTGGCGATGACGCCATCACCGCGAGCGGCTCCGTAATCACCAAGGACGTGCCTGACGGCGCCCTGGCGATCACGCGCGCCGACCAGAACATAAAGCCCGGCGCGACGCGGCGTCTTTTGGAACTCTATAGAAGATCCAGGGCAAAATCCGGGAAACCATAGATACAATGTGTGGAATCATCGGAGTTCTCGGCCGGCACGAAGTGGCGCCCATCATGGTGGATGCGCTGAAACGTCTCGAATACCGAGGCTATGACAGCGCGGGCATCGCGACGGTTGACGCGGACGGCCGACTCGCAAGGCGCCGCGCCGTCGGAAAGCTCGCGAATCTCAGTGACCTGCTCGTGCATGAACCCCTGACCGGAAAATCAGGCATCGGTCACACGCGCTGGGCCACCCACGGCGCGGCCACGCTTTGCAACACGCATCCGCACAAAGCGGGATCGGTCGCGGTCGTTCACAACGGAATCATCGAGAATTACCGTGACCTTCACGCGGATCTTGAACGTGGCGGAGCGAAGTTCCAGTCCGAGACCGACACCGAAACCATCGCGTTACTGACGGAAAGGTTTCTCGGCGAGGGACTGGACCCGAAAGACGCGGTGGAGCGGGTCGTCGCGCGGCTTGAGGGCGCGTTCGCGCTATGTTTCCTGTTTGAGGGAGAGGACGACCTCCTGATCGCCGCCCGCAGAGGCTCGCCATTGGCGATCGGGCACGGGCACGGGGAAACATTCGTTGGCTCCGACGCCCTTGCCCTGGCACCGCTCACCGACCGGATAACCTATCTTGAGGAAGGCGACAGAGCCGTCGTGACCCGCGGCGGCGTACGGATCATTGACCGCGGTGGCGGCGTCACGGCGCGACCGGTCGAGACCATCCAGATCGATAGCGCGCTGATCGGAAAAGGCGGGCACAAGCATTACATGGCCAAGGAAATAGCCGAGCAGCCCATGGCCCTGGCGGATGTTCTGGGCCGCTACGTTTCGGATGACGGTCCAGGCATTGCCCTTCCCGAAGAGATCGATTTCAGGGCCTTCGACCGCATAGGCATCGTGGCCTGCGGCACCGCATACCTCGCCGGCTTCATCGCGAAATACTGGTTCGAAAAAATCGCCCGCCTTCCCGTGGACGTCGATATAGCCAGCGAGTTCCGCTATCGCGAACCACCGGTGACGGAACGCACGCTGTCTCTATTCCTCAGTCAATCAGGCGAGACGGCGGACACTCTCGCCGCGCTCCGACATTCCAGGGCGACGTCATTCGCGGTTTCCCTGACCAATGTCCCGACAAGCACGATCGCGCGCGAATCGCATCTCAACCTTCCGATTATGGCTGGCCCCGAAATCGGCGTGGCCTCCACCAAAGCCTTCACCTGCAAACTGACCGTGCTTGCCGCGCTTATCCTACGGGCGGCGCTGGATCGTGGCCAAATGCACCAGGCGGATTTCCGGTCGAACGTCGAAGCGCTCGGCACACTCCCGGGGCACCTTAGCCTGGCACTCGACCGCGGGACCGAGATCGCCCGTATCGCCCTCCAGATAGCCGAGGCCAGGGACGTACTGTTCATAGGACGGGGCGCCATGTACCCACTCGCCCTGGAAGCGGCCCTCAAAATGAAGGAAATCAGCTACGTCCACGCTGAAGGCTACGCCTCCGGCGAACTCAAGCACGGGCCAATCGCACTGATTGACAGGGCGGTTCCGGTCGTGGTTCTGGCACCGATGGACGCGCTGTTCGAGAAGACCGTCAGCAACATGCGGGAAATCACGGCGAGACATGGCAAAGTGCTTCTGGTAACCGACTCGCGGGGAGCGGCCGCCATTGGCGATGAAGTATGGCGGACGCTTGTCATGCCGGACGCGCCGACGCAGTTCGCGCCGATCCTCTACGCTGTTCCCGCACAGCTTCTGGCCTATCACACAGCTGTTGCCAAAGGAACGGACGTCGACCAGCCGCGCAACCTCGCCAAGTCGGTCACTGTAGAGTAAGTCATTGTCCAACCGGCATTCCCGCATCGATAGCCGCGGTCGGGGAGTCATCGCATCCGGGCCTGAAATCTTCGTCGCCACGGCAGTGCCGCAGGAATGGATCCACATCCCACGGGAGGTCATGG
>JAPOUP010000246.1:0-11440 GCA_026708635.1 Rhodobacter sp.
GACATCAAGCAAAGGGACGCCAGGCGAAAAGCGAAAGAGATCGCGGACACGATTAAAGGCAACTGGAAGCAAGCGCTTCGCAACGAAGGCTGTTCGGTTGAAGATCTCCGTTCGTACTCGGATGCATTTGAGCATCCAGAAATGGAAAAGGCTTTGAACCTTCAGTACGACTCGAGGCAAACTCAGGGAGATGCGTAAGGTCGCCGATATCCTTTACCCCAATTTACGAAGACGGCTTCTTGCACGGATCGATAAAACCGTCGCTGACGTTTTGTGGTTTGATGCAATGGCTTTCAGGGTCGCGGTGACCATTGGCGAAGCTCAGACCATCGCGAAGGGACCAAAGCCGTCTATAGGGCATGCGAAGACGTTGTGTCAGGGGATATCCATCGCCGTTGACCTGAGACCCTTCCGCTTGACGATATCCGGCTATGGATAGCTTCGATTGCGGAGAAGTCTGCGGCGGCTGTATCCGAAGCCGAGGATATGGCGGATGTATGATCCAGATACAGCTGCGCTGATCCGATCAGCACCGGAACTTCCCTATCTGGATAGTAGAGAGTTTGCCGGATGATCTGTCCCGAGCTTTCGCCGAGATTCCGTCGGCTCGGGTGCCACTTGGAGGGGTCGAAGGGCCGGACGGGTTCAACGTGGCGATCGACTTCGCAAAACGGCTCGCGGAGGTCCACACCTGTAGGACGTCATATACCACCCGAGGAGCCGGACCAGGCGTCAGCCAACGTATTCAGCGGTGATTTCCAAGACCGGGAGATCGGGGCACCGTACCGGGGATACCCTTATGTCCGATCCCCGGATGAACCGCGAGAGATGGTGGGCGACCCTGGAATTGAACCAGGCATGGGTTTCCCCGGCGGAGTTACAGTCCGCTGCCGCACCTTGCAGCACGTCGCCCAATAAGAAAGGCTGATTAGCCCCCCCATCCCACTCCGTCAACAGAAATCAGCCTTGCGCCACCCGACGGGCGGGGCCAAGTATCTTGGACACGCAGGGAAGGAAAACATGAAGAAACCGCGATGGGTCATTAAAAGGGAACTCGACGGGAAAGTGGCGGCATCCGAAACCGTCTGGCTGTTCGGACTTCACGCGGTGCGTGAAGCGCTTCTGAATCCCAGGCGGAGCGGCAAGCGACTGATCGTGACAAAAAACGCCGCCAACCGGCTTGCGGAAGCGATTTCCAAAACCGGCATCGATCCGGAGATCGCCGACCCACGCCGGTTTCCCGCACCGCTTGATCCCGGTTCGGTGCATCAGGGCGCGGCTCTGGAAACGAAACCACTGTCATGGGGAGCGCTGGGCGAAGTCTGTACCGGAGGCGGGCGATCGGTAGCGGTTCTGCTGGACCGGGTCACGGATCCCCAAAACGTCGGCGCGATCCTTAGGTCAGCGGCGGCGTTTGGTGCCTGTGCCGTCATCGCCACGCGGCGGCATTCCCCGCCGGAAACCGGCGCGCTCGCCAAATCAGCGTCCGGCGCGCTCGAGTGGCAGCCCTATCTGCGGGTAAGGAATCTGGCCGATACAATGAAGTCCCTGCAAGACATGGGTTATGCGCTTGTCGGACTTGATAGCGAAGCGGAAACCGAACTTTCCCATGCATTGTCCCGCGTGGGCGACCGGCCGATCGGACTGGTACTGGGCGCGGAAGGGTTAGGTCTGCGCAGCCGGACACGGGATTCGTGTGAAACCCTGGTCAGGATCGGCATATCGCTCAGGTCCGACTCGCTTAACGTCTCAAACGCCGCGGCCATCGCTCTCTATACCGCGGCACATATGTCCCGATAACGAACCGCCTAAGGCGAGGTCGCGCCCTGATCGATCACGGGCGACCAAACGCGGAAATCCGTCCCTATCGACATCCGATGCCGAACGGGGTCGGATCATCCCCAATGGGATCCGGGTTCAGTTCATCCGCTGTTATGCTAGAATGGCTTATGACCCAATCAGATAGCTACCTCCGGCGCATCCTGCTCCGCACCAAGTGCATCGCGTTGATCGGTGTCTCGCCCAATCCGATCCGACCGAGTCACTTCGTCGGTCGTTATCTGTCGATGAGAGGCTACCGCGTGGTACCGGTCAATCCAACCCGCGCGGGCGAAACGCTATTTGGAGAGCGGATCCACCGGAGTATCGAGGATATCCCAGCCGATCTGCGGGTTGACATGATCGATATATTCCGGCGTTCCGAATACGTTCCCCAAATAGTCAACGCCGCGATCCGGAATTTGCCCGGGCTTCGCACCATCTGGATGCAGATTGGGGTGAGAAACACGGCGGCCGCCGAATCGGCGAGCGCCGCGGGTCTTGACGTCATTCAGGATCTTTGTCCAAAGATGGAACATCAACGGCTTTTCGGGGAGCTTCGCAAAGCCGGATTCAACACAGGCGTGATTTCCTCAAAACTGTGATGTCGGAACATGGGCGGGGGATTCCGGGAAGGCGGCTCTTCACCCCGGTGCCATTCGACGGGGAATCAGGTGGCAATAGTCAATCACCCAGCCGCTCGCTGTTCCGATACCTGGGTCAACGGTCGTGCGAAACAATGCATTGATTTGAGGAACGGGTACCGTTGAGCTAACCGGACGCGAAAAGGTCATACGCCGAAAGACCGGATTTCGTTCCGGAAGATGCCGGGTTCCCACGCCAACTGCGCGCAATCACCGGGAACCCAATGATTTATTGCCGGACTCTCCTTGGCCTGAACCGAACTTTCAAACCGACCGGAAACATCGTGAACTCCAGACATTCACGCACGTCTTCAAGACGGCAAGCCGGCTCCAAGTCGAAATTCCGGCAAAGCATCGCGAGCACGCACCGCATCTGTAGCAGCGCGAGACCGCGCCCCGGACACACTCTCGGCCCGTGACCGAACGGCACGAACGCGCGTCGGTCATGAGGCAGGTTTCTCTTTTCCGGCGACAAAAGCCAACGATCTGGATCAAAACTGCGGGCCTCGCCAAAGTACTCATCCTGCGTCGCCATGCGCCGCACGAGCATCATGATCGGAGTTCCTTTCGGTATCAGGCAGTCGATGATCTCAACGTCGGATACGGGCTCGACAAGGTGTAGGGGCGCGACAGGCTTGAAGCGCATGGTTTCGTCGCAGAAAGCGTCGAGGAAAGGAAGGCGGGCCGTCTGTTCCAGGGTCGAAAGCGCCATTTCGGGAGAAACGAGCGCATCCACCTCGAGACGGGCCCGCGTGAAATGCGCCGGATGGTTCATGAAATAGTACACGGCCCAGGCGATGCTATTGGCCGTGGTGTCCTCTCCGGCGAGAAGGAGATTGCCGATATTGGCGAAGATCTCGGCGTCGGTGACGCCCGAAACTCCACTCTCAGCCTCGGCGAGGATAGCCTCAAGATAGTTCGCCGGCGAGTCATATCGTTTGGGATCCGACGCCATGCGCTCCCGTGCGTCGCGCACCATGTCGCTCACTTCATGCCTCAGGGCCTCCAACGCTTCGTCAAGCGCCCGGTCGGACGGCAACCTGAAATGGCGCCACCAGGCAAAGGGAGCGTTCAAACGCCGGAACAGAACCGGAAAAACCCTGTCGAGATGGCGCTGGATCACCGGGCCCGGGGTTTCCAGAGTGTTGGCATCGATCCCAAAAGCGAATTGCATGGTCACGTCAACGGTAAAGCGCATAAGGTCGCGGCAGAGATCAACCGCCTCACCATCGTCCGCCGCCCGTTCCCAGCGCTTTCGGAGCCTTGTGACATTCAACGCAAGCGTCGGGAAGAAGTCCCTGAGATTCGAGCGTTCAAGCGCGGAAACCAGCATCCTGCGCTGACGATGCCAATCCGCGCCCTCGGCGACGAAAACACCATTGAGACCCATCTCCCTGGCCACCGCCTCAAGTGTCGAGTTACGTCGGTATGTTTCCGGCCGCCGCATCAGTATCCGCTGGATCGCCGAACGGTCCGAAATGACCGCGATGCGGCGGGGTCCCATGCGAATCCTGAATATCGGGCCGTACCGTTCCGCCCACGTCTCCAGAATCAGGTGAAGCCGGTCAAGTCGGATGCGATGGATATGGCCAAGCAGCGGCAGCCCCGGAGGTTCCGGGATCTCTCGGAAAGGGATCAACATATCGCCATCACTCCCCCAGTTTCGGAGCCCAACGGCGCCGGTTCGCCGCCCGCCGTACGCGCTTCACCACACACGTTGCCGTACGTCATGCGGGACTCCCTCCGGCTGGCTGACCTTTGCCGGACGGAGGTCATGCCAGGGGAACGGTGCGGCCGCGACCTGCCCGACGGGTAAACGCGGGTGGCCCCGGCCGGGCGTTCGGAACCGCGCGGCACCAAATCCGTCAACGGCTGGCCTTTTCCGCGACTCCCGATAAACCCTCCCGCCTCTCAAGCTCGCTCATTACATCCTTAACGGAGACTTCGTGGGCCGCGAGCATCACAAGTAAATGGTAGAGGACATCCGCCGCTTCGGCGACAAGGCGATCCCTTCGGCCTGTCCCGGCGGCAACTATGGCCTCAATGGCTTCCTCGCCGAATTTTTCGACCGCTTTCTCCTTTGGACCGAGGAGCAGCCTTGCCGTCCATGAAACCTCTGGATCTGCGGTTCTGCGTGCCTCGATGGTGGCGGCAAGACGTTCAAGTACCGTCATTTGAGCCTCATCGGAATGCCGGCCGTCGACATATGTGCCTTGGCCTCCATAATGGTGAACTCGCCAAAGTGGAAAATCGAGGCCGCGAGCACGGCGCTGGCGCCTCCCCTCGCCACGCCGTCCACGAGATGGTCGAGTGAACCGACACCTCCCGAGGCGATGACCGGAACGTCAACCGCATCGCTCACGGCCCGCGTCAGCGGAATGTCGAATCCGGCGCGTGTCCCATCGCGGTCCATTGACGTCAACAAAATCTCCCCCGCGCCTTTCCGCTGGACGAGGCGGGCGAATCCGACCGCGTCAATGCCCGTCGGACGACGGCCTCCATGCGTGAAGATCTCCCAGCGTCCCCGCGCGACCGCCTTGGCGTCAATCGCGACCACAATGCATTGACTCCCAAACCGGCCCGCCGCGTCGGCAACGACATCGGGATCCGCCACGGCGGCGGAGTTGAAACTGACTTTGTCAGCGCCCGCCAATAGCAGGTCTCGCACATCCTCATGGGTACGCACTCCTCCGCCGACCGTCAGGGGAATGAAACACTGCTCCGCCGTTCGGGTGACGAGATCATACAGCGTTCCACGATTTTCGTGAGTCGCCGTGATGTCAAGAAAACAGAGTTCATCCGCTCCCGCCGCATCATAGACGCGGGCCGCTTCCACCGGATCACCGGCATCCACGAGGTCGACGAAGTTGACGCCCTTGACGACTCGCCCGTCGGCAACGTCCAGGCAGGGAATGATGCGGGTCTTGAGCATGGCTCCGTCTCCGAACCGGAAGTCACACCGGGAACTGCCACGTCCCGGCGGAAAAGGCCAGCGACGTGACGGTCACCGGGGCGCTCTCCCAACGATCCCATAACCTGTCAAGCGCGCGCGGGTCGGAATCCGGACACTTCCGCTCGCCGCGCCAACGTCAACCATGCGGTCGTGGGCAAACGCGGTCTCTCCGCGAACCGGTCCTTCCGCAAGCTTTACCCAAGAGCCTATTTCAGGTCGGCCGAAGCTTCGAGTTCCGGATATCGAAGGCCAAGCGTGATTCCACGCACCAACAGTGTTGCCAGAAGGGACAGCCATAGCCCATGGTTATCAACCAGGGGAACCAGGGCACATGCGGAGACGACATAGACAGCGAACGACACGGCCATCATGTTCCGCATGTCCTTCGCCCTGGTCGCGCCGATGAAAATACCATCGAACATCCAGGCCGCCAAGCCCGCCAAAGGCGCGAGCACCATGTAGCCAAGATACGTACGCGCTTCGCTTCTGACCTCGGGCGCGGTCGCCATCAAATCGATTATCCGCGCCCCGAACACCAGGAAGACCAAGGACAACCCGATCACGCAGACGGCCCCCCACAGACTGGCCAGTAGCGCGCTGCGCCGGAGCCGAATTCGGTTCCGGGCGCCCATCGCCTGGCCAACAAGCGTCTCGGCGGCAAACGCGAACCCATCCAGGGCGAAGGCGGTGATGTGCAGAAACTGGACCAGAATCTGATTGGCCGCCAGGGTAACGTCTCCGAAATCAGCCGCTACGAACAGAAACGACAGAATGATCGTTTCCAGCAGCAGGGAACGGATGAGAAGATCGCGGTTGATTGACGCCATCCAGCGCAGTGAGGCGCCATGGAAAACCTTGGTGCCGTCGCGCCACGCGGAAACGGCGAACGCCTGCCGGCAAAGCCAGAGGCCCAGGGCGAACCCGCTCCATTCGGCAAGAAAGGTCGCGAACGCCACGCCTTCGACACCCCACCCGAGACCGAGTACGAACCAAAGATCCAGCACCACGTTGACTCCGTTCATCCAGAGCTGCAGAACCAGGACGGAACCGGTCTTTTCCATCGCGATGAGCCAGCCGGTAACGCTATATACCGCGATCGCGCCCGGTGCCGACCAGATGCGGATCTGAATGTATTTCCGGGCCAGCGTTTCGACTTCGGCTGAAGCCGGTGAGATCAGGAATGCCATCTGGAAGATTGGCTTCTGAAGAAGGACGAGCAGCACTCCGGCCGCAAGCCCGACCAATAGCGACCGGCTCAGCAGCGCCGATAGCTCGTCCGTCATTCCGGCTCCCCGGGCCTGACTCGCGAGACCCGCGGTTCCCATGCGGAGGAAGCCGAATATCCAGTAGACCGCGGTGAGGATCACGGCGCCGATCCCGACCGCGCCTATCGGAGCGGCCAGTCCCATCTGGCCGACCACTCCCGTGTCCACCGCGCCAAGGATCGGCACGGTCGCATTCGAGATCATGATCGGCACCGCGATCCTAAGCACCCTGCGATGGTCCAGTCGGGCCTGCCCCGCCCGCGCCGCCGTCATTTCGGTGCGTCGGTGGGCGCGGCCATCAGGAAATGTCCCGTAGCCTGGGCGAACAGTCGCGAGCGGCTGTCCTGCCAGGCCTCGACATGGACGGAAGCGTAACGGCGGCCTGAACGGTTCACGCGAGCCCGCGCGTAGGCGTCTCGCGGAAGGCCGGGGCGGAGGTAATCGACCGTGAAATCGATCGTCTTCGGAAGCCTGGGCATGGCATCGGCACCCGCGGATTCCCCCCGGGACGCGGTTCCCTCAAAATCTTCCCGGTAGCACGTCCAGCTCAGTTCGATGATCGCGGCAACCTCAAGGAATGCCGCGGTAACGCCGCCGTGAAGCGCGGGCAAACGCGGATTGCCGATCAGTTTTCCGTCAAACGCGAGAACGGCCGTCAACTCGTCGCCATGCCGTTCGAACGAAATACCGAGGAAGCTGATGTAGGGTATCCTGTCAGCGAGCGCGTTCAGGACCGCGTCGCGGCCCCGTCCAGGAAACCGGAAGCTTTCCGGACGACGTGTTGGCATTATGCCCACTCTACGTTGAACGCACCCACCGCCGTCGCCACCAAACCGGAGCCCTGGCCGTCAACCGCGGTGGCACGGGCGAAAGCGACCGAACGCGTGACGTGATAGCATTCCGCGCGCGCGGTGATGGCATGGCGGGGTGCCGCGCTGCGCATGTAGTCGATTCTGAGGTCAATTGTCGCGACAAGCGCCGCTGCCCCATGTCCCATTACCGCAGCGCCACAGCAGGTATCCATCAATGTCGAGACCGCCCCGCCGTGAATGACGCCGGTCTCCGGGTCGCCGATCAGGCGCTCGTCATACGGCAAGGTCATTTCGGCGGTGCCATCTCCGATCCCGACCAGCTTCAGGCCGAGCGCCCTCGAATGAGGCAACGCGTCGATCATCGATTTCGCCAAACCATGCAGATCCGAAGCCATTCCGCTCTCCACCGCAGTTCCTCAACCAGATCGCCTGTCATAATCACTCTTGCGCATAGTCCGGCAAGCGCTATCTTCTAATTGAGAATGATTCGCAATCGCAGGTAGTGCGATGACCATGATAACCAGCGTTTCCGCGCCCGGGCGGCCGCTTCCGCGCAACCGGATAGCTCGGAGAGGCCATTTCAGGGGACGCCGCCTCTGCGTGGCGCTCGCTCTCGTCTGTCTTGCCGTGGCACCCGGAGAGTTGGGGCGGCTGACCCGGGAATTGGTGGAGGACGCCTATTTCCAGGTCAGTGTTTTCGTGGCCGCCACGCTCTTCCTGTTCTACGGGTCGGAGAGGTTATTCCGGTTCAACATCGGTCAGACCCTGCAGAACTCGCGTGGCTGGCAGGTTCCGTTGGCCGCCCTACTGGGCGCCACACCGGGTTGCGGCGGGGCCGTCGTCGTGGTCGCGGCCTATACCGGCGGAAAGGTGGGTTTCGGTGCGGTTGTGGCGACATTGACCGCAACCATGGGCGACGCGGCGTTCCTGCTGATCGCCACGCGGCCCGACGCGGCGGCGGTCGTTCTGCCCACAAGCTTCGCCGTCGGCATAGTCTCGGGCTGGCTTGTTGACCGGTTAAACCGGACCGAATTTCGCAATGTCTCCGCCAGCACCCGTGAGGCGGTGCCCCGGATCGGTCGGATCCGGGTAAGGGACTGCGCCTATGCGCTGGTCGCCGCGCCGGGTCTTATCATTGGCGGAGCGCAGCTCGGACAGGTTGAGATCACCGACGTGCTCGGTGTGCCGGCCTTGTGGCTGGCTCTCGTCGGCTCATTCCTGGGATTGGCCATCTGGGCAACGTCTCCTCTTCAGGCCATGACCAACCACCGGGATTCCCCCGCCACGCGAATGGCCGAGGAAACCAGCTTCATATCGGTATACGTGCTTGGCGCTTACCTCGCATATGACTATCTGGTCGTGTTTGCGGGCTTCGACCTGGAAGCGTGGTTCACGGCGGTGGCGCCGCTACTGCCACTCATCGCGATCGTTGTGGGCTTCATTCCCGGATGCGGACCCCAGGTTCTGGTGACCACGTTATATATCAATGGCGCCGTGCCGTTCGCCGCGTTGATGGGCAACACGATCTCGAATGACGGCGACGCGCTTCTTCCGGCGATCGCGCTCACTCCACGCGCGGCCGTCATAGCCACCGCATATTCGGCCATCCCGGCACTCCTGGTGGCCTACGGATTCCACTTCCTCGCACCCGGATTCCTGAACTGACGCATTGCCGGACACCCGGAGCGCACATTCGGTGCCGAGCGACTTGCCGACTGTTGACCTCGCGTCACTTTGTCCCGTCAAAACCGCGGTCTCGGCCGGATGTCGCCCAGAAGGAATCTCGATCTTTGCCGACAGTTTCACCGTTCCCTCCGACGATACGATCATGTCCTACCTGAAGGACAAGGAGGAGCTCGGCCGCAACATCATCCGGTTCCTGTCCGGAACGACCGAACCCCGTCCCGCACCCTCTTCGGCGGTCCACGAAACCATCCCGGAACTGGCTTCGGCATGACGCCTGGTCGAGACGCCTCTCCGCCCGCGATCGAGAAATGCGCCGCCATACTGATACGCGAAAGAAGGCTGCTCGTTGTCCGCAAGCGAGGCACCGACATCCTGATTTCGCCCGGCGGGAAGATTGAGCCGGGCGAGTCCCGGACCGACTGCCTGCGGCGGGAACTCGGCGAGGAGCTGGGCGTGAAGCTGACACGCGCCGAGTTTTTCGGATCCTTCCGGAATTCCTCCGCATTCGAGCGCGGAGAGGTGTCGATTCACGCCTACCTTTGCGAAGTCTCGGGCGAGGCCTCGCCCTTGGCTGAAATCGAGGAGATCGCATGGATCGCCGGCCCGGAATCAAGCCCGGATTTGCGGATCGGATCGGTCTTTGCAGACTTCGTCATCCCGGCACTGGCCCGGGCGGAACTGATCGATGCCTGAGGCTGGCGCACGGCAGGACGGGCGGCTCCGGATCGACATGGCGGCACTCCATCCCGCCATTCAGCCGGACGGTACCGGCAGGTACCACGGCGACTGCCAGCGGCTGCGCGACGCCATCAAGGTGCACCTTCCGTCATGGGTACCGGCCCTTCAGTTTACCGGATCGATTGAATAACATCGGAACCTGTCACCAGACCCACCGTATCGAAACGGCTCGATGACCCGCGCTAGCCTAATTCACGGGAACGGAACATGAACGATCCAAACACCTCGCGCTGGATGACCGAGGACCATAAAATGCTCGCCGACCTCACGAGCCGTTTCATCGAAACCGAATGGGCGCAGCACTTCGACCGCTGGCGCAGGCAAGGCGAGATGGACCGGTCGACATGGCGCCAGGCGGGCGAGCTCGGCCTGCTCTGTCCAAGCATACCGGAAGAATTCGGCGGAGCGGCCGGGAATTTCGGGCACGAGGCCGTGATCATTATCGAAGCCGCCCGCGCCAACCTCGCCTCCTGGGGCAACGGGATCCACTCCGGAATTGTCGCGCACTACATCCTCGCCTACGGAACCGAGGAACAGAAGAGGCGTTGGCTTCCCGGAATGGCGACGGGTGAACTGGTCGGCGCCCTGGCCATGACCGAACCATCCGGCGGCTCGGACGTCCAGGGAATCAGGACCAGGGCGATACGCGATGGAAACGCGTACAGGCTTACCGGACAGAAAACATTCATCACCAACGGGCAGCACGCGAATCTCATCCTCGTCGCGGCGAAGACCGATCCGGAGGGAAAGGCGCGGGGCATCTCACTGGTCGCAGTCGAAACCGACGGTGCCGAGGGCTTCGCACGCGGCCGCAATCTCGAAAAGATCGGCTGCCATGCGGCGGACACATCCGAGCTGTTTTTCGACAATGTCGAGATTCCTCCCGAGCACGTTCTTGGTGGAGATGAGGGACAGGGATTCTATCAGATGATGCGACAGCTTCCCCAGGAGCGGCTGATCATCGGCTGTGGCGCCGTCGGAGCCATGGAAGGCGCGGTGGAACGTACGATCGCCTACGCGCGGGAGCGAGACGCGTTTGGCGGACCCATCATGCAATTCCAGAACACGCGCTTCAAATTGGCCGAATGCCTCACCAAGACCACGGTAGCGAGGGCTTTTCTGGACCAGTGCATCGAGGAACACATCCAGGGCCGCCTGACGGCGGAAAGGGCGGCCATGGCGAAATATTGGCTGACGGACACGCAGGGCGAGGTACTGGACGAATGCGTGCAGCTGCATGGCGGATACGGCTACATGCAGGAATACGCGGTTGCGGAAATGTGGACGGACGCGCGGGTGCAGCGCATCTATGGCGGAACGAACGAGATAATGAAGGAACTGATCTCGAGAAGCTTTGCGGACGGGAGGGAGCAAAAATGATCCGCATTCGGACGTCGGCAGGGTTCCCGGTACCGGATATGCGGAAATGGCTCACGGTCAGCACATCCGACCGCGTTCCGCCCCCGGAGATATACTCACGCGGCCCAGCGGGATCCGGGGGACCGGAGACGGGCGGCCAAAGTT
>JAPOUP010000246.1:11669-19154 GCA_026708635.1 Rhodobacter sp.
CTGGCCTGGAAACCGGAATTCGTCGATTTCTTCAACGGTGAGACGAGAAACCGGGATTACAGGGACGACGTCAATGAAATGGGAGAAGTTCCGGTGTTGGTCGACGGAGACACAAGGCTCAGCCAATCCGGCGTGATCCAACAATACGTCTCGGACAAAACCGGCAAGTTCCGCGGACGCGACGAGGAGCGCTATGAAGTGCTCCGCTGGGTACTTTGGGACAACCACAAGCTGTCCAGCCAGGCGGGCATGACGCGCTTCCTAATGAACTTCCTTCCAGCGGACAGACGCCCGGACGGCGTGATTTCCTTCATGCAGGGCAGACTGAAGTCAGCCTACGAAGTGCTCGAAACGCATCTGCGCGGTCGGAGCTGGATCGTAGGCGAGGAGCTGACGAACGCCGACATCTCATGCTGCGGGTATCTTTACTACCCCGAGCCGTTCGGTTTCGAACGTTCGGAGTGGCCCAATATCGATGCGTGGCTGACGCGGATCAGCGAATTGCCCGGCTGGAAGCGTCCCTACGACCTGATGCCCGGCAATCCGGGAGACAGGGCCTGAAAGAGGACAGCCCCAATGGCTGAAGCCTATATCTATGACGCCGTGCGGTCGCCACGCGGAAAAGGCCGGAGCGGCGGTTCGCTTCACGAAGTGACATCGGCCAAGCTGTCCGCGGATATGCTTAACGCGCTGAAAACCCGTAACGACCTTGACGGACACGCGGTCGAGGACGTGATCTGGGGTAACGTGACCCAGGTCGGCGAGCAGGGCGGATGCCTGGCGAGAACGGCGGTGCTCGCCTCCGAACTCGATGAGTCGATTCCGGGCGTCTCGATCAATCGGTTCTGCGCTTCCGGCCTCGAAGCGGTCAACATGGCGGCCAACCAGATCCGCGGCGGCGCCGGGAACGCCTACATAGCGGGCGGTGTCGAGATGATGGGACGCGTTCCGATGGGTAGCGACGGTGCGGCGGTCGCGGCTGACCCGACGGTCGCGATGAAGGTATATTTCGTTCCCCAAGGCATCAGTTCCGATATCATCGCCACCGAATATGGGTTCACCCGCGATGACGCGGACGCGCTGGCTGTCCGCAGCCAGCAGCGGGCCAAGACCGCCTGGGATGAGGGAAGGTTCCGGAATTCAATCATCGAAATCAAGGACATCAATGGCCTAACGATCCTCGATCACGACGAATACATGCGGCCGGAAACAGACATGCAGGCGCTCGGGTCACTGGAACCGAGTTTCAGTGAGCTTGGTGAGACCACCCCGGGTTTCGACAGAATCGCCCTGATGAAATATCCGCATCTCGAACGCATCGAACACATACACCACGCGGGAAACTCAAGCGGAATCACCGACGGCGCCGCAGCCGTCCTCCTGGGCAGCAAGGCTTACGGCGAGCGGAACGGGCTGAAACCGCGCGCACGGATCGTCGGAACCGCGAAGATCGGCACCGATCCGACAATCATGCTAACGGGTCCAGTGCCGGTCACCAGGAAAATACTCGCGGAGAACGGTTTGGAAATCGCGGATATCGATCTCTTTGAGGTCAACGAAGCGTTCGCGTCCGTCGTTCTGCGATTCATGCAGGCGTTCGATGTCGATCCAGACGTGGTGAACGTGAATGGCGGCGCCATCGCCATGGGCCATCCGCTGGGCGCCACCGGCGCCGTGATTCTCGGAACCCTCCTTGACGAGATTGAACGCGCGGATATGGAAACCGGACTGGCGACGCTCTGCATCGGTTCGGGAATGGGTGTCGCAACCGTCATTGAGCGCGTGTGATCGAAGAGGCGGCCCGGAGGTGACATGCGCGGCGGAGCGCATATCCAACGGGCGATGACCTGAAGGGGCCGGAGCAATGGTGTGTTTCTCCTATTCAGTCGATGACGTCGGCGTCGCCACTATAGTCTGGGACATTCCGGGCCGATCGATGAACGTACTTACGCGGGAGGGCATCCAGCAGCTCAGCGACCGGATCGACGAAGCTCTGTCCGACGCTTCCGTCAAGGGCATCATCATAACCAGCGGGAAGGAAACCTTCGCTGCCGGCATGGATCTCAATGTTCTGGCGGGAATGCGGGAAGAAGCAGGCGAAAGGCCGGAGCGGAAACTGATTGAACAGGTCATGAGAATGCATGGCGTTCTCAGAAAGATCGAGCGTGCGGGAATGGATCCCGCCACATTGAAGGGGGGCAAGCCGATCGTGGCCGCCCTTCCGGGAACGGCGTTGGGGGTCGGCTACGAGATCGCGCTCGCGTGCCACCGCATTTTCTGCGCCGAAAACCCAAACGCGCGGATCGGGCTACCCGAAATCCAGGTGGGCCTCTTTCCGGGCGCGGGGGGCACGACGCGGTTGGTTCGAAGGCTAGGCGTGATGGCCGCGGCACCCTTCCTGCTTGAGGGCAGATTGAGCGACCCAAAGACCGCGGAGAGAATGGGACTGGTCGATAGCGTCGTCGACGACCCGGTCGCCGCCGCGAGATCATGGATACTGGATGCCCGGAAAGAAGACCTGGTCAAGCCATGGGATACAAAGGGTTACCGTATGCCCGGTGGCTCTCCCTACCATCCAGCCGGTTACATGGCGTTTGTCGGACTCGTGGCCATGGCGCACGGAAAGACCCACGGTGTCTACCCGGCCGCGAAGGCACTGCTCGCGGCGATCTATGAAGGTGCCCTCGTGCCTTTCGACACGGCGCTGAAGATAGAGGCCCGTCAATTCGTGTCGGTTCTGATGAATCCATCGAGCGTTGCGATGATACGTTCGCTGTTCATTAACAAACAGGCACTGGAAAAGGGGGCGAAACGACCGAAAGCGCCGGATCGGCCGGTCAGGAGGCTCGGTATCGTCGGTGCGGGAATGATGGGAGCGGGCATCGCGCTTGTTTCCGCGCGCGCGGGCATCGATGTGGTGTTGGTCGACCTGACACAGGAAGCGGCCGACAGAGGCATGGCGGTGACCGAAGCCTATATGGACAGGAGCGTCAGGCGCGGCAAAGCGACCGAAAGGATGAAGGCTGAGGTTCTGAACCGAATTACCGCCACGACGGAATTCGAGGCGCTTGCGGGAGCGGACCTGGTTATCGAGGCGGTATTCGAAGACCCCGAAGTGAAGGCCGAGACCACGGGGAGGGTTGAAGCGATTATCGGGCAGGACTGCGTCCTCGCTTCGAATACATCCACACTTCCGATCAGCGATCTGGCCAAGGCAACCCCGCGTCCTGACCGGTTCATCGGCATTCACTTTTTCTCCCCGGTTGAAAAAATGAGGCTCGTGGAGATCATCAGAGGACGCGAAACCGGTGACGGAGCGGTGGCCAGGGCACTCGACTACGTACGTCAGATCCGAAAGACGCCAATTGTGGTCAACGACGCCCGTTTCTTTTTCGCCAACCGCTGCATAATCGCTTACGTTAACGAAGGCATCCGCATGGTCGCTGAGGGCGTGGCGCCAGCGCTTATCGAGAACGCGGCCAAACTACTCGGTTTTCCTTTAGGGCCACTGCAACTCGTCGACGAGACCTCGATTGACCTCGGAGCTAGGATCGCGCGGGTGACGAGGGCGGCGACAGGCGGCGGTAATGCAAATGACGCCTCTGACGATCTATTGTTCTGGATGGAGCGCGAGGGCCGGCTTGGCCGCAAGGTCAAAGCGGGATTTTATGTTTATGATGAAGATGGCGTGCGCCAGCGCCTCTGGGAAGGACTCGGGCGAAGGTATCCGATGGCCGAGCGCCAGCCGGAGATAAACGTCGTAAGGCAGAGGCTGCTTCTCGTACAGGTTCTTGAAGCGGTTCATGCACTGGAGGAGGGAGTGCTGACCGACGTCCGTGAGGGTGATGTCGGCGCCGTTCTCGGCTGGGGCTTCGCGCCCTGGTCAGGAGGGCCTTTTTCCTGGCTTGACATGATCGGCCCCAAAACCGCCGTGGAGACGTGCGAACGGCTGGAAGCCCTATACGGCGCCAGATTCCGCGTCCCCGATCTATTGAAAGAGATGACGGCCCGGGCGGGTGGTTTTTACACGCTTGGGGAAACGTAGGGGCGAGCCGCTCCGGAACCGATCGCTGTCCGGTGAGAACAGGGTGGGCCGGCCGACGAATCTCGTCGATCCGCGCCCCAATAGCATTCGGATAAGGATTCCCAGACATTGGGCAGGACGCCTTGCAGCAGCAGCCGAAACCGAAGGCGCCGCTGGCTCCGGGGCCGTTTCCGTCGACGTGCCTCGGCGATCGACCCTCGGATTCTGGGTCAGACGGTTCTGGCGCATGGCCCGAAACGCAATGCAGCCGGTGCCGCATCCCCCGCGCAATAGTGTCCCCATGCCTCCCCGAACCCGTGTCGGCTGTCGCGCGCCGCCTGCATATTGCCCTCGCACATCTCAAGCAGGAAACCCGTCGTCTTCTCGGGGCAAGACGCGATCAGCGGCCGATAGCTACGATGGGGAAAGCGGTCATTGGTTCCGGTCAACGATCGTCGAAATCAGACGCCACTCACTCGGTTGCAGGCTTTCCTGATTGCCTTGGTCAAGTCTCCGACTGTGGTAGAAGGACGCCCGTACGGTTGTCCCTCCTCTTTTCGCCGACGATCCAACTCTTCAACTCGCTCCTCCGCATCTTCAACGGCTGTCATCAATTTTTCGAATATCGCCTTCCCTGACAACTCCAGACCAAAATCTGAAGCCAAGCGACCGAATTCATCCTTGACTCGATCGCGGTCATCCTGCCGATCATAATCGACCATGTGCAGGATCAACCAGACTTCGAAGCATGGATTGGATCTGGCAACTCCTATACCGTTCGCTTCGCACAATGACACGGCCTCATCGAATCTCTCATGTTCGTCCCGGTCGAACACAACCCAAACCTGATCCTGCTCTTCGAAGAGATTCCGCCGCCCTCCTCTTCCTCGCATTGATCCCGCCGACTTGGCGAACTTCACTGCTTTCTCTGCCAATGTGATCGGGGCCCGACCCCTGTCCCCGAACTGAATTGAAATCAGAGAACCACTCTCACGGCTTTTGAGTGCTATGAAATATAGAGGCTCTGTCCTTCTGCCTTCGCAAAACAGGGTAAACTGAACCTTGGGCCGTCTCTGCGGTGCACTGCGGCCGATTCTTTCCTTCCGGCGCCTCTTCATGGCGTCAATTCTCCAGAGGCAAAGCCACTGGATCATTATTCGGCACCGCCCCGTATCGTCCCTGACGGTAGCCCAATTCGATGTTGTCGTCCTTTCGCGTTCGAAAATCCGTAAGCGGGTATATCTCCGTACTTCCGTCCTTGCTCTTCTCGGCGAACCAGAGCTGATCCCTCCGGAAGACCTCGGACTTCATCAGGTTGGTGTCATGCATTGTCGCCAGGATCTGCGCACCGTTTCGGTTCAATTCCCGGGAGCAGAACAAGCGCAATATCGCCTCGCTTGCGGCGGTGTGAAGACTGAGGTCCACCTCATCAACGATAACCGGCACCCCTTCGTCAATCGCCTCGAAGGCTTTGCCCAGAATCGCCAGCATCCGGAGCGTTCCGGAACTCTCAAGGTCCAATGTAAAGCACACCTTCTCTCCATTCTTCCCTTGATGTGCAAATACAGGTTCTTCTATCTTTTGTGCTTCACCTTCTCTAAACTCAGGCGGCACGACATAATGTGCGTGCCCTTCTTCAATGGCATGATGGAAATGTTGCCCTGCACGCTCCGAAACAAGGGTTGGCATTCTCTGGAATCCGCAAATTCCCGTATCAATGGAATTCAGGAAATTGATGACCCGATCATCAATGTCTGCATTTTCGAGAGCAATAGTTCCGCTCTCGAGTAGTGTTGACTTTTCAATGTGCGATTTCGAATGCGTTCCGGTGAAAATCATATTGCGAAAGTACTCATATATGTGCGTCAAAAGCTCATGACCGTTCTGCGCGGCGGCGGACACAAACAGACTGTTCGGACGCGCAAGCTTGGCGATACTCTGGTTCTGGCCCTTCAGGCCGCGTCCAAACTCGAATTGCTGTTCCTGCCGCTCGAAGAGTTTCCTGCTATGGGCGCGTGGACTTTCATAAAGCCACTCTGAGCTGAACGCCTTGTCCGTTGCCTCAAACCCGTAGTGGTAGCGCACACCATCAAGCACAAAATCGATTTCAAAGCTTGATGGCTTTTCAGCCCAGTCTGGATCCAGCATGAATTTCCGCCGCGGAACCCCGCTGCCGGGTCCCCCCTTGACGTGTGACCACAGGACCATCCACTGCATGGTCTCCATAGCGTTGACCATGTTCGTCTTGCCGGAAGCGTTGGCACCATAGATCACGGCCGCCGGGACAACGGCCCGGCTCTTGACCGCATCGCAGGGAATCAGGCCGTCGGCCCGGTCCTTGAGGGTTGACGCCGCGAACGAAAGTTCCTGTCGCTCGCGAATGGAGCGGTGGTTTTCGACGGCGAAGCGCAGCAGCATCCTTCCAGCTCCTCTCTACCTAGAGGGTGGCAGAGTTATAGCCGAATTCGTGAAGAAGGCGCAAGCATGGCCGCCAAACTGTGATTCTACGATCTCAGACAGATCAAGTTCAACGATTCGCGACACAAGTGGGTCGCTGGCGGTCGCTTCGAGGCCGACACAAGCGGTCGCGGCACGGAAGCGCCTTCGTCGCAGCCTTGAAGAGCACGCATCCCAGCCCGCGGCCGTCCCGGTCCGTCACGAAGTACCGGACGTGCGCCCCGAAGGGCCGCCTGTATCTCAGGTAGTGATGACGGTCGACGAAGGCGTTCCAGAGCCGCCGTCCCTCCGTGTCCGTCACCGGCTCCAGCTTCAGCGGACGCTTTCCTCCCGCTTCGGCGGAAGGGTCAGGATACCGTGGCCCTTGAGCGTCCCGACATGCCGAGGCACACCCCGACCCTGTACGAGCCCTTCGCCGTTCTCCAGCCGAGGCGCTGGCGGATCGTCTTCGCCAGCTCGTTGCGGCTGTCGTTGAGAAACAGCCCGACGGTCTCCTGGATGTCCGCGATCTGCCGGCGGTTCACCCGGCGCCCCGAGAAGGTGGTCGACTTCAGGTCCGTGATTCGCGGATCCATGGCGCGTGTCCCAAAGGCTCGATGACAGCATGCGAATCACGGACGGCTTGAATAGGGGGTTACGCGAAAAAAATTACCAGACGCGGGAAATCGCGCAATATCATAGGGTTGCGGCCAACGGAGAAATCGCTCATGGAACGGTAAGCCTATCCGAATGCTATTGATCCGCGCCCGGGTTCCACTCCCAAGCGCCTGGAATCCGGGCGGTTACGAAAGCTCGGCCAGACCCCGACCTACGGTCTGGCTCACTCGGCTCCCTGCCTCACACGTGCCAGAAACCCTCCCGAGAGCATGATCAACGCGATCCCGACCGCTCCCATGATATCCAGCCGGTCGTTCAGGACCACATAGCCCCAAAATGCCGCGAACACCAGCAGCGTGTATTCAAATACCGTCACGAAGGTCGCCTCGGCCAGAAGATACCCACGA
>JAPOUP010000246.1:19394-26550 GCA_026708635.1 Rhodobacter sp.
CCCAGCGCGTAGAAGACGCCAGCCGCGACAGGCATAAGCGTTGCGGATGAAACATCGCTGAAATCAGGTCGCAGCATCAGCAGGACACCAAGAAATCCCACGATCGCGGCGATCACGTTCACCGCCCCGACCCTTCGCCCGAAAACCGTTACGCTGATTAGAAGTACGAATATCGGTGCGGTGAACAGGCCTGCGGCGGCCTGCGCTACGGGAAGGAATGCAAGCGAGCCAAAGTAGAATACCATGGAAACCGAAACCAGAAGGCTCCGCAGGGTCACGGCCCACAGGCGCTTGGGCGCAACCGGCCACCCGCCAAGTCCGGCAATCAACAGAATCAGTGGAATGGCTATGCAGGCACGCACCAGATGGAGCTGCCAAAGACCGGCAAGCTCGGCGATCAGGATCACGAAATTGTCGATCAATCCGATAATCGCCATTGCCGCGACGATACAGGACACCGCGGCCAACGGCTTTGGGATGGCGGAGGCTTTCATTTCCATGCCTGTAATCCGTCTTTGCAATCCAGGCAAGCTGGGGCGATATTCAGCCCCACGGCGGTGAGAGCGCAGGGGGATTCCGGATGGGCTGGATGGCTGACGAGACCGGGCTGGATCGGCGAAAGGCGAATTTCGTTCCCCTTACGCCTCTCAGCCATCTCAACCGCGCTGCCATGGTCTTTCCTGACCGTGAGGCGATAGCCTACGGCGGCTGGCGCTCGACATACCGAGAATACCATGCGCGGTGCTCGCGACTGGCCTGCGCGCTCAAGTCCGCCGGGCTGAAGTCAGGTGAGGTCGTCGCCACGCTTCTACCCAACATCCCTGCGCAACTGGAGGCGCATTTCGGCGTACCGGCGTGTGGAGCGGTTCTGAACACGATCAATGTCCGCCTGGACGTGGACACGGTGAGCTACATTCTGGAACATGGCGGCGCAAAGGCCATTCTGGCGGATACCGCCTTTCTGGGTCTGGCGGAGGCGGCGGTCGCCAGAATGGCCGACGGCGGACCGCTGATCATCGAAGTCGCCGATTCCCAGGCGGGTCTTTCCGCCAGCGGACGGCACATGGAATACGAGGAGTTCATCGCGGACGGTGATCCGGGGCTTGAGTGGCGGATGCCTCGCGACGAATGGGAAAGTCTGGCCCTCAACTATACTTCCGGAACGACGGGACGGCCAAAGGGCGTAGTCTACCATCACCGCGGCGCGTACCTCATGACGATGGGAACCGTGATCTCTTGGCGATTGACTCTGTACCCGCGTCTGCTCGCGGTCGTCCCCCTCTTTCACTGCAATGGCTGGAACCATACCTGGATGGCTCCCCTTCTCGGCGGCACGGTCGTCTGCTGCCGTGATGTGACCGCGGCGAAAATTTACGATGCGATCGCCGAGGAGGGCGTGACCCATTTCGGAGGGGCGCCAATCGTCCTGAACATGATCATCAACGCGCATGAAGGGGATCGCCGCGAATTCGACCACATAGTCGAAATCCTCACCGCGGGCGCGCCGCCGCCCGCGGCCACCCTTCAGGCCATAGAGCCTCTCGGTTTCAACGTCACCCAGGTTTACGGCCTTACCGAAACCTATGGCCATGTCACCGAATGCCTTTGGAACGGTCCGTCATGGGACGGTCTTTCCGAAAGGGAGCGGTTCGCCATAAAGGCGCGGACAGGCGTCCTGATGCCGATGATGGAGGACATCACGGTCATGGACCCCGGCACAATGACCCAGACTCCGATGGACGGAAAGACCAAGGGCGAGATCATGATTCGCGGCAACTCGGTGATGAAGGGCTATCTCAAAAACCCGACGGCGACGGAACGAGACTTCACTGACGGTTTCTTTCATTCCGGCGACATCGCCGTTCAGCATCCCGACGGCTATATCCAGATAGTCGATCGCGCCAAGGACATCATTATCTCGGGTGGCGAGAATGTCAGTTCCGTAGAGGTCGAGGGCGTGCTTATGCATCACCCCGCGGTTCTACTTTGCGCGGTTGTGGCGAAACCTGACAGGAACTGGGGTGAGGTTCCCTGCGCTTTCGTTGAGCTAAAGGAAGGCAAGAGAGTCGAGGAGGCGGAACTTATCGCTTTCGCCCGCGAGAGGCTTGCGGGTTTCAAGACACCGAAGGCGGTTGTGTTCCGGGATTTGCCGAAAACCGCCACGGGCAAGATCCAGAAATTCGAACTGCGCGAGATCGCGAGGATGTTGTGACCTGACGGCTCCCCGGCTTGATCGGGACAGTGCCCATGACCGGCACCCAAGGCACGTCGGTCCCGGAGACTTTCATGACCGCCTCCCGTCGCGACTCCCGCTTGACGCGACGGATTATCGCCGCCGCCCCGCGTCATTCACCGCCCCTTGGCAGATTCCAAAGTCCGCGGTATTGTCCATCCAAGTTACCGACACAGACGATGTTTTCCAAAACGACGAATGACTGCGCTCAAGCAATACCAGCGGCTGGAATTTCCGGGTGTGTGGCGGGCATCGCCCAAGCATCAGCGCAAGAATGTCGTTGTTTGTATGGGAAACGCAACGCTAATCATATACGACTACGCTGACCAACCTCTGACACACTGGTCACTGCCCGCATTAATCCGGCTGAATGGCAATGGCAGGCCCGCGGTATTCGCCCCCGGTGCCGACTCGACGGAGGAGCTGGAAATCAGCGACGATTCCATGATCGACGCGATCGAGCAGGTGCGGAACGCCATCGAAAGGCAGGGACCCCGAAACCTTAAGCCGCGGCTTAGCATCATTGCGTGCGCTATCTGCGCTATGCTTGTTATATGTATGGCATGGCTTCCGGAACTGCTGGTTAACCATGCCGCGACATTGGTTCCTGACGCAAAGCGGGTTGAGTTGGGCGAGCGCCTTCTCTTCCAGATCCAGCGTATTTCCGGGGTCTCCTGCCATACCCCTACTGGGACGGCTGCACTTGATCGGCTCCACACCAGGCTTCTGGGTGACAGACCCGGACGGTTGGTTGTCCTATCGAACGGAGTGGCGTGGACCAACCATTTACCTGGAGGTCTGCTTCTGCTTGACCCGACACTTGTTGAGGATCACGAAGCGCCTGACGTGGTGGCGGGCTACGTGATCGCCGAGGCGATTCGCGCCGACGCCAGGGATCCGGTCGCCCGCATTCTGGAACAGGCCGGCCTGGTGGCCGCGTTCCGGCTGCTAACCACTGGCGATGTAAGCGAGAGCGTTCTTCTGGCGCAGGCCGGGGCGTTACTGTCACAGCCGTATAAGCCAGTTCTCAACGAAACGCTCCTCGAGCGTTTCCGTTCGCTGGGGATTCCCATACGTCCATATGCCATCGCCGTGAGCAGGTTCGACGAGGAGGCGCTGGCGCTGGCGAATTCCGATTCCGGTGGTAACTCGCCGGTGCTATCCGATGCCGATTGGGTAAACCTTCAGCGGATCTGTGGCTGAAGCGCCCCGGCGGATCGCCGTTCCGGAAAAGCGCATTAACACGGTCCAGGTCGATCTCGCGGCCGCTCTTGATGACGTCCGGACCGACATGGCCAGGCGCGAGATCTTGGTCCTGCCCCGGGTCACCGGGATTATCGGGCTTGCGGACGGTATCCCATCGACACCCACTTCCGGAGCCGTCCCTGATGTTGAGGCGTCATCACGGTCAGAGACAGACGATTCCGTGCCCGGTTCAGGACGCTCCATTACGGAGCCCCCATGGCGCGGGCGACCGCGAGCGCTTCCGCCAGATCAATGGCACCGGAATATAGCGCGCGGCCCACTATCGCTCCATCGAGTGGCGCGCCACACGATCCAAGCGCGGACAGATCGGCCAGCGAACTGATTCCTCCGGAGGCGATGACGGGAATCCCCACCGTGTCCGCCATCAGGGCCGTGGCCTCGACGTTAGGCCCCTGCATCGCGCCGTCGCGATCGATATCCGTATAGATGATCGCGGCGACTCCAGCGTTTTCGAACCTGAGGGCGAGTTCCACCGCTGGAATGCCGGTATCCTCCAACCATCCCCTGGTCGCAACACGTCCGTCCCTGGCATCGATGCCAACAGCGACCCGCCCCGGAAACGAAGCGGCCGCCTCACCGACAAAGTCCGGATCCTCTACGGCCGCGGTCCCGAGAATGACCCGGGCGACACCCCGGTCCAGCCAGTGCTTGACCGTCGCCATATCCCGAATCCCGCCGCCGACCTGAACCGGGCATGTGACCGTTGCCAGAACGGCGCCGATCGCGTCACCGTTCGCCGGATATCCGGAAACGGCTCCGTTCAGGTCAACCAGGTGCAGCCATTCGCAGCCCTCAGCCCGAAACCGGCGGGCCTGTTCAGCGGGATCGTCGGCATATACCGTTACCCGATCCATGGCTCCTCTCAGAAGGCGCACGCACCGTCCGTCCTTTATGTCAATCGCGGGATAGAGAATCATTGGCATGGACCCATAGTCCGGAACGGGTGCGTCCCGTCCGTTCGTTGAACCAAGAAAGACGCATCCTTACGTCAAGCCACCCTGCCCTTCGGTACGAGCCGGGACCAAGGTCCGTGACGTCACTCCGCCGGCGCCGGCCTGGACGGAGCGGAAACACGCGGAGAGCCATCGCCATAGCCTTCGATCCGACTTCCCGCGGCGTCATTGACCGGCGCTTCGGCATTGTCGCCGCTTAATTCTATCAACGACCGCCCTAGCTGTCGGATTATCCATCGCCCCGAGTTCCTCAAGCACTGTCGGCCTTAGCGCACCATGCCTTTCCCCGCATCTACCCAGCTCGACGATCACGTCATCGTCGGCGACTGTCGCCAGGGCCCGGACCAAATCCCCGCCGGGATTTACGGCTAGAATGGACAGAAGACCGGGCCTTGCGGCAGCGTGTCCGAGCAGGCCCATCGTGATCAGCGCGGATTCTCGCACCGACCGGTCCGGATCATTCCTGCCTCCCTCCAGAATCCATATTGGAGGAGATGCCCACCGCGCCAGCGAGAACGCTAGCGCGCGAACGGTCGGCCTCCCATCCGCAATCCACTCCTTGATCTGCCGCAGCGTAAATCGGACCTTGAGGGTGACCGCCGCCTTCAGGGCGTGAGGTAGCAGAACCGCAGCCATATCACGTTCCTCGACAATGCCCTTGACCACATCCCCCGACCGTCTCGTTCCGATGCTCGCCAGGGTTTCAAGCGCCAGAAGCTGCTCCCTGCATGGACTGTTTACCCCAAATCCCCGGAAGCGGGACCAGAGATCCCTGAGCGCCGGCACGGCGTCGTCCGCGAGACCACGCGATAGCACCTGACCGCACAAAGCCTCCAGTTTGGCGAGATTCTCATGGGCGATCCCCTCTATGACCTGCCGGTCATCGAGCGCGACCGGGTCAAACGGAACCTCTGCGGCCGCGACCGGCCGGCCACATTGCGACCCGATGGGCCTGTCAAACAGATCTCCCCTCAGGGTATCGGTATTTCGTGCTTCCGTCACCGCGCCACCATAACCGCACCACATGCCCATGCGCCCCGCGGCGTTTTCTCGCGGGCGGGAACGCCGTTGGTGTCTTTCAGCACCCGGGGAAGGAACTCCGCGAACGCCGTGAGCCCCCAAACCGCGAGTTTGCCTATCTCCGCGATCCGGTCCCGAGCATACAGTGCCGCCACTGCATGCGCCATCGCGTTCGGGCCGCTGGTGACGCTCGGTTCCTTTGGAAGGCTGAAGACAAAATCCGGGTCGCGGATTACGGCATCGGGCGGGAGCCTCGCGTAGATCAAAGCCGATTTCACTCCGCCTTCCGTCCGCCCCCCGGTATCGGCGTCGCCTCACTGCCCGCATACGCTGTCGGCACCACGATCCGCGGAAAGCCCGCACGGTATCCACTCAGGTACTTTGGGCTCCGACCCGCTGACGCCGCTTCCCTACTCGGTCATGTTCACGCCTGGGCTGGGGAGCCACCTGGCGGCCCTGCCGGTCAGGATCGGCGGTCCAGACCGCAACCCGGGCATCTTGGTCAATGCCGACATACCCGGACGACCGGTGTGCGGTGATTGATCCGCTTCATTGCCGACGAGTTCACCGACCTCTCCGAAACCATCGCCGGCATGAGCGAAACGCGCTATGGCGATGGCGGCAGGAAGCCGGTCATTGATCCCGAATCAGCGCCGCCAGCTTCGCGAAAATCCGGTCGTTCGCGACGATGGCTCCGCCGGACTCCAGTGGACTCGCGTCCGGCCGCAGCGCTTCGACGAATCCACCCGCTTCCTTCACGAGCACAAGCCCGGCGGCCATGTCCCAGGGCATCAGGCTGCGTTCCCAACTTCCCTCAAAGCGACCGGCGGCCACGTAGGCGAAATCCAGCGCCGAGGATCCTGTGGACCTCACGCCTGAGCAACTGGGTGAAACTCGCTCGATGTCGCGCATTTTTTCCGGCAAGGCGGGAAGCGCGGCGAACGGAAGCCCCGTGGCGAATAACGCTTCCTTCATACGGTGCCTGCCGGAAACCCTGAGACGGCTCTGGTTCATCCAAGCGCCCCGCCCCTCCTCGGCGATGAACATCTCGTCCCTTGTCGGATCGTAGACGACGCCGGCGACCACCGCTCCCTTACGCTCAAGCGCGATCGAAACCGACCAATGCGGCAGTCCGTGCAGAAAGTTCGTCGTACCGTCGAGCGGGTCAACGATCCAGCGACGTGTCTTGTCGGTGCCCTGCGCCGCTCCTCCCTCCTCTCCCAACCAACCGTAATTCGGGCGCGCGCCACGAAGCTCTTCCTCTATGATCTTTTCGGCCGCGACGTCCGCACGGCTGACAAAGTCACCGGTGCCCTTGACCGACACCTGAAGGTTTTCGACTTCGCGGAAATCCTTTGAAAGCGAGCGTCCCGCCTTGCGCGCCGCCTTTACCATGAGGTTGAGATTCGCGCTGCCCTGCATACCGTAACTCCCGTGAACGCCCGCCAGCCATAGACCCAATCGCCATGATCTCCAAGTGCGCCAGGACGCGGACAGTCGACGGGACCGGGCGTTCTAAGGGCGGGTACGAACCGGGAATTGCGGCCCGAAAATCGGAAGCCTGACCCTCTCACGTCGGCGGGCAATCCCCGCGGGCCCCGCCGGCCCCGCGCATCGCCGGGACATCGACCGGATCATGTTCCGGCCGCGCATCGCAGCCAGTTCATGTATAGGCGCTCCGCCG
>JAPOUP010000304.1 GCA_026708635.1 Rhodobacter sp.
GCTCCGCCGTTTCATTTAACTGTCGCATGCTTCTTTCCGCGTCAGTCCGCATCTTCGTTATCCCATCCGGCCCGAGTTCCGCACGGAGCGCTGCGGCGTACTCCGGTATTCGCGCCCAGTTGCTTACCGTGTCCGACTCGATCTCGACGTGGAACTGGGCGGAATAGGCGTATGGCCCCCATTTCATCGCCTGCACCGCGCAGGCCGGAGATGAAGCGAGCACCCGGGCGCCCTCGGGAACCTCCGTCACCTCCGCGCTGTGCCACTGCAGGCACCTGAGTGACTCCGGCAGTCCATCCATCCAGACGCAGCCGATACCCTCTTCGGTAAGCCGCACATCCATAACCCCGATTTCCGGGCACCGCGACGGGCGAACCTCACCGCCAAGCGCTTCCGCCATAAGCTGATGCCCAAGGCATAGTCCGAGGAAGGGCATTCCCCTGATTTTCACCGCCTCGCGCACGAGTTGTTTCTCTTCCCGAAGCCAGGGATGCAGCTCCTCCTGCCAGACGTCCATGGGCCCGCCCATGACCCATAGAGCTTCGTAGCCATCCAGTCGAGGAACAGGCTCCCCTTCGTCGAGTTCGACTGTGTCCCAGCTATGTCCGTCCCGCGCCAGAAAAGACCTGAGTATTCCGGGGTGTTCGACGTGGACATGCTGCAGAACCAGAATGTGCATGGAAGCCTCCAATGACTTTCCGCTGGATTCAGTTACCGGATCCCGCGGTTACCGCCCGAGCCGGAACGTGTCCGCCACGCTCGCGCGTGACCGCCTCCGTCATTCGCCCGGCGCGGGCAAGTCCGTCAACTGGAAAGAGACCGCGCGGGCATCGGCGGCGATTTCCCCTTGCATGGAAACGCTTCCACCTCACCGCAATCGCCCGCCCGAAAATGGAATGCGTCGAAGCGGCGCACCCAAACGCGCGGAACATGGGAACCCGGCTGCCTTCCGCCGGGTCGCGGGCAGTTCCGCTCCCGCAGTCCCCGGGAAATTCTCCCGGGCTGACCACCCGATCGGATCGCGTCCCGCGGCACCATCAGGGACGCTGCAGTTTCAGCGGCTCGGTCCTCGCCAGCCTCAGTAGATGCGCCATAAACGGCTTGGTCGTGTCCACATCCCGCGTCGCCGCGTAGAGACGTCGGGTCAGCCCGTCCGCGGTCAGCCGCCTGGTGACATAGTCGGAATCGTAGCGCACTTCCCGCACAACCCAGTCAGGCAGAACCGCAACACCTCGATTGGAAGCCACAAGCAGCAGGATGACCGCCGTAAGTTCGACCTGCCTTACCGAACGGGGTTCGACTTTGGCGGGCGTAAGAAGTTGGCTGAAGACGTCCAGACGCGAGCGCTCGACCGGATAGGTAATCAACATCTCGCCCCGGAAATCCTCGGCTTCAATGAATTCCCTGCCCGCGAGCGGATGCTGCGTCGAGGCGACGAACACCGGCTCATAGTCGAACAACGCGCTGAAATCGACGCCAACGAGATCTTCGGGATCGGAGGAAACCACCAGATCGACCTCCTCGCGCTGCAGTGCCGGGAGCGCGTCGAAAGCGAGCCCGGGACGAATGTCGACATCGACATCCGGCCATGCCTTTCGGAACAGTTCCAGAACCGGGAACAGCCACTCAAAACAGGCATGGCATTCAATGGCCATATGCAGCCGCCCCTTTCTGCCTGATTTCAGACTGCGGAAGTCCTCGGAAAACGCCTCGACCTCGGGAAGCACCCGATCCGCCAGCTCCAGAAGCCTCATCCCCGCGGAACTCAGCCTGAGAGGCTTGGTTCGCCTGACAAAGAGCTCCAGACCCACCTGCTCCTCAAGCCCCTTAACCTGGTGACTCAGCGCGGACTGGGTAATGTTCAGCATGTCAGCCGCACGGGCCATGCCACCAACCTCGTGAATCGCCTTGATTGTCCGCAGATGGCGGATTTCCAGATGCATATCTGAGCTTTCCTCATAACCTTTGTGAATAATATGAATTTGTTTCACGGATTCCGATCTGGCACAAGAGAACAGCCCATACGGAGATCCCATGCCCATGCCAGAGCCCGGCCCCCGTCTTTCTTTCGAATTCTTTCCGCCCGCCGACGATACAGCCGCTATTCGGCTGTGGAGCGCCGTTGACGATCTCGCCCCGCTCGCGCCCAAATTCGTATCGGTCACCTATGGTGCGGGCGGCAGCGTTCGCGCCTCTACGCTCAAGACCGCAAAGGGCATCCAAAGCCGTCATGGGCTGGACGTCACGGCTCACCTGACCTGCGTGGGCGCGTCACGTGACCAGATCATGGCAAAGGCATGGGGACTTTCGGAAGCGGGCGTCTGCGAGGTTCTGGCGCTGCGCGGCGACCCTCCGGGGAACAAAACCGAATTCCGTCCCCATAGCTCGGGATTCGGGAACACCTGCGAACTGGTTTCGGCACTTAAGGACGTTCCGGGCATTCGGGTCCGCGTCAGCGCCTATCCCGACCCGCATCCAGACGCGGCCTACGCCGGCGCGGACGTTGACTGGCTTAAGCGCAAACTGGACGCGGGCGCCGAGTCCGCCATCACCCAGTTCTTCTTTGAGGCCGAAACCTATTTCAGGTTCCGCGACGCATGCCAGCGGGCCGGAATAGACGCCCCGATCATTCCCGGCATACTTCCGATCCAGAACTGGGTCACGGCACGAAAATTCGCCAGGCGATGCGGAGCGCGCGTGCCGGACTGGTTGGACAGTGCGTTCACGAAAGCCCTTCGCGACGGCGATGGACGCCATGATCTTCTGGCGATTAGCGTCTGCACGGAGCTTTGCAGCGAACTCATCGCGGGCGGAGTGGAGCAACTGCATTTTTACACATTGAATCGATCTCGCCTGACCCGAAAGGTGATCCACGCCTTGGGACTGTCAACTGCCGGCAAGCCCATCGGTAACGTGGGAAAAACGAGGCTGCGGACCGGCTCCGGCGCGGGAAAGGCGGTGCCGGGCGCATGGGTGCCGCCCAATCCCGCCAAGTCCCGCAAAGGTCAGAACCTCGCATCGGTCACCTGACCCGCCGTCACGGCGAACCGCGCCCCTGGATAGGATTCAGATATTGCGCTGAACCGAAACCCGCGTTTGGCAGGGCATACACCTTCATCACGTCGCGTACCGATACCCGCCGACCAGCGTCGTCACAGAGGCGATTGTCGCGCCTTTCCCACGTTCCTCAAGGCGCGGCTCACAGAGTTTCCGTGGCTTGGGCCAGAACCCGCCTTGCGTGCCGAAAAGTGTCCCAGGCTCAGGGCCGTGTCGCCGGTGATCGACCGCCGGCCGTTGAGAATATCGATGATGCGGTTCACCGGCATTTCGATCCGCCGCGACAACTCCGCCACACTCACATCAAGAG
>JAPOUP010000186.1 GCA_026708635.1 Rhodobacter sp.
AAAAATTCCCGCACTGGTGCCGTGACGTAGACGGTCTCTCGGCCAGAATCGAACCCGACGGGCGAGAGTTACGCCAAAAGGGGTTGGATCAGGGCGCCGCCACGGGACTGCAGGGTCTGCCTGATTGGGTGGAGCGGGCGCTTTTAAGGCCAGTATCGGATCCCACTGGCTGGGAAGCCATGACAGGCAATTCCAAGGTAGCCGTCCTTTATAGGGGCGTCTTCGTGCAGGAGTTCGAGGCTCAGGGAATCTGGGGAATCGAGGGATCGATCGATGTTGATCCCAAGCACTTCAAGCCGCGACTGAACCGCGAGAGCTTCGTCGCGAGCGAGTTTGAACCCCAAGTCATGCAACTGCTCCGGAGTTGCCACCCCGCGATTCTTGAGGCGATGGTCGCACCTCTGAAAAGAGCACTGGATGACGGAGTGCTGGCGAAGTGGCATGCGCGTCGGTGGGCGAGCCTCTGGCTCGCCATTCCCCGGTCGACGGAATACGCGAGCGCGACGGGTGAATGGGACGCTGTGTTCAGTAGGCTTCCCGCATTCGAGACGAGAAGGGGTGACGACTGGGAGCCCGTGTCGCTTGGCTACATCGAGCAAATGGGGCATGAGGTTTACGTTGCGCCCATTGCGGATGAGGAGAACCCTAACAAGGTACGGGCTGCTGTCCGTCTGCTTCATGGGATGGGTAAGCCGGTCGTGCGTGGCTTGCGCAAGGAGGATCACTGGCTGCAAAACGTCCCTATGCATTATGGCACGACGGCTGATTTGATAATCCATGCATTTGCGGATCGAATCCCAAGGCTGGTGAAAGTATCGGATGTCGCTGAGGAATTACTGGGCGAAATCGCTAAAGTGGCTCCGCTATTGACTGGTCCGCCCGCAGTCGATCTGGTTAAGCTGGGAAGCGACACCGCCCCTATACTGAGACTTCAAAGCGGACTGCTAGTGAATATCGACCATAAAGCCGGAATTTCCGTGCTTGAGGATACGCTGCGGGAAAATCGTGGCCATCCATCACTGATCGCCTGTGTAGCCAGGCATGCGCCCGACCAATTGCAAGACACCGCAGAAATGCTATTGGAATCGCCAGAAAAGCTGGAGATTTTAAGCCCTCTCAGGCGCCGGTTCGTCAGAAGCAAGATATCCAAATGAGAGTGTTGCTGTTTGCCGGCGCTGGCACGTCAGTGGAACTGGGTGTTCCTGCCATGGCGGGCCTAGCGACAGAATTCCGGGATCATTGCCGCCATGGGGGGATTCAGGTGGATTTGGTTGAAGGTATTCTAAAGCGCAACGGCATGGATTTAGAGCTGCTGATAGAAATCCTGGATCAGCTAAACGGGGCAGTCCCCGCCTTGAAACGGCTGGGTAAAAGAGTGGAGGATCTGGAGCCAGCGGCCGAAGCGCACGCTGAAGTAGAATGGTTCGTTCAGCACTCGACCGAACGCGTCAGGGCACAAGACGCAGCCCTGATGTGGGAGCCTGTCATCAGCGCCGGTAGATCACATGACTTGACGGTAGCCACCACGAATTATGATCGAGCGGTGGAAATGGCGGCAAAAAGCGCGGATCTCAATCTTCGCGACGGTTTCGATCAATTTTCTGAACGGGAATTCGCGTCATGGAAAGATGTGCCCACTAGCCAGGGCGAGGGAGTGCGGTTACTGAAACTTCATGGCTCTACCGATTGGTACTCGCGTCAGGATTCGGATGAAACGGTGAAATTACGGCATCCGGTCGCCTTGTATGGTCGATACGATTTGAGTGTGTCGTCAAATGGACAGAATCTGCGGTCGGCTCTGATACTGCCGTCCCGGGAGAAGCGGCTTACTCACGAGCCATACATGAGCCTTTCGCAGGCTTTCCTCAACGAGGCGGATCAGTGCGACGTGGCGATATTCGCGGGCTCATCCCTTCGAGATCCGCATATAAGAACTGCCGCACGAAAAACAGTGTCGCGTGAGGTTCCTACATTTATTGTGGGTCCCGAGGAAAACTCTACGGTAACGGGCGCGAAGTCAATCCGCCAGTGCGCAAGTGTGTTTCTCATTTCTACGTTACCAAAGGCCCTCGCGGGAGATGTGTCGAAAACGCTTAACGCCGCGGCGGATCGTCTTCCCGCTCCCGACGGGGGCATACTGGATGCAGTTCGGGTACTATCGCGTTCCAAGGGTGAACCACTCTCGCGAAGGGACGCGATCGAACGTGTGGATGCCACCGGAGCGACCTTGGGGACCGAACAGATCAAGAAGCTCCTCGCGGACGAGGATGCAAGCGTCGCGAAACATGCGCTTTCTCTGGTATACTGTTCACCCCACGCCGCCGACCTTTTGAAAGCAGCCCGGAAATCGCCGCACTCCAAGGATAAAGCATATGACGCTGATTTGGCGTTGCTCATGAAAATGCTGAAAGAAGCGTAGATCCCCCAAGCTGTAAACTTGGGAACCTCGGCGCTTTGTGAATGGCTGATCCCCAAGATTTACTTGGAAGACTTCAATCGTGGCGGCATCCTGAAGGCTGCTTCGAAGAAGCCGCCGGACCCGAAGTTTTTCGACTTGAAAGCCCGCGCGTTGGATGGAGGGCTGACGGGTTCCGTTCCGGGAGATGCACGAGCGGCCGTGGGCGCACTGGACACTGGCCCGCCGGATTGGCGGCCCGGCCATACCAAACCGGGAGCGGTGGCCGAGGTCCGCGAATCCGGGGAATTGCATCTACCGTGACGAAGCCCGAGAGACGGAGGCGAGGGTCAGTTCCGTGACGCGCTCCGGCACCGCCAACGCCGGGGATCAGTGTTAACGGTATGGGCCCATATTCCCCGCTTGGTTCGCCGCGCTTCCCGTTCGACCCGCTCGTACCGGTCGTCATACGTGGCGATCGCGTCCCCTTCCCGTACAAGCCATTCCCCGACATCCCTGCCGTCGCAGGTCACGGTCCCGACCATGCGCCCGAACCTGTCACAGTCCTCGATCATGACGTGAACCGGCCTTACGCCAACCTCCCGGATCAGGGCGCTCTTCACGCGCCTTCCGTGCCCGAACCAGTAGACGTCTCGGAGCCGGCCGCGACGATTCAGGCGACCCGGTGACACGGACTTTCCCGGTGGGCGTGCCGGTGCGGCGCTGCCTCTGCGGGGGCGTGCGAGACGCCGCCCGCGCGGGCGCTTGCCGAATAGGCTCCGGAGAAGGAAGTGCAGCGCCGCAGCGCCGCCAAGAACCGTCGCCTTGCTTGGACAGCCGAAGCCAAAGGTATCCGGTATCGGTAACCAATGCCGCATCTCCAATATCGGTTGGCATCTTCGCGTTGGGGATCGAGAGCGGTCTTGCCAACGATCCGGGTTTTCCATTACCCTTTGCAAGCGTATT
>JAPOUP010000065.1 GCA_026708635.1 Rhodobacter sp.
TTCCGGTTAAGCGGGACCGTCGGATGGAGTCGGTGGGTTCCCGGGCGCTGGCGCCGGGTTATTTGACGGCCCCGAGGGTAAGCCCGGCGATGAAATGTTTCTGCATCAGGAAGAACATCAGGACCGGGGGTAGGGCGGCCACGATCGAACCCGCGCTCATCAGGTGGTAGGCGGCGCGGTACTGGGCATTGAAGCTGGTTATGCCCGCCGTCACCGGTTGGCTTTCCGGACCCTGTGTCAGGACCACGGCCCAGAAGTAGTCGTTCCAGATGAACGTGAAGATCAATACCGCCAGCGCCGCCAGCGCCGGCTTCATCAATGGCAGTACCACATACCAGAATATGCGCCATTCCGCGACTCCTTCGACACGCGCGGCCTCGATCAGCGGAAATGGCAGCTGACGAATGAAATTTCGCATGAAAAGCGTGCAGAAGCCCGACTGGAAGGCGATGTGAAAGAGCACGAGGCCCGTCTTGGTGTTGTAAAGTCCGAGGTCGAGCGTCAGGTCACGCACGGGCACCATCAGGATCTGGAAGGGAACGAAGTTACCGGCGACAAACATGAAAAAAATGATCATGTTCGAGCGAAAAGAATATATGCCCAGCGCGAAACCGGCCATCGCCGAGAGGGCGACGGCACCGATCACGGTGGGAACCGTGATCAGGACGGAGTTCAGCATGTAGCGTGGCATGTCCGAATTGAAGAAAACCTGGCCGTAGTTTTCCAGAAGCTGGAACGAGCCTGGCATGCCCCAGTAGTTTCCCTGGGTGAAGTCAGCGGCGGGTTTTATGGAAAAGACCGCGACAGCCGCCAGCGGAAGCAGCCATAGAAACAGCGAAACCGGAAGTAAGGTCCGGTAGGCGGCCTGCGCGCCGCGGGATGCGGTCTGGATCGGTCTGGGAAACATGGTTCAGACGCTCCTGATTTCCGGTCCCGGGCCCCACGCGCCGGGCCCGCTCGGGAATAGGTGTCGCGGAGCGCGGTCGGCCTCTGGAGGAGCGGGCCGTTTCCTCAAAGGTGCCTGTCGCGGTTTCCTGCCCCGTGGGATGTACGTGAGCGCGTCCCTCGCGGGCAACGGGTTCCGGACGCTCATTGAACCCTCTCCTCCCGCCACATTGAATAGAGGAAATAGGCTATGAAGCAGAGCATGATGAGGAACAGAACCACCGCGATGGCGGCGCCGTAGCCCATGCGGAAGCCGTACTCCGAAAGCGCTTTCTCGAACATGTAGAAAGAGAGGACGCGGGTCTGGCCGAACGGTCCTCCGTTCGTCATGATCGAGATCAGGTCGAATGACCTGAGCGCGCCGATAATCGTCACGACGAACGCGATGAACGTCGCGGGTTTCAGTTGCGGGACGATCACATACCATAGCATTTTCCAGCCCTTCGCCCCGTCAAGGCGCGCCGCCTCCACCTGTTCCGGGTCCACGGCATTGAGACCGGTCAGGTAGAGAATCATGCAATATGCCGTCTGCGGCCAGAGGCCCGCCGCGATTATTCCATAGGTGGCCAGCGACGGATCGCCGAGCAGGTTGACCGGACCGAGGCCGAACAGTCCGAGGAAATTTGACAGAAGTCCCTCATTGGGCAGGTAGAACCAGCTGAATACCAGTCCGACCACCACCTGCGACAGAACGAATGGAAAGAAAAACATGGACTTGTATATACGTATTCCGGCAACGGTCTGGTTCAGGAAGAGCGCGATGAAGAGTCCCGCGGGAATCGCCAGAAGGTAACACACCAACCATTTGAGATTATTCCTGAGCGAAACCTCGAACGCTCTGTCTTCGGCCAGTTCGACATAGTTTTCCAGTCCGACCCAGCGCGCCTCACCCAAGCCGTCCCAATCATAGAAACTGATTCCGATGGACTGGAAAATGGGGACGATAACGTAAACGAGGAAGAACAGGACCGCGGGAGCAAGGAACAGCCATGGCGTCACGGCAATTTCATTGCGCTTGTACCAACCACGAACCGATGGTCTCTCAGCCATGTTGGCCGCAACCATGCGCTTTCTCCTTCCGGTCGCCGTGATGTCCCCTGCGGAGACGTTTTTCGTCACGCGGGGCGGGCGTGTCGCGCGCCCCGCGTGAAGGCCGTTCAGTAGACGCGCCCGCGAACCTTCTCCAGACGGTTCAGGATGTCATCGAGGTTGTCAGGAAACACCATGAACTCCTGAAGACCCTGCATCGCTTCCGCAGCCATTTCGGCGGGGAAGTCGCGGTCGAAGAATTGCGCGACTCCGCCCGGACTGTTCGACGACAGCATCGCAAAGCCCTCCTTGAGGAATTTGTCGTCATCGATGGAGGCCGACGCGTTAACCGGAAGCTGGCCGAGGTTCGCCCCGTTGTTTATCTCGGTCTGTTCCTCGGCCGAAACGACGAAGCGAAGGAATTCACGGGCCGCTTCCTTATTTGACGCGTTCGCCGGAATGTGGAACGTATCCGTCGGCGCGTCCTCGGCGAGTTCCACGCCCGCGGTGATTTCCGGGAACTGGAAAAAGTCCAGCTTCGAGTCGTCGAGGCCGGCCTCACGTAGCGGCGCAACCGCGAAGTTGCCTTTCAGTATCGCGGCCGCCTCGCCGTTCACTATGAACGGAAGCGATTCCTGCCAGCTGTAGTTCTGATGGTTGTCGACGAAAGCGCCCATGTCTATGAGTTCGCGCCAGTTGGCGAAGCTCTGGCGTACGCGATCATCCGTCCACTCCACCTCGCCGCGCGCCATAGCCATGTGGAAATCATATCCATTGGTGCGAAGGTTGATGTAGTCAAACCAGCCGCCGGCGGTCCAGAGGTACTTGGTGCCGATTGTGTAGCATTTGCGCCCCGATGCGAGAATCGCCTGGCAGTTCGCTTTCATCTCCCCGAAATTCGCCGGCTCGGACAGGCCAAGTTCCCCGTAGATGTCTTTGCGGTAATAGACACCCCACTGATAATAGGTGTAGGGAACGCCCCACTGCTTCCCGTCAATCGTCATCGCGCCTTTTGTGGAGGCGAGATTCGACGCAATCTCGGGCTCTTGCCATAGATCGGAGACGTCCTCGAAAAGTCCCGCGTCGACATAGGGACGCATCCGGTTGGCGGCGTACCAGGTCGCCACGTCCGGAGCGTCCGCGGTCAGGAAGTTACGGATCTGGGTTTTGTAGGCCTCACGGTCAATCACGGTGGTTTCGATTTCCAGATCCGGATGAAGGGCCTGGAAACGCGCGATCATCGCCTCCATCGTCGCCCGCGGCGCCGGATTTGACGTGTCGAGAAAGATCTTCAGCTCGCCGGAAAGCATATGACTGTCCGCCAGCGCTCCCCCCGAGGACGCGGCGACAAGCCCAAGCGCCAGGAGCGGCGCCCTAAATTTGG
>JAPOUP010000034.1 GCA_026708635.1 Rhodobacter sp.
GGATGCCATATGCAGTCATGATCAGCGACCGAGAACGGCCGGACAAAGCCGGGATACACCGGCAACGCACCCCCGGGCTGGAGTTCGAGATCGTCACGGCGAGGGAGTTCATCGCCCGGATGGAATCGCAGATGGGGACATTCTCCCTGCCGCTGGGGTCGGTGGGCGGCATCTCGCTGGTCTTCGGCGGGATCGGCATCATGAACATCTTGCTCGTCTCCGTCGCCGAGCACCGCCGGGAGATCGCCATCCGCATGGCCATCGGGGCGCTGCACTACGACGCCATGAGCCAGTTCCTCGTCGAATCCGTCATACTAACGCTCGCCGGGGATCTGTTCGGCGTCCTGCTCGGCCTCGCGACCGCCACCGCGGCGGGTGGAGCCTGACGCCATCGACGCCGAACCTCCGCCGCCCCTCCGGAGCGGTCGGGGTCGGATTCGGCCTCCAGAAATGCGCGGTGATCCCGGTTGGCATGACCGAAACGGTTCTTGCCGGAAGGCCACGTTGTTGGTGTGGCGGCTGTCCCGAATCTCGATCGCTTCGGTCGCCCGGTTCAGAATCGCTCCGGAGCCGATCTCGTCCTCGACCCAATCCCCGGAACTCAAAATGCCGAGCGCGTGGTCACGCAGACGGGGCTTGTAGTTCTCCCAGACGGCGGCAAGACCTTCGTCGAAGCTCGGGAACGGATGATCGGACTTGGCCTCGACCAGTTCGCTGAACCGCTCTAAGGCACCGAGAAAGGCACCGCCGTCGATTCCCGCCACGCTCGTCCGACGCTTCGTCCGTCCGCCGTCAGCGTCATCTCATGCAACGACGCATGCTCAGGCGACCCGTCTTCCGAACGGAACAAGGTCGATCTCGTCCTCGCGCTCGCGGGTCCGGGCGATGTCGTAGCTGGTCTGCATGCGCAACAGCGTGTCCATCGACACGCCGAATACCTTCTCGATCCTGAGCGCCATTTCGGGCGAGAGGCTCGCCCGCCCGTTGAGCAGCGCGGACAGCGCCGGCCGCGTGACCCCCAGCGCCAACGCGGCCCCGGTCACCGACAGGCCCATCGCCTCGACGATCTCGCTCTTCACGAACCCGCCCGGGTGGGCCGGGTTCTTCATCCGCAAACCCTGTGTCGTGCCCATCGCCGTCTCCTAGTGGTAATCCTCGTAGTCGAGGTCGACGATCTCGCCCTCGGCGCGGTCGATCCGAAAGGTGAGCCGCCAGTTCCTGGTCACCGTCAGGCTCCACACGCCCCTGCGGTCGCCGGTAAGCCGGTGCGCGTTCCAGCCCGGAACCGTCCGCAATTCGTCCTCGCGGTCCATGTCCTGGAGGAACGAAAGCATCCGCCGCAGCTTCGGCACGACGGTGGGCGGGAGCGCCGCAGCATTGTCTTCCTCGATGAACCGGCGCAGCCCCCTGTGAATCACGTTCCGAATCTTCATGGCGGAAGTTATCGGAGAGACACGTCAAGCGTCAAGCGACGCAATACGATGCTATCCGGCAGCTGAAACCGCGGCCGGAGGCAACCGCATTTGCCGGCGATCCGCGACTGCGCGACGCATCGTTCTGGTAGGAAACCAACGGCTTCTATTCGTGCGCGACTTGCAGAAGGGTAAGTCGCCGGACATGGCGCCGGGCCAGTGACGCCGACCGGAGCATTCGTGCCGGTGGGACACTTTTGGGTGGTGACGACGGCGCGCCAAGGGCGGCGCGGGACATCGCTCGGCTCGCGTCGGCTGGCCCGGCTTCGCGAGTGTTGGCTAAAGTTGACCAACCTGTACAAGGCCCGCCCCCAATGGCTGGCCGTCCCCAGCGATGCCGCCGTCGCGGCGGCCTATGGGTAGGACGTACAAGTCTCCGATGACGAAGCCCTAAGCAATCTTCGGGTCATAAACGCGAGTGCCAAAGCACAGGATCGCGCTCGGCGACCCTCTCGGCAAAGCCCGGGACCCGGACGCTTCGCCGACTCTCAACGCCTCTGACCGCCTGAATTTGGCTTCCCCGTGATTCCCATAGGATTCCCAAGCCGAATTCCCGACCCGCTCTCCGGGGTCAGTAGGTCTCGATAAAACTGAATATTTTCATGTGTTTGGATTGGTTGCGGGGGCCTGCAACCACCACCGAGACCGACATTTGATCGAAGTCCCGGTCTGATAGGCTGCAACCTTCTGATTTCGCACTATTCGCAATCGTCGCCATTTTTCACGTCAGCACGCGAAGCGCGGTCTCCGGGGCCTTGTCGAGCACCCGCAACAGGGCGCGCGCCGCGCCGGTCGGGCAGCGCTTCCCTTGCTCCCAATTGCGGATCGTCTCGGGCGACACGTCGATGCGTCGGGCGAACTCCATCTGGCTGAGGCCCATCCGCCGCCGGACCCGGCGCGTGTAGCGCGCCATGTCCGGCGGCGCCTCGTCTTCCCACTCCTGCGCGGCGATCTCCGCCTCGGTGGTGGCGTCCACCCTAGCGGCGTCGATCCGGCTCTCGGGGAAGGTGGACGGATCGTCAATCCTGATGCGCGTTGTGCTCATAGTCCACGACCTCCTTCGGGTTGGCCCTGCGGGCCGAGATGATGCGGACGGCCGAACCCCGCACCGTGTAGACGATGACATAGGCCCGCCCGTTGATCATGCAGCCGGTAGCGATCCTCGCCATAATCCCGCCGTAAGCCCTGGGCGACGATCCGCAGCGGATCGAAGAACGCGCGTACGGCATAGGTGAAATCGAAGCCGCGCCGCTCGAAACAGGCATCGTTCTTGGCATCGTCCCACTCGAACTCCATCCCGATCATGTAGGCCAATGGCCCATGACGGTCAAGCGCCGGTCATGCCGGCTGATAGCACCGAATGTCGAGTAGAGCCTGGCGAGGGGGGATTCCAGCGCTATCCCCCTGGCCGACGGGCACCTCGCATGCGCCGATATCCGTCACTGTCGGCAGTCTTGCCGCATCCCGTGCGCCGGGTGTTCCGGGAGTTCGTCGACGGCATGGGCCTGCGCCGAGGAGACCAACCGGATCAACCGGGAGCGCCGCGCCTCGGGCGCGAGCGACCGGAAGGAGCTGGCCGGGATCGAGAAGAAGATTGCCGCCATGATCGCGGTCATCGAGAACGGCGGCTATGTCCGGGGCATGGTGGACCGGCTGCGCGAACTCGAAGCGCGCCAGGACGAGTTGAACGAGCGGCTGTCCACGGCGCCCGCCGACCTCCCGGACATCTACCCCAACATCGCGGACGTCTACCGGCGCAAGGTGGCGCGGCTCGCTGAGGCGCTGGACGATCCAGAGGACCGCGACGCGGCGGCGTCCGCCATCCGCGGCCTGATCGAGCGCATCGTGCTCACCCCCGGCGAGAAATGGGCCG
>JAPOUP010000298.1 GCA_026708635.1 Rhodobacter sp.
ACAGGGCGAGTTCGTCCGCAACGGCGTGGAGGAAGTGGGGATCGGGATCTTCTACTCCAACCGCTGACGGACGCCGGGACCCCGGCGACTGGATGTCGCCGGGGATCAATTTTCTTATGACGATTTCACTATCGGTCCCGTAAGTGGACACCGGACCATCTTTCGGCGAACCATCACGCGCCTTATGGATTCTCAAGGCCAAAGAGATCACGGATTTTGCTGTAGGTCTCATGCTAGGCCCGAGGCGGGGTGACGCTGTTTCAACCGCCATTTCAGTGACCGCCATCGGGTGAGCTTGACGTGATGGGGTCATTTCGAGAAACATGGCGGCAATGGAGGTGTATCCCGAATTTTGGCATATGCTGGTGCAGCACCGTTCCAATTCCCGTTTGGCCGGCACAAAAACGGTTCCCGCTCAATTCCGGCCGGCGCAAAGCGGCCAGATGAGCCGATTGTCAGAAACCCGCGATACACCCCGGCGATTTTGCCGGCCCGGAGTGTTGCGGAAATACAACATATCGGCCGGTCATTCCGGCCTGATGCGGCACCCATGGACCGCCGCTCAATACGCCGTGATTCCAGGTAGTTGCGGAGCGGCCCGATGATCATGGGCCGCGCGGCGTGGCGCTCGCTTCGTTCAGGCCCGTCACCACCGCGAAAAATCTTTCGCCAGCCATTGAATGTTCGTTGATTGTTCTCGATATCAGTGCTAGAACATAATGTGAACATATACGGCGATTGCCGTAGTGTGGATGCTGTGGAATAAGGAGATGAAAGCATGGCCAAAGCGGAACTGATTTCGATGGAATCCAAGCGCAAGGACGACCGGCTGAAAGCCCTCGAATCGGCCCTTTCCCAGATCGAGCGGCAGTTTGGCAAGGGATCCATAATGAAGCTCGGCGGTGAGGAACCGCTGGCGGAAATGGAAGTCACCTCTACGGGATCGATCGGCCTGGACCTTGCCCTGGGAGTCGGCGGATTGCCGAAAGGACGAATCGTGGAGATCTTCGGTCCCGAGTCCTCCGGAAAGACCACGCTGGCGCTCCATTGCGTTGCGGAGGAGCAGCGGAAAGGCGGCGTCTGCGCGTTTGTTGACGCCGAGCACGCGCTCGATCCCCAATACGCGCTGAAGCTGGGGGTCGACCTCGACGAACTTCTGATCAGCCAGCCGGACGCGGGTGAGCAGGCGCTCGAGATCACCGACACGCTCGTTCGTTCGGGCGCGGTCAACGTCGTCGTGGTGGATTCGGTCGCCGCGCTGACGCCCCGTTCCGAACTGGAGGGTGAAATGGGCGATTCTTCGGTTGGAGTTCAGGCCCGCCTGATGAGCCAGGCGATGCGCAAGCTTACCGGCTCCATCGCCCGCAGCAATTGCATAGTGATTTTCATCAACCAGATCAGGATGAAAATCGGAGTGATGTTCGGATCGCCCGAAACCACGACTGGCGGTAACGCCCTGAAGTTCTACAGTTCCGTGCGTCTCGATATCCGCCGAATCGGGGCGATCAAGGACCGTGACGAGGTGATCGGCAACCAGACGCGCGTCAAGGTCGTAAAGAACAAGGTGGCGCCGCCGTTCAAGCAGGTCGAATTCGACATCATGTACGGTGAGGGAATTTCAAAGACCGGCGAGCTCCTTGATCTTGGTGTCAGGGCCGGTGTGGTGGAGAAGTCCGGTGCCTGGTTCTCGTACGGTGACGAGCGGATTGGCCAGGGGCGGGAAAACGCCAGGAACTTCCTCAGGGAGAACGGGGAGGTGGCTGAGGAGATCGAACGGCGAATCCGCAAGGCGCACGGTCTCGACACCGACGAGACGCAGGCCTCGGGCGAGACGGCCGCTCTGGCGGGTGGCTGACCCGTTGGAGCCCGCGAACGGCCGGCGAACGGGTCGGTAAGCACTTCGACCGGGGGAATGGGAAAGGGTACGCCGAAGGGCGTACCCTTTTCGCGTTGGGGACGGCCTGGGGATCTCGGCCTCTCCGGCAACGCCCGGGGCAATCTCTTTTGGGACCGGGAGACCGCGATGGAGGCCCGGAATGCCTCACGTAACCGGAGAACGCGGCGACGGGCGACGTTCCGCTCTTCCCGTGTTTCCGTTCCGGTTTGCCGAAATTCCGAATGCGATTGCCCCGAACGCCACATCCGTCACTGTGGACAAGACGGCGGTGCGGGGCTAGAGGTGCGGGCTAGATCGGGGAGACGGCAATCCGGGAATTCGCGAGATGACCAGCCTTAATGACATAAGAACGACTTTCCTGGATTACTTCCGCCGCAACGGTCACGAGATTGTCCCCTCATCACCCCTCGTTCCGCGAAACGATCCCACGCTAATGTTCGTCAACTCCGGTATGGTGCAGTTCAAGAACCTGTTCACCGGCATAGAGCGGCGTGCCTATTCGCGGGCCGCGACCGCTCAGAAATGCGTTCGCGCTGGAGGTAAGCACAACGATCTCGACAATGTCGGCTACACGGCACGGCATCATACGTTTTTCGAGATGCTGGGTAACTTCTCGTTCGGTGACTATTTCAAGGATGAGGCCATACCCTTGGCCTGGGGACTGCTTACCGACGAATTCGGCATCGATAGCGGTCGGCTTTCGGTTACCGTTTACCATACTGACGACGAGGCGGCTGACATCTGGAAAAAGGTGGGAGTTCCGGAGGACCGGATAATCCGCATCGCGACGCATGACAATTTCTGGCAGATGGGGCCCACCGGACCCTGCGGTCCCTGCACGGAGATCTTCTATGATCACGGAGAGCATATACCCGGCGGACCGCCGGGCGGCCCCGATGAGGACGGTGACCGGTTCGTCGAAATCTGGAACATCGTTTTCATGCAGAACGAACGGTTCGAGGACGGCTCGATGGTCGATCTCGACATCCAGTCGATTGACACCGGCATGGGGCTGGAACGGGTCGGGGCGCTTCTGCAGGGCAGGCATGACAATTACGATACGGATACGATGCGGGCGCTCATCGAGGCGAGCGCGAACGTCATCGGCTCCGATCCCTACGGTCCCGGGAACGCGCATCATCGGGTGATCGCCGACCACCTCAGGTCTATGGCGTTTCTGGTCGCCGATGGCGTGACGCCTTCGAACGAGGGACGCGGCAACGTTCTGCGGCGGATCATGCGACGCGCGATGCGCCATGCGCATCTTGCCGGCGCACGGGATCCGGTGATGCATCGGCTGGTGCCGACACTCGTGGATGAGATGGGACGCGCGTATCCCGAGCTTGTCCGCGCGCTTCCGATGATCGAGGAAGCGCTCGGCATGGAGGAGACGCGGTTCCTGAAGACGCTCGAACGCGGACTTCGGCTTCTGGACGATGAAGTGTCCCGACTGCCTGATGGTGCCGATCTCCCGGGCGTATCGGCGTTCAGGCTTTACGACACCTACGGATTTCCGCTTGATCTGACTCTTGACGCGCTCCGGGAGCGGGGGCGGGGGGTCGATGTAGCGGGATTTGACGCGGAGATGAAGCGGCAGAGAGCCGAGGCCCGGAAGTCATGGTCCGGCGTCGGCGACTGGGGTAACTCCGCGATCTGGTTCGATCTGCTAGAGGCCCATGGCGCCACCGAGTTTCTAGGCTACGGGACCGAGACGGCGGAGGGGCAGGTCGCCGCGATCGTGACCGGGGAAAAAAACGTTGAGGCGATACGGGAAAGGGAGACCGGCTGGATCGTTGTCAACCAAACACCGTTCTATGGCGAGGCGGGCGGCCAGGTGAGCGATCATGGATCGATCCGGACGGTTTCCGGGGATTCGGGACAGAGATGCCATTGCGCGGTCAGGGATGTGCAGCGCTTCGCGGACGGGCGGATTTTCGCTCATGAAGTGGCGGTCATGTCCGGCTGTCTGAGGCTCGGTGACGCGGTGTCGCTCACCGTTGATCACGAGCGCCGGACGGCGATCCGCGCCAATCATTCAGCGACGCATCTGCTGCATGAGGCCCTTAGGCGGACGCTTGGCGACCATGTCGCGCAGCGTGGGTCGCTCAACGGGCCCGACAGGCTGAGATTTGACTTCAGCCACCGGAAAGCACTGAGTGACGGGGAGCTGATGGCGGTGGAGAACGAGGTGAATGCCCACATCCGGCGGAATTCACCCGTGCTGACGAGAATCATGACGCTTGACGACGCGCGCTCGATCGGAGCGCAGGCGCTCTTCGGGGAAAAATACGGTGATGACGTACGGGTCGTTTCCATGGGTGGCTCCGCCGAGGGGAAGGGCGCTGACGGCAACACCTATTCCATCGAGCTGTGCGGAGGCACCCATGTGGAGCGGACCGGCGACATAGGGCTATGCGTCCTGCTTGGCGACAGCGCGTCCAGCGCGGGCGTACGCCGTATCGAGGCGCTGACGGGACGTCCGGCGCTTGCCCACATGCATTCGCTGGCGGCGCGCGTCGGGGAACTGTCGGACATGCTCAGGACCGGATCCTCGGATCTCGTTGACCGTGTCCGTTCGCTGGTTGACGAGCGAAAGAGACTGTCGAGCGAGGTCGCGAAGCTGCGCCGCGATCTGGCGATGGCCGGCCAGGGCGGCGATGCGGGGGTGGGCGGGACCAGCCGCAGCGTGGCCGGCACCGAATTCCTCGCACAGGTGCTTAAGGGCGTCAGCGGTAAGGATTTGCCCGGCCTGATTGACGAACACAAGGCGCGGATCGGAACCGGTGTGATCCTGCTTATCGCGGACGGAGACGGCAAGGCCGCCGTAGCAGCGGGGGTTACCGGTGATCTGACCGAGCGGTTCAGTGCCGTCGAGATCGTTCGCGCGGCGGTGCCGGAACTGGGCGGCCGGGGTGGTGGCGGTCGTCGTGATATGGCCCAGGGTGGCGGAAAGACCGCCGAAAGGGCCGCCGCCGCGATTGAGGCGGTGGAAACGCTACTGAAGGGAGTGGAGCGATGAGTGCATTGTGGATCGCGCACGTCACGGTGACGGACGAGGAATCCTACGCAAGGTATGTGGCTTTGGCTACGGAGGCGATCGAGCGGGGAGGCGGGCGGATTCTCGCGCGGGGAGGTAGATACGTTCAACTGGAAGGCGCTGACAGATCACGTAATGTGGTGATCCGCTATCCCAGTGTCGAGGCGGCGAAGGCGGTTTATGACTCCGATCTTTACCAGGAAGCGCTCAGGCACGCGAAGGGCGCTTCCGAGCGGGAGGTCGTGATCGTCGAGGAACTGTGAATTCCGTCGGCGTTCCCGGTGTGGAGGCAGTGTGGTCGCCGAACCGACGTCCGATGCCATCCCGGAAGTTCCCGGGCCGGCACCGCGAACGGCGTGGTTACGTTCCACATTTGACCCCGCCGCACGGACATCGGGGAAAACCGGATCGGTTATGCGGCCGAGGGTAAGGCTGTCGGTGAACATGGCTTTTTGGCTTTTAATTCGAGGCACGATCAGGCAAGTTTTGTTGACCGGGGGAATCATGCGGACATTTGGCGTATCTTCAGCGATGCTCACGCCATTTTCAGAGAGTGGCGAAATTGATACAGCCCGTTTGTGCACCCATTCCCTCTCAGTAATCAAAAATGGCGCGGATAGCGTAACCCTTTTTGGCACCACCGGCGAGGGCGCTTCCATCGGTATGGAGGAACGGGCCACCGGTATAGAAGCGCTTCTCGTTACGGGGGTTCCGGCCCAGAAGATCGTGCTCGGAATCGCCGCCAATTCGGTTTCCGATGCGTCCCGGCAGGTGGCCGAAGGGCGGCGCTATGGCGTGACCGATTTTCTTCTTATGCCGCCGTTCTACTTCCAGGCACCGAGCGACGCTGGCCTCCTCGACTGGCACATGCAACTCTTCCAGCGCTCGGATGCCGCCGCGAAATTTATCCTTTATCACATCCCGCAAGTTTCAGGTGTTGGACTACCGGTGCATCTTGTCGGGCGAATGGTTGGAATGGCGAAAGAAAGGATTCGTGCGATAAAAGACAGTTCGGGAAGCTGGGACAACGCGCGCTCGCTTCTGGCACTTAAGACAGTGCTGGTGCTGGTGGGCGACGAACGCATTCTTCACAAGGCGGTCGCCATCGGCGCGGTGGGCGCAATTTCCGGGATGGCGAACCTCTACCCCGACCGAATAAAGCGGATCGTGGAGACGGCGCGGGAAGACGCCGCACTTACGGCCGAGGTGTCAAGAATCCTCTCCGTCCCGGTCGTTTCCGGGCTGAAAGCAGTGCTGGCCACGCACAGAAACGACCCGGAATGGGAACGTATTCGTGCGCCACTAACCCCGCTCGGCAATAAGGCCCGTGCGTTTGTCCTCGGATCAGGTGAAAAGGTCGCTTGATGGCGGAGGAAGCGATCCGGGAGCGCAATCACGTATATCCCAGCTCCACCGTGAAGGTGCTTGCGCGGGATATCCAACCTAGCCAATTCGTTTCGCAACGCGAACTCGTTGAGGTCACCGGGATGCCGCTCGGCGCGACTCGCGAGATGCTTCCGAGGATCGAAGCGGACGGTCTAATTCGGGCCTCTCCCAAGCGGGGTTTGGAGGCGCTTTCTACAGACCCTGGCCTGATCCTGAATGCGTTTCAGTCACGCCACATCGTCCAGGGCGAGGCTCTCGCAGAGTTCTGCGAAACGGTGAGCGGCGACGACCTCTCCCGGATCGAGGCCGAACATGATGCCATCCGCCGTGATGCCGTGCATAGTGTGACACCCAAACCGCCCGACCGAGCGCACCGGTTGGGCTGGTCCCTCAACGATCAGGATTCAGCTAATCCGCAACACGGATACGCGGACGCTGCCGAAAATGGTCATGTCGGTGATGTGCGAACAACATGGCCATTGTCGCCGCGCTTCCGGCCCGCGACCAAGCGGCGACGGTAGCCGCGATAAGCGCGCATATCGACAGCGCAAAACGACAGGCGCTCGGCGCCTGAGATCTCAACGGAGGAAGATCCTATGACACCAACACTCAAGACAACCGTTCTTGCGCTGATGACGACAGCCCTGATGACCGGAACGGTGGCGGCGCAGGAAATTACGCTGCGCATGTCAACGCCCGCGTCGGAGACCGACCAGCGCTCGGTGGCGCTGGCGGAGGTTTTCGGCCCGGCGGTGGCGGAATTCGCGACCTACGAGCCGCATTACAACGCCTCGCTTATCGCGCAGAACTCGGAACTGGAAGCCATCGCATCCGGCGATCTCGAGATGTCCATCGCATCAGCGCAGGAACTGGCCCAGTACTTCCCCGAGTTCTCGATCTTCGCGACGGGCTATGTCCATCAGTCGGCCGAGCATCAGGTTGCCGTCTTCAGCGACCCGCTGATGGACCCCTTCAAGCAGAAGGTCGAGGACGAGTTGGGCGTCAAACTTCTGGCAGTGATGTACCTTGGCAAGCGGCATGTGAATTTGCGCCAGTGCCGGGACGAGGTTGACGTCAGGACACCCGCCGACCTAGCGGGCATCAACCTGCGCATGCCTGGCACCGACGCCTGGCAGTTCCTCGGCAAGGCTCTGGGCGCGAACCCGACGCCGATGGCCTTCACTGAAGTCTACACCGCACTTCAGACTGGCTCGGTCGACGGTCAGGACAACCCACTGCCGACCGTTGTGGACGCCAAATTCTATGAGGTGACCTGCCAGATCGCCCTGACCTCGCATCTGGTCGACCTGAACTATGTCGCCTTCTCGAAGGCTGTCTGGGGCGGACTGAGCGGGGACCAGCAGGCGATCGTGAAGAAGGCCGCCGAAGACGCTGCCGAAAGCGGACGCCAGGCGCAGCTTCAGAAGGAGGCCGGGCTTGGAGCCTTCCTCGAGGAGAACGGGCTAACGCTTTACGAACCTGACCTTGCCGCGTTCCGCAGCCATGTGCAGGAACAGTACAAGGGCTCGGAATTCGCGGCTTCGTGGCCAGAGGGCGTCTTAGACAGGATCAACGCGCTCGGTAACTGATCGAGATCCGGGCGGCCTTTAGGCCGCCCGCCTGACCGGGGAGGGGAAATGGCAGCCATTCACGCGCTTCGCCGCGCGGCCGAGCTGTTCGTGGGCCTGTTGATGGCGCTCATGTTCCTGACCTTCGTTCTTCAGATCACCATCCGCTACACCGCGCGCCTCGGCTGGATGGCCGAGGCCTTCCCGGTCCTCGACCCGACCCGCTATGGCTGGACGCTGGAGTTCTGCCTGCTTCTCTGGGTCTGGATCATTTTCGCGGGTTGCGCGTTCGTCGTCCGGGACGAGGATCACGTGATCTTCGACGTGCTCTACAATCACGTCCCCCGCGGTCTCCGGCGGTGGTTCGTTATTCTTGGAGGTCTAGCTATCGCTGTGGGCCTTGCCGTTTCGATCCTGCCCACTTGGGACAAGTTCTATATCCTGAGGCTCAAGCAGACCGCGACACTGAAGCAGTTGGTAGGTGATTGGGTACGGATGCGGGATGTTTATTCCGTCTACATCCTTTTCCTGATTGCGGTTTCGCTCCGTTACGCCTGGGTAGTCTGGCGCACGATCCGCGACGGAGCACCGAAGGTCCAACACGGGCCGGGAAGGCTCGACGAATGAGCCTTGCCTTTCTCTTGTGCCTCGGCTCGATTTTTCTGATCGCGGGCATAGGGATGCCGATTGCCTATGCGATCCTGGTGGCGTCGCTGGTTTACATGTTCGCCGCAGGCGGCGATATCGGGCTTGCCGGAAAAGTCCTGATGGACGGACTTTACAACAGCTTCATCCTCCTCGCCGTGCCACTGTTCATTGTCGCTGCCAACATCATGAACGCAGGCACGATCAGTGACCGGCTGCTAGGGTTCTGCGTCGCATTGGTGGGCCGGTTTCGGGGCGGGCTGGGACACGTCAATGTCGTTGCCTCGCTTATATTCTCGGGCATGTCCGGGTCTGCTGTCGCCGACGCGGCGGGGATCGGTAAGATCATTATCGAGATGATGACTAAATCCGGCCACTATATGCGGGGTTATGCTGCCGCGATTACGGCGGCGAGTGCGACCATCGGGCCGATTATTCCACCCTCGATCCCGATGGTGCTATACGCGCTCGTTTCAAATTCCTCCATCGGCCACCTCTTCCTAGGGGGATTAGTTCCGGGACTGATGATGGGCGTAGTTCTCATGGCGATGAACACGCTGATCTCGCACAAGCGCGGTTTCGCGCTGGAGGAGCCGGTACCGCTGTCGCAACTGCCCGGCAAGACGCTTACCGCATTTCCCGCGCTTCTGATGCCCGCGGTCCTGCTTTACGGCATCTACGGCGGGGTGACTACGCCGACCGAAGCCGCCGCGGTCGCCGCGTTCTATGCCCTGATTCTCGCCGCGTTGTTCTATCGGGCGCTCAGCGTGAAAGCACTGTCACGAATCTTGGTCGAAAGCGCACGGTCCTCCGCCGCGGTTGGCCTCGTCATTGGTGGAGCACTGATCCTGAATTACGTGGTCGCCTCCGAGAACATTCCAAACCTCCTCGCCGAACGCCTCGTCGACCTCGACATGCACCCGCTGACATTCCTGCTAGGCGTTAACATCCTTTTGTTGCTTCTCGGCTGTATCTTCGATGCGACGACAATCATCCTTGTAATCATTCCACTCTTTCTGCCAACCTGCCGGGAACTGGGCATCGACCTCGTGCATTTCGGCGTCGTGGCGGTGGTGAACTGCATGATTGGCCTGATCACACCGCCGTATGGCATCCTTCTTTTTGTTATCAACGCGGTCACACGCATCCCCCTCGCCGAGATCATTCAAGAGGTTTGGCCCTTTCTTATAGTGCTGATCGCCGCCCTCACCGCGTTGATCCTGTTCCCGGGAATCGTTCTATGGCTGCCCCGAATATTCGGTTACCCTGGCTGAGGGGTGTAGCCCAGATTTCTTGGGAACGGCCCTGGATCTGGGCCGCACTCTGCCTCAGGCCGAAGTTTCCCCTGATTTCCACCCGATACTGATGTCAAACCGTTGATCTGGCGTGGTTTGTCCGGTTTTCCGGACGCTGGAATGTAGCCATGTAAATTCTTAAGGTTAGTGACGCTCTGGGAGTGTAACTAAGTGTTTTTTTCTTGTTGACATGAAAAATTATGGGGATCGCGAACCGAATTCGACCGCGTTACGGGGCTCGATTCGCTACCGCGCACCGGCCGGTCGTGCCCCCAGCGCCGATCCTGCAAACCGCATGGGGACGGTCGACGTGCCGAGCGGGACGCGGAATCGCCTTGCCGCCACGGGTAACCGGGTGCAGGTTGCGGATCGGAACGTCATATAGGAGAGACGGAAATGAGAACGGCGCTTGCGGCCCTCGCTTTCGCGGGGATCATCCATTCGGGACCCGTTATGGCGGAGGTGCCGGATCTGAAAGGGCGTGAGGTCGTGGTGGTGACCGAAAACGCGTACCCGCCGCTGCAGTTCGTGGATCCCGGGTCGGGTGAGGCGATCGGATGGGAATATGACGCCATGGCGGAGATTGGAAAACGTCTGAACGTCAACGTCGTATACGAGAACATAAGCTGGGATGCGATGATCGCCGCGGTAAGCCAGGGCCAGTATGATATGGGGATGACCGGCATCACGATTCGGGAAGATCGCATGGAAAAGGTCGACTTCTCAGATTCCTACATGGTTTCGCAGATGCTGATGATCGTCGCCGGAGACGAGTCCCGTTTCGATGACGCCCGCGGCTTTGCCGCCGATTCCGACCTGCTCGCGGGCGCGCAGCCGGGAACCACGCCGTTCTACGTCACGGTCTATGACATACTTGACGGCAATGAAGCCAATCCACGGATCATTCAGTTCGAAACCTTCGGAGCCGCGCTGCAGGCGCTGCGGACGGGTGACGTCGATCTGGTCCTTTCGGACAGCACTGCGGCCAATGGATACGTTTCCGCCTCGGACGGCGGGCTGAAGATCGTGGGAGAGCCGTTAGGGACCGAGGAGTTCGGATTCATATTTCCCAAAGGCAGTGATCTGGTCGGCCCGATGAACGCGGCGATCGCCGAAATGAAGGCGGACGGAACGCTTGACGCGCTCAACACCAAATGGTTCCTTGAATATGAGATGGGTCAGTGATCCCGCCGCACCCCTTTGAACGCGGGGGTGGCCCGGACTGAATCCGCGTATGGACGCTCCGGCACCCGAGGATGGGGAGTTTCCCTGGTGGTTTGTCGCCGTGCTGGCGCTGGGGGCGTACGCGTTCTGGTACGTCCTTTCGGACAGCCAGCACCGGCAGATACTCGTCACGCTCCTGAAGGGCGTGAAAATCACGGTATTGGTCACCTTGGTCAGTTTCGCTCTCGCGTCCTGCCTGGGCCTGTTTCTTGCATTGGGAAGTTCGTCGAGATGGCGTTTCGTGCGCCAGTTCGCGCGTTTCTATGTCGAAATCGTGCGTGGAGTGCCGATTCTGGTTCTGCTGCTCTACGTCGCCTTCGTGCTGGCGCCGGCGTTGGTGGAGACATTCAACTGGATCGGTGCCAGACTTGGACTTGACCCGATTCGACAGCGCGACTTTCCGTTGCTGTGGCGGGCGGTACTGGCGCTTGTAATCGCCTATTCGGCTTTCATTTCGGAAGTGTTCCGGGCCGGGTTCGCGTCCGTGCCCGCGGGGCAAGTCGAGGCCGGCCAGGCGCTGGGACTTTCGGGCTGGAACAGGTTCCGGTTCATCGTCTTTCCACAGGCGATCAGGACCGTCCTTCCGCCTCTCGGAAATGACTTTGTCGCGCTGGTGAAAGACAGTTCCCTGGTCTCGGTGCTCGGCGTGCTGGACGTGACGCAGCTCGGCAAGATAACCGCGGCGGGCAACTTCCGCTATTTTGAGACCTACAACGTTGTCGCCCTGATCTATCTGACCGTAACCATCAGCCTTTCGCTGGCGCTGCGGCGCCTGGAGCGCGGCTTGCGGAAGCGGGACGGTTCGGTGCGCCGGGGACGGTCACGCCGGCAATCCTGAGCCCCGGGCGACCGGGTCGATGACCGCTTCACGACGCCAGGGCCGCGTTGAGGTTCTCGTCGACCTTCTCCAGAAATCCCATCGTGGTCAGCCACCTCTGGTCCGGGCCCACGAGCAGCGCGAGATCCTTGGTCATGCTGCCGCCCTCGACGGTTTCGACGACCACCCGCTCCAGCGTCTCCGCGAAGTTCCGCAGCGGTTCGTTGCCGTCAAGCTTGGCGCGGTGCCTGAGTCCGCCCGTCCAGGCGTAGATCGAGGCGATCGAATTCGTCGATGTCTCTTTCCCCGCCTGGTGCTGCCGGAAATGGCGCGTGACGGTGCCGTGCGCTGCCTCCGCCTCGACAACCTTCCCGTCCGGCGTCATCAACTGGGACGTCATCAACCCCAGGGAACCGAAGCCCTGGGCCAGAGTGTCCGACTGGACGTCTCCGTCGTAGTTCTTGCAAGCCCAGACATATCCTCCCGACCACTTCAGCGCGGCGGCGACCATGTCGTCTATCAGCCGGTGCTCGTAGTGGAGTCCACTGGCTTCGAACCGCTCCCTGAACTCCTCGTCGTAGACCTCCTGGAAGATGTCCTTGAAGCGGCCGTCGTAGGCCTTCAGAATCGTATTCTTGGTCGACAGGTAGACGGGCCAGCCGAGGTTGAGGCCATAGTTCATTGAGGCGCGCGCGAAATCGCGGATGGACTGGTCAAGGTTATACATCGCCATGGTGACGCCCGCGCCGGGAGCGTCAAAGACCTCCCTCTCTATCACCTGGCCGTCGGAGCCCTCAAACCTGATCGTCAGTTTGCCCGGTCCGGGAAAAGTGAAGTCAGTCGCCCTGTACTGGTCGCCGAACGCGTGGCGGCCGACCACGACGGGCTGTGTCCAGCCGGGAACGAGCCGCGGTACGTTCCGGCAGATGATCGGAGCGCGGAATATGACCCCGCCCAGGATGTTCCGGATCGTGCCGTTCGGACTGCGCCACATCTTTTTCAGGCCGAACTCCTCGACCCGGCCCTCGTCGGGAGTGATCGTCGCGCATTTCACGGCCACGCCCACCTCCCTGGTTCTCTCGGCGGCGTCAACCGTTATGCGGTCATCCGTCCTGTCACGTTCCTGGATCGAAAGATCGTAGTACAGCAGGCCGACGTCGATGTAGGGCAGGATCAGCTTCTTCTTGATGAAATCCCAGATGATCCGGGTCATTTCATCGCCATCCATCTCGACGATGGGATTTTCCACCTTGATCTTCGTCATGCGATCCGTTCCCTGTTTTCCATCACGCTAAATAAGCCACGGGCACCGTATCCGAATTCGGTATCGGGAGAAAGTCGGCATACCGTGGCGCGCCGGTCCGCGGCGTCTTCGGACGGTCATTGCCCTTATCCGGGTGCCGGCGTTCGGTACCCCGGTGCCGTTCCCACTCGCGTCCAGCGGGTACGATGGTGCTTTCCCGTTCCCCGATGGATGCGTTATCTGGTCGTCTCCGTCAGTCGGCGACGGACGTAGCCGGTTACATGGGCGAGCATCGGCTCCATGTGCGGTTCCTCGAAAAAATGCCCGGCCTCCTCGACCTCGGTGTGGGTTATGGTGATCCCCCTCTGCTCCTTGAGTTTCTCGACAAGCCTGCGGGTCTCTTCCGGTGGAGCGACCTTGTCCGCCAGGCCGTTGATGATCAGGCCCGATGACGGGCAGGGGGCGAGGAAGGAGAAATCGTACATGTTCGCCGGCAGTGACACGCTCACGAACCCGGAAATCTCCGGACGCCTCATGAGAAGCTGCATTCCGATCCAGGCGCCGAAACTGAAACCCGCCACCCAGCAATGCTTGGCATTCTGGTTGATGACCTGAAGGTGATCGAGCGCCGACGCCGCGTCGCTCAGTTCACCCACGCCCTGATCGTATTCGCCCTGACTTCGGCCAACGCCCCGGAAATTGAACCTGAGTACGTTGAATCCCATCCGGAAAAACTCATAATGCAGGTTATAGACAACCCGATTGTTCATCGTGCCACCGAACTGCGGATGCGGGTGCAGAATGATCGCGATCGGCGCGTCTTTGGCTTTCTGCGGATGGTACCGACCCTCAAGCCGTCCTTCCGGGCCCTGAAAAATAACTTCCGGCATTGATCCTCGCGTATCTGCTTCCGCGGTCAGAACGATTCTTGACGCGTGAGACCGACTTCTTTAGAATCATTCTACGATCGGTGACCTTGATCTGCATGGAATTAGCCATTTAGGCCAGCGTTGTCAATGGAAAGGCTGCCGGTTGCGTGAATGTATGGGGGCGTGACGTGAAGCTCAGCACGAAAGGCCGGTACGCGATGGTCGCGCTGGCGGATCTCTCCGAGCAGCCGGATGACGCGCTCGTCTCGCTCTCGGAGATAGCGAGAAGACAGGACATCTCCCTGTCCTACCTCGAGCAGCTGTTTGTCAAGCTGAGGCGCGCGGGACTTGTCAGATCCGCGCGCGGTCCCGGAGGCGGATACCAGCTCGCCGTTCCGGCGAGTGAGATCCGCGTTTCCGACATCCTTGGCGCGGTGGACGAGACCCTGAGCGCGCTGCATACCGGAGCCGGTGCCCAGGGAGGCGTTTCGGGAAGCCGGGCGCAGTCGATGACCAACAGGCTCTGGGAGTGCCTTTCCGCGCATGTGTACGTCTTTCTTCACCAGACGCGGCTCTCGGACGTCGCCAACAACGAGCTCGCGCCCTGTCCGGCCGTGCCGACGATCTTTTCGGTCGTGGACGAGTGATGGCATGGCCGTCTCTTATCGGCCCCGCCGAATTCTGGCCGGGCCGCCACGAGGGAGCGCTCCGTGGATGGCGGCCGGATGGATTGGCCGGTGAGGTCCGCTGAGGCCCCGCCAAGCCGGGTGTTCGGCGGGCTTGACTGAACGAATCTACCTCGACTGGAACGCTGGCGCCCCTCTCAGGCCCGAGGCCAGGGCGGCGATGGCGACCGCGATGGATCAGCTGGGGAATCCCTCTTCGGTGCACCTCGAGGGCAGGGCGGTGCGGGCGACGGTGGAGCGTGCCAGGGGCCGGGTGGCGGAGGCTTTGGGCGCGGGTGGCGGGGAGATCGTCTTCACGTCGGGTGCGACGGAGGCGGCGACCTTGGCGCTCGCGGAAAGAAACCTGAAGGGCGCGGCGGTCGAACATGAGGCGGTCGCCGCGTGGGTTGGCCTGGAACTGGACGCCGACGGCGCGGGCCGTGTCGCCGTTCCGGAACCCGATCGGTCGACGCTGCAGCTGGCAAACTCCGAAACCGGGGTCATCCAGGAACTTCCCCGGGGTCTGGCGGTCTCCGACGCGACGCAGGCCTGGGGGAAACTGCCGGTCGCGTTCGACCGCACCGGCGCGGAAATGGCGCTCGTCTCGGCGCACAAGCTTGGTGGACCGAAAGGTGTGGGGGCGCTGATTATGCGGCGCGGCTGCCGCCTGGACCCGCGGATACCGGGTGGCGGACAGGAGATGGGAAGACGGTCGGGCACCGAGAACGTCATTGGTATTGCGGGATTTGCGGCGGCGGTCGAGGCCGCGGTCCGGGATCTCGACGCCGGTGTATGGGAGGAGGTGGCCAAACTTAGAAATATTCTAGAAAACGGCATTGCGGCTGGCTCACATCGGACTATTTTCGTCGGGAGGGATGCGCCTCGGCTACCGAACACCTCGTGTTTCGCCTCTCCGGGATGGAAAGGGGAGACGCAGGTGATGGCGATGGATCTGGCGGGCTTCGCGATTTCGTCGGGTTCCGCCTGTTCAAGCGGAAAGGTGCGGGAGAGTCGCGTGCTCCGCGCTATGGGGTATGATGGAGAGACGGCCCGCTCGGCGGTCAGGGTGTCGCTCGGGCCGTCGACGACGGAAGAGAACATCGGGCGTTTCATAGACGCCTGGACGATGGCCCGTAACAGGGTCGCCGGTCGCGCCGCCTGAAAGGAGACTGCCATGGATGCGTTTGAGGGCACACAGGTCAAGGAAGGCGTCGAGGAGGAGACGGTCCAGGCCGTCAAGTCCCTTGCGGGAAAATACAAGCATGGCTGGACCACCGACATCGAGATGGACTACGCGCCCAAGGGCCTGAACGAGGACATAGTCCGCATGATCTCGGAAAAGAACGGCGAGCCGGACTGGATGACCGATTGGCGGCTTCAGGCGCTGCGGCGCTGGAACGGTCTGCGCGAACCCGATTGGGCGATGGTCAGCTATCCCGCCATCGATTACCAGGACCAGTACTATTACGCGGCGCCAAAGGCCATGTCGGAAAAGCCGAAGTCACTGGATGAGGTGGACCCGAAGCTTCTTGAAACCTACCGCAAGCTGGGAATTCCGCTCAGGGAACAGATGGTCCTTGCTGGTGTCGAAGGCGCGGGCGACGTTCCGGCGGAAGGCCGCAAAGTCGCTGTTGACGCGGTTTTCGATTCGGTGTCCGTCGGAACCACCTTCCAGAAGGAACTGGCGGAAGCCGGCGTGATCTTCTGCTCGATGTCCGAAGCCCTCAGGGAGCATCCCGAACTGGTGCGCCGGTATCTCGGTTCCGTGGTGCCCGTCAGCGACAATTACTTCGCGACGCTGAACAGCGCGGTGTTCTCGGACGGTTCCTTCGTGTACGTGCCGCCGGGGACGCGTTGCCCGATGGAACTGTCAACCTACTTCCGCATAAACGCGGAAAACACGGGCCAGTTTGAACGTACCCTGATCATCGCGGACCGGGGCGCCTACGTGAGCTACCTTGAAGGCTGCACGGCGCCCCAGAGGGATACGCACCAGCTGCACGCGGCCGTTGTTGAACTCGTCGCTCTCGAGGACGCGGAAATCAAGTATTCAACCGTGCAGAACTGGTTCCCGGGCGATGAGGAGGGGCGGGGCGGCATCTACAACTTCGTCACCAAGCGCGCCGACTGCCGGGGTGACCGCTCCAAGGTGATGTGGACGCAGGTCGAAACGGGATCGGCCATCACCTGGAAATACCCCTCCTGTGTGCTGCGGGGCGATGGCAGCCAGGGCGAATTCTATTCCATAGCCATAACCAACAACGTTCAGCAGGCGGATACCGGTACCAAGATGCTCCACCTCGGCCGTGACACGAAGTCGCGTATAGTTTCCAAGGGTATCAGCGCCGGCAAGGCCCAGAACACCTATCGCGGACAGGTCTCGGTTCACCCGAAAGCCGGAGACTCGCGCAACTACACTCAATGTGACTCGCTGTTGATCGGTGATTCGTGCGGAGCCCACACGGTGCCTTACATCGAGGTCCGCAACAACACGTCCCGTGTCGAGCACGAGGCGACGACCTCCAAGGTGGATGATGACCAGCTGTTTTACTGTCGCCAGCGTGGAATGGACGAGGAAGAGGCGGTCGCGCTTGTCGTCAACGGCTTTTGCAAGGAGGTGCTCCAGGAACTTCCCATGGAGTTTGCGATGGAGGCGCAGCAGCTTGTCGCGATATCGCTTGAGGGAAGTGTGGGCTGAATACCCGGGAGGGACTCGCGCGAGGAAACCCGGTGACGGCATCTGATGGACACTGGCGTAAGGCATCGCGGGTGGGGGCGGGAAACTTCCGAGCCATGTTGTGGAGGATGCCGCGAACAAAGGTTCGCGGTCGGAATGCGGTTGGAAGTGGTTTAAGGATGAAGAGGGATTTTCTGGTTTGGGCGCTTACCACCGGCGCGTTCTGCGCGTTTTTCGCCATGTTCGTCGCGACCATGACTGATGGTCTGGCTCTTTGGCAGGTCATGGGTTTTGGCGGCGCGTCCGGCTTTCTGGGCAGTCTATTGGCGAGTTTTGTTTGGAGAGGGAAGTGACCGATCCAATCGTGAATATCCATGGAGCCGGCGCGGGCCGCCCGCGCCACCTCGCCCTGTCCAGCCTGAACGATCCCGAAGCCGTCGAATATCCCGATGGCGGCGGGTCTGCCGCGATTGGTGTCGCACCGGGCCGGCCTTTCGCCGACGCCCGTATGAAACATGCCGTAAGACGTGGGCACGCGCTTGGATACGGAGACGGCGGGGATTTGTAGCCCCTACCGCAGACGAAAACGGGCAACGTCGGCCAGACCTGTCCGCACAGAGGTGAAAAATGCTTGAAATCAAGAATTTACATGCCAAACTTGAGGAAGAGGACAAAGTCATCCTCAAGGGCGTCGACCTCACGGTCGGTGCGGGAGAAGTCCATGCGATCATGGGGCCGAACGGATCGGGAAAGTCTACTCTTTCCTATGTTCTCTCCGGCAGGGACGGCTACGAGGTGACAGAGGGTTCGGCGGTTCTGTCGGGTCATGACGTCCTTGAAATGGAACCCGAGGAGCGGGCGGCGGCGGGCCTGTTCCTCGCCTTCCAGTATCCAGTCGAAATCCCCGGTGTCGGAAACATGACCTTTCTTCGTACGGCGATGAACGCGCAGCGCAAGGTTCGCGAGGAGGAGGAGATCAGCGCGCGTGATTTCCTGAAACTTATCCGGATCAAGGCGGACAAGCTCAGTATTGACGCGGATATGCTGAAACGCCCGGTCAATGTCGGTTTCTCGGGCGGCGAGAAGAAGCGCAACGAAATCCTGCAGATGGCGATCCTTGAGCCGAGGATGTGCATACTCGACGAGACGGATTCGGGCCTGGACGTTGATGCGATGAAACTGGTCGCCGCGGGCGTCAATGCCTTACGTGACGACGGGCGGGGGTTTCTGGTGATCACCCACTACCAGCGGCTGCTCAATCACCTCGTGCCCGATGTCGTCCATATCATGGTCGACGGACGTATCGTAAGGGTTGGCGGTAAGGAACTCGCGCTCGAGGTCGAGGAGAACGGGTACTCCGGAATTCTGGAAGGGGTTTCCTGAATGTCCGCGCGGGAGCCCCGGGTTGACCCGACCGAAGAGCGGCTTTCGACGCTTCGGATACCGCCTGGCGCTGCTTGGGCGGAGCGGGTTCGGATGGATGCCCGGGAGCGGGTACTGGCCCTGGGACTTCCCGGGCGTCGTGACGAATACTGGAAATACACCCGCCCCGAGAGCCTTACCGACCCGGAGGTCGCCCGCGCCGCCGTGCTGGTCCCGTATGAGGCGACCCTGTTCGATAGCGTCGACAGGCTGAGAATCGTGTTCATCGATGGGGTTTTCGCTCCCGATCTATCGGACGACCTGTCGCTCTCCGGGGTTCACGTCGAGCGCCTTTGCGAGGTGTCGCGGATGGATATCCACTGGGCGAGCGAGCTCTACGGCGTGCTGGAGGCGCGAAGTCATTCCCCGATCGCCCGTCCGCTTGCCGCGCTTAACACCGCCTACGCGACCGACGGTGTCATGATACACGTCACCGAAAAGGCCACCAAGCCCGTGAACCTGATGTACCTGCACCGTTCCGAGACTTCCGACGCGATCCTGCATCACTGCGTCAAGCTGGAGGAGGGTGCCGACCTGACGCTCTTGGAAACCGGACCCGCGGCGGCCAGATTCAACAAATCCATGGAGATCGATATCGCTGACGGCGCGGCGTTCCACCATGTGAGGGCGCAGGGACGGGACCACGAGCGTCGCGCGATGACGCATACGTTCGCAAGACTTGGGCGGGAAAGCGTGTTCAAGTCATTCACGGTGACGGTCAACGGTGTCTTGACACGCAATGAGTGCGTTGTGGAACTCGTCGGCCCTGACGCGGTGGCCCATGTCGCGGGCGCTGTCGTGGGTGACGGAGAGTTCCATCATGATGACACTGTATTAGTAACCCATGACGCGGCTGGCTGCCGCAGCCGTCAGGTGTTCAAGAAGGTTCTCCGGAACGGCGCGACCGGTGTCTTTCAGGGTAAGATACTTGTTCGGCCGGGCGCGCAGAAGACGGACGGATACCAGATCAGCCAGTCGCTTCTTCTGGATGACGACGCGCAGTTCTACGCGAAACCGGAACTGGAAATCTATGCTGACGACGTCCAGTGCAGCCATGGCTCCACAAGCGGCGCCATTGATGAGGAGGCGCTTTACTATCTGCGGTCGCGCGGTATTCCGCGGACGGAGGCTCAGGACATGCTTGTGCTCGCGTTTCTCGCGGAAGCCATTGACGAGATAGAGGACGGGGCGCTCGCGCGGGATATCGTCGCGGCTGTTGAGGCCTGGCTGGGACGACGTCGAGGTTGATGGGGCTGCTTGCGGATATCGTGGCGACCTATCGGTCGCCGGGAGCGGTTATGAGGCGGCATCTGGATGGTGTGCGGGATGAGGGTAGGGTGCTGATGTATCTGCTGCTTGCCTGCTGCCTTTCGTGTCTGGCCCAGTGGCCCAGGCTGCAGCGGGAAGTATCGATGGACGGGAGCGTGGCGCTGGAGATTCGAATTGGCGGCGCCCTGTTCGGCTGGATGTTCATCGCGCCCCTTGCGATGTACGCGGTTGCCTTCCTCGCCCGCGTCGTGGCCGGCGCGTTGGGTGGGCGGGGGACGGGCTATTCGGCGCGGCTGGCGTTGTTCTGGTCCATGCTCGCGGTCGCGCCGCTAGGACTTGTCGCCGGCCTGGTCGGCGGGTTTATCGGTCCTGGACCGGCGGCCGCGATCGCCGGCTTGGCCGGATACGCCGTATTCTGCGTTATCTGGTGGTTTTCGATGGTTGAGGCGGAAGCTGGCGGGGCGTTTCCATGACGGCCACGGCGGTTCTGATCCAGCACGCGCTTGAGACCATCAAGGCGCCGCGGCAGCAGGCGCGCTGGGCGATGTCCGTTGCCCTTTCCCGCTCGGAGCGCTGGCAGGCACTGGTCCTCAACACGGTGGTCAGCACCATTCTGCTTTGGCTATGGATCTATCTGACCATGGGCGACGCTTCCGACCAGACAGCGTCGGTGCAGGCGCTGGTCTCGGTAATGATTCTCGACAGGCCGGTTATGGCCGGAATCTTCCAGGTGGGTTTCGCGGTGATCTCGGTCCACGCGCTCCACTGGGGTGGGCGGGTTTTCGGCGGTAGCGGCGAGCTGGACGGAGCGGTGTCCCTTCTGGCATGGATGACCTTCGTACTCAATCTGGTTAGCGTTCTCCAGATCGTGCTCTGGCTGGTCTTTCCAATCGTCGCCGAACTGATAGGTCTGTTCTCCATTGTGCTGGTCTTTGTTCTGCTTACGAGTTTCTGCGCCGAACTGCATGGGTTTCGGTCGCTGTTCATGACGTTCATCGGACTTGTTTTCTCGATTTTCGCCATCCTTTTCGGGTTTTCCCTGTTGGTCGCGCTTGTCTAGCCTCAATGTCGGGAGTGTCGGTCCGATGTATGACGTGAATGAAATCCGCAGGGACTTCCCGATCCTGTCGCGGGAGGTAAATGGCCGCCCGTTGGTCTATTTTGACAATGGCGCGTCGGCGCAGAAGCCGCGCGCGGTCATTGACGCGATCACCCATTCCTATTGCCAGGAATATTCCAACGTTCACAGGGGACTGCATTTTCTGTCGAATCTCATGACAGACAGATACGAGGCGGTGCGGGGTAAGATCGGTAGATTCCTCAATGCGGCGCATGAGAACGAGATCGTCATGAATTCCGGGACGACCGAGGGCATCAATATGGTCGCGTACGGTTGGGCGATGCCGAGGATGGAGGCGGGAGACGAGATCATCCTCACCGTGATGGAGCATCACGCGAATATCGTTCCGTGGCATTTCCTGCGTGAGCGGCTGGGGGTGAGGCTTGTCTGGATTGACATCGACGATGACGGCCATCTGGATCCGCAGAGAGTGCTGGACGCGATCACTCCGAGGACGCGGCTCATAGCGGTTAGCCACGTCTCGAACGTTCTTGGAACCCGGGTCGACGTGAAGGCGATTTCGGAGGGTGCCCGCGCCAGGGGGGTTCCGGTGCTGGTCGACGGTTCGCAGGCCGCGATGCACATGCGGGTCGACGTGCGGGACATAGGCTGCGATTTCTATACGATCACCGGGCATAAACTGTACGGACCGTCGGGGTCGGGAGCGATTTACTGCAGGTCGGAACGAATGGCCGAGATGTCTCCGTTCCTCGGTGGCGGGATTATGATCAAGGAGGTTCACAAGGACCGGATATCGTGGAACGACCCTCCGCTGAAATTCGAGGCGGGAACTCCGCCCATTGTCCAGATGATCGGTCTCGGCGTGGCGATCGAGTATCTGGATACGCTTGGCATGGCCGCCATCGAACGGCATGAGACGGCACTTCGGGATTACGCGGTCAGCCGGTTCGGTGACGTGGAAAGGCTGAGACTTCAGGGCACCACTTCCGACAAGGCCGGGATATTCAGCTTCACGCTGGAGGGTGCGGCGCACGCTCACGACATATCCACCGTATTGGACAAGAAGGGCGTCGCGGTCCGCGCCGGCCACCACTGCGCGGGGCCCCTTATGGAGCGGCTTGGCCTTACCGCGACCTGTCGGGCGTCATTCGGCCTGTATAACACGATGGACGAGATTGACGTCATGATCGAGGCGCTTGAACTGGCGCAGGATCTGTTCGGTTAGGGAATTTCCCGGAAACCGTAACCGTGAACCGGGCCGGAAGACAGTGTAGAATCCGCAGTGACGGACACGGAGTGTCACATGGAGACGCAGGGATGACGAATCGTTTTATTACAGTAAGTTAATTACGATAGCGCGGAAAATTTCCGCTTGCAATCCCGTCAGGAACGGACGTATGCATCCACGACATGAAAACCGGTCGGAGCCTATTTGATTACGGAAGATCGCGACGCTTGATGCAACGGCTTGGGATCCGCAGGAGATGTGCGGCTACGGGCGCGATGGCACCCCGGGTGTTCGCCCGTACTCGGAGGAATGCGTGGCGACGGTTCGCAAGCTGATACGGAAATCCGCCACCAGAGGCAATTTTGTGGCGCTTCAATCCACAAACGCGCACGGACAAATCTGCGTGAGGGAATTGCGTGAGCTTCCCGACGCGGAGCTCGTGGACATGGTTGCAGGCTGGACTGCGCGGGATCAACCGCACGGACTGGTTCCGAATGGATCGTGAATTCTACGATGCCTGTCTCGACCCGCGGGACTACAGGCCGGGTCGGCGGTAGAAGACCAGGCGCGATCCCGTGGAGACTTGCCGTGCCCGTTCCGGCATTCCGGAATTGCGAAAGCGCAAGAGCTTTGACGCAAGCCCGGAAGGTTCTCTTTGAAGCCATCCAGTGCCGAAAGTGATGAACAGGGTGGCGTTTCTTGCACGATGGGATGTGAGCCAGGAAATGCCCTCATCTTCCCCCGCCGCACCTGCCTGACAACAGCTGGCCTGGGGCGTGCTCAGGCATGTCCGCGGCTACCTCGACACCTGGGACCGTCATGCGACGCAGGCCGCGGAGCCGGAGACCGAGCCGGGGCCGTTCCGGATCAGGGTGCAGTCGGAGGCCGACCTCGACGCCGCGGAATTCGAGCTGCTCGCATGGCAGGACCCGCATGACGCGGGAGGACCCGCCTCCCCGTTCTGGCGCCAGGACGCCATGCCCGAGGCCTTCGTCGATCCGGACGAGCCGCCGCTCGCCGAGGTCGTCGGCGAAGGCGGCAATGTCGAGGGCCTCCGCCTTCTCGACGGCACCTCGTGCTCAAGGTCGAGGCCGGCGGCTCGGCGGTGCAGGTTCGCCTTCGTGGCGCGGCGCGGTTCCCGATGGAGGGAGGGCTCTCGGTCAAGCACGGGTTCGGCCTGCGGATCCCGCACTCGATGCGGCGCATGCAGGACTTCTGGAGCGTGGCGGGACATCCCGTCCCTCGGAAGGTTCGGGGTCGGCGGGGCGGGACGAGGGGACGGAGCTTCTGGTGGAAGTGATGCGGGCGATCGATGCCGGCCGGACGCAGCGCATGATCGCGGAGGACGTTTGGGGCGAGGCCGTGGCCGCCGAGTGGGGGCCGGACAGCTGGATGAGGTCCAGGGTGCGCCGCTTGATCCCCAAGGCGCGCGCACTCGCCGACGGCGGATGGCGAACTCGTGCCGTGATCGGGGAGCGACGGGCGCTGACGGCGGCTGCGCGTTCCGGAACCCGTGATCGCCGCCTCCGGCAGGACGTGATCGCGACGGGCGTCCGGGCCGGATGCACCGGCGGCGAGCAAACGTGCGGTCAGGGCCTGCACTTGCCTGCCGCCGGACGCGGGCCTTGGCCGGATCGCCGGGAAACCCGCTGTCTCGCGCGCACCGCGCGGCGGTCCGGGAACGGTCCCACGGCTTCATGGAGCGCTTGCCGGAATGCTCGCCTTCGCGCAGGCATTGCCGGCAAGCGGTGGAACGATCACAAAGAAGGGTGGAACGGTCCCGAACTCATGCTTTCTTTCATGATGATGCCCATCTGGCAGCAAACCCATGCGCTCCGTCCCCGTGGAACCGAACGGTTTCACCGGGCTTCACACGGCCCGACGGAACAATTGCGGTCCAGACGGGACCGGGGATCGAATCGATTCGGTGACTATGTGATTGCGGAACGGCGCGTGCCGGGATTTGTGGCGATTGATACTCCGAGAAAATTGAATGAACACAGCGCCTTGCAGGCTTGCTTCACGGAAGGAGCGAACTGTTGGTGTGAAACGGGCCGGATCGGGTTTGCGGCTTTGTCATGAATTGGCCTTTCGTACCGAATCTCAATTCCGAATGAAGGCATTGATGCGGAGGGTGCGCTGGATTCGGACGATATGCCCGTCATGAACTTTCGCCCGCTCCGCAAACTCCGTCCATTGCCTCACGGCCGCGATGATTTCCGCGATGACGGCATTTGCCCTACGCCTTTTCAGTCCAGCGAATTCTCCAAACGCGACCAGGTCGCTCAAATGAAATCCGTCGCGTTTGCCGCCGAGACTCATTTGATGCTGGAACGTCCACGAGCCATTCGGGTTATAGCTGTAGACTACGTCAAAGGCCGGCGAGAGACGCCATTCACCCTCTTTGTCCATGATAAATCCGATATTCTTGACATGATCGTCCTGATTGCGCGCGATGATATTGAACAGCGCACGGCGCACCTGTTGTTCGATATCCTCAGCCGGAAGGGTCAGGGATCTGATTGTCTGGAGCGCCTGTTCGTAGGAATAGACACCCGCCATGTTGAAATCGAAATGCCGCAGAGCGCACAAGGACTGGTAATGCAGCTTGTCGCCCGCATCGGTTCGGTCAAAGCGTTTGGCCATGAAATGCGCCCGCCCACCTTCCTCGTGCAGGCGGCATGGCATCATGACGATACCGGCCTTTACCGCCATGAGATGATAGGCGTATTCAATGCGCCCGAACCCTTTCGGGTCGGCGAGTTCCCCGTCCCTGTTTTCGTCCACGCCATCGAACTTAATGAGCCAGTGAGTGTAGCCCGATCCAGCCTCGATCTGGCCGGACCGGAATTCGCCCGTCCTCTCATTCCATGCGAGGGTCGCCTTTGCCCTGGCGCCGCCGGCGGATGTGCCGACGCGCAATATGTCCTCGATGTCCCGAGCGTCTTTCTCGCCGGACAGGCGACCGGTGAGATTCTCCCGGTCACTCAAAACCCGACTCGACAGTGCGACGAGCCGGCTCACCTCCACTTTTCGCGCCGCTGTTGACGGGCCGGTTATTGCGGGCCTGTATTCAAGCGCACCCATGCCGCGTGTTCCTGTATAGCAAAGCCGCTCAACCGGGTTGAAACTCGCTTCCGTTCGCCTCTGGCACGCGAGCCAGGCATTGATAAGGGCGTTACCGAATCTGTCGGGCAAACTGTCGGCCAGCATACCGGGAAGTCCCTTGAACGTTTCTTTGCTCAGGCCCGGGAATTCGTAGGGCGTTTCCCGTGACGGCATTTGCAAAGGGGAAACCTCAATGCCGCTTGATCCAAATTCAGGGGTATACTGAAAGATACAGATCCCGCGGTTCGCCACCCATGTCACGGCGCCAATGCGCTTGCCCCATAGCTCGACGCTGGCGGTGGTCATGACGCCTATCCCTCAATCCTGCCACGTCCATTTTTTCCGGTCCTGTTTTCCGGCGCGGGCGCGTCGCCGGGCGGGACGGCTCCCCTTCTCCAGTTCCTCGAGCGGGCTTAAGCCGGGTTCGGGCAGAAGCGTTCCCAGGTTGTCCTCTAGTCGCAGCGCTTTGAGGATACGGATTAGGCTATCAAGGGAGATGCCCTTTCCTTTCCGGGCAAGCCGGGTGACGGTGCTGCGCGAAACACCGGCTTCGCGCGCCAGACGGCTCTGTGTGATGTTGCGCTTCAGGCGAATCTCCTCGATTCGTTCGCCGAGGGCATCTTCGATGGCCTGGCTGGTCGCAAGACCGAAATCAATTTTATGCGTCATATTTGAGTCATTATATTACTATTTTTGCTTTAGTGAAACATATATCACGTTTTATCAATAATTCAAGAGACTTTATGGATAATGCATCGGCGATTACCGCAGTCATTTGG
>JAPOUP010000010.1 GCA_026708635.1 Rhodobacter sp.
ACCCTCAAGTCCCGCACGTCAGGGCAACCTGACCCGGATCGTGATTTCCCTGTCCCGGCGCAGCCGCCAAACCGGTGCCGTGGACGGTTCGTAACCCCTAAATATATAGGGCGTCAATCGGGAGTCACCGGACACCCGCGTGAAACCCCCAACTTGATAAGGACATCGTGATCGCGCGTTCGCGCCCTCAGCGCATCGGGTTGGTGGGCCCATATGCGCATACAGCCAGTCCGGTGATCGCTATAGCGAAACCGGAACCGCGCTTCCAGCCCCTGGAATTACATGTGTGGACGCAACATAAGACCACCCTGACTTCGGCCGCGTCAATTTGATCGGCGAGCAAGGGAAATCCATGCCGGCCAACATCGTGCCGAATCCGACAGGGGTCGGTCTGACCGCCGTACGTCGATCCGTGACTTAATGGCCAGGACTTTCCCACGCTATGGTGAGCGTGTCGCTTGGCGTCCGGATCAGGTATCGAGGTGGCTGGTTCTGGCCGGTTTGCCGCTGGCGGTGGCCGTCCGGATACCGAAACGGCTCCTTTCGGGCCCGAAAGGCGATTCGTTTTCCGGATTTCCGGGCCGAGGTGGCGGTTCGCTGTCAAGAAAAATCAGCGTGGGGTGACCCTGCTTAATGGCCAGAATTTATTGTCAGCCAGCCGCTGCCGCCATACAATGGACTGTGCGAGCCTCTGGGCGCATGACGCGAACATGTGCCCGGCATCGCAGGGAAGGAATTCGATGGCAGACATGCCAGCCCATCCGCCGCCGCGCGAAACACCGCGTTTTCCCGGGCCCGGCCCGGTGTTTCGCCTCCCGGTTTCCCCGATTCCGGCGGTCAATGTCGCCAGCGTGCCGCAACGCAGCCCATTGCGTTATCCCGGCGGAAAGACCTGGCTCGTTCCCCATATCCGTGCCTGGCTGCGAAAGGCCGACGCTCCCAGCCTTCTCATAGAGCCCTTCGCGGGCGGCGGCATCGTGTCGCTGACCGCGGTGATGGAGGGCTTAGTCGACCGCTGCCTGATGATCGAGATCGATGCGGACGTAGCCGCCTTCTGGCAATCGGCACTGCGCCATGGCCCCGAACTATGCGCACGGATCATTGACTTCGAGCCCACAAGAGAGGCGGTCTACCACCTGGCGGAAACCAAACCGGAAACCCTGCTCGACCATGGTTTCCGGACGCTGGTCCTCAACCGCACCCGTCGCGGTGGCATCCTCGCACCAGGGGCGTCGCTTCCCCGCGTCGGCGAGAACGGGCGCGGGGTTACCTCGCGCTGGTATCCCGAAACACTGGTCGATCGCATTCGCGCCATCGGTGAGCACGCGGACCGGATCGCCTTCTGCACCGGAGACGGTGCCGGCATTCTGGAAGCCATCGTTGCCGCCAGGATATCCGATGCCGCTATCTTCGTTGACCCACCCTATACCGCCCGGGGCAAGCGTGCCGGCAAGCGTCTCTACAAGCACAACGAGATCGACCATGCGGCGCTGTTCAGGATACTTGCCGGCAGTAACGTGAGCTTCCTGATGACCTATGACCTCTCCCCCGAAGTAATCGATCTGATCTCGATCCATGGCTTTCACGCCGCGCAGGTGCTGATGAAAACGACCCATCATACAAAGCTGCCGGAACTGGTGATCACCCGAGACCGGACGTTCGGCACGTGAAGCCGCGTTACGGTATAGCCGAGTGGTATGGCCACCCGTTCCTGTCCGTTGCTCCCCGGGAGCGCCGGGAACTCGCCCGCACCGCATTGAAGGAAACCGGAGCCAATCCGGTGCCGCCCTGTCCGTTCCAAAGGAGTATCCAGCGCTGCGGCAAGCCCGGCGGCGTCTGTGCGCTTCAGCATTACGAGGCCGGCGCCGACGGGCGCATCGCTGCACCCAGAGGCACGCCGGTCGCGGTCTGTCCGAACCGCTTCGAGCAAGACCGGATGCTGATTTCCTGGCTTGCCGAGATCGTCGGGTTTCCCGCCGACGGACTGTCCGCCGCAAGGGAAGTACCTTTCATGAAATCACCGACGACCGAAAAGCCCGCTGGACTGATCGACATCGTTGTCGCGCGCGACGCGGCCGGCGCTCTTCGGTGGTACGGGCTTGAGATCCAGGCCGTCTATTTCTCGGGCAAGGGTATGGCGTCCATGTTTCGGGCGCTGCGCGACGACTTCCATGGTATGCCGCCTTTCCCTGACTCAGTACGCCGACCGGACTGGCGCTCATCAAGTGCCAAGCGGTTGATGCCGCAACTGCAGATAAAGGGACCGACCTTACGCCGCTGGGCCTCTAAGGTCGCCGTTGCCGTTGACCGTCCCTTCTTCGACTCACTAGGCGGCGTTTCCCCCAGTCCAACCCAGGATCTCGACGCCGGGGACGTGATATGGATGGTTCCCGAACTCGTCCGGGAGGCAGACGGATCCATCCGCCTGCACCGTTACCACTGGGAAGTACTGACCCTTGAGGACAGCGACAGGAAACTTCTTGCCGCGGATACGATCTCCCGCGCCGACTTCGAAAAAACCTTACGCGCCAAGCTGGTGCCGGTCACCATCTAGAGACGGCTCGTGAGGGGCAGCCTCCCGCCGCAACACCGTCACAGGCGGGTTCCCTGTGGCGCATTGTACGGGCTGGAGGCATTCATCCGCAACGAACCCGGAGGGCGCCTCGACCCGGACAGGCGGGCGGTGCGCGAACGGGAACTTCCGTCCGATGTGCCTGGGCCAGCCGGGCCCAATCACGAATGCATAGACACTACGGGTTGTACGCCTTCTATATACGGATCGGCGGGAACGCCCCGAGCCATCGCGGACGCGGACCATACAGTTATGGCGCTGGCTTTAGCGCTTCAGGAGCCCCGCGGACGGGATGTCACCGGTATGGCCACCGCCGTAAATCCCTTTAAGTAAGGCACTTCCGACCGGGTCCGGGCGCGGTCCGCCCATGACACACGCTTCCCACCCGATCTTGATTTCCTGTAGATCGGACTCATGCCGACCGTCCCGGCCGGCCGCAGGCTCCCGCCGGGACGTCCGGGATCGCGCCCCGCGCCAAATGAGCGTCCGGTCCGGGCTCCGTTCCCCTTCCATGGACGCTGGACGTCCGCGCTCCGCTTCCTCCCGCTCGGTTCCATCACTGACAGGCGACATCGTCCCTGCGGTGCGCCAAGAACCGGGAAAGGCCGGAACCGAACTCTCTTTCAACATTCGATGGGTAGGCATATACGCTAGGGCCAGGCGCCCGCGCCTGAAACGGATACTGGCCGCGATCGGGGACGGAATGAAAAAA
>JAPOUP010000115.1 GCA_026708635.1 Rhodobacter sp.
GGGCGATTTTATTGTCGGCCCAGTGACCGCCACGCCGTGATTTCGGGGGTGGCCATTTCGTTTTCCATGTGGCAGCCTGACGTCCATGGTGATTCTTCCGACACCGGGTTCGTCCGTCGACCTGCGCGAGGTCACGGTCCGCCCGACCCGCGGCGGGCGTGAGCACCGGCTCTGGGACCGTCTGGTCGAGGAGCATCACTACCTGCGGTTCCACGGCATCATCGGCAAGGGCCTGCGCCATGTCGCGCTGCACGGCGAGACCTGGCTCGCGCTGATCGGCTGGCAGCCGGGCGCGTTCAAGCTGGCCGCGCGCGACCGCTGGATCGGGTGGTCGCAGGATCAGAAGTTCCGGCGCCTGCACCTGGTCTGCAACAACTCCCGTTTCGTCATCCTCACGCCCCGACGGGTGCCGAACCTGGCGTCCCGCGTGCTGGGCCTGAGCCTGCGCCGGCTGTCCGCGGACGTCGAGGCAGCGCACGGCTACCCGGCCTTCCTCGCGGAGACGTTCGTCGACGTCTCGAGGTTCACGGGCGCCTGCTACCGCGCGTCGAACTGGCGCTCGCTGGGGCTGACGCGCGGCTTCGCGCGCGAATCCGGCGGCACCGCGCGCTGGCGCCATCACGGCCAGCCCAAGGAGATCTTCATGTACGAACTCGCCGCCGACGCCGCCGGGGCGCTGAGCCGGGACGGGATCCCGGAAGAGTGGAACGCGCGGCAGTACGACGACGCGGCACCGATGGCCGCGCCCCGGCTGCGCAGCCTGTTCGCGTGCCTAGGCGAGGTGCCGGAATACCGCAGCGCCCGGGGCAGGCGCTATCCCCTGGCGAGCGTGCTGGCGGTCGCCGTGGCCGCCCGGCTCGCCGGCTACCGCGGCGTCACCGCCTTCGCCCAGTTCGCCGCCCCGCTCTCCCAAGAGCAGCTCAAGGCGGTGGGAGCGTTCTTCAGCCCGAGCAAACAGCGCTACACCGCGCCCTCGATCACCACCTTCCACAACATCCTCGCCGACCTGCCGCCCGAGACGCTGGACGACGCCATCGGCCGCTGGACCGCACGGCAGGCCGGCGCCGACACGCCGCTCGCCATGGACGGCAAGGACATCCGCGGCACCTCGAGGCAGACCGGGGACGGGCGGCGGATGATGGTCGCGGCGGTCGAGCACGGGACCGGCCTGGTGCTCCGGCAGGCCGGGGTCGGGGACAGGAGCAACGAGATCCCGGCCGTGCGGAGGCTTTCCAGTGACCTCGACGTGACCGGACGCGTCGTCACCATGGACGCGATGCACGCCCAGCACGAGACCGCGCGCAGCCTTCTCGGACGCCGCGCCGACTACGTCGTCACCGCGGTCAAGGACAACCAGAAGACCATCCAAGACGATCTCAGGGCGATCGACTTCACCGGCGCGCCCTCGCACGAGACCGTCGACAAGGGCCATGGACGCCTCGAGCGCCGCCGCTGCGACGTCGTCGACCTCACCGGCGCCGAATGGGACGGCTACGCCGCCCTTCACGGGCGCCGCCAGGCCATCCGCGTCGAACGCGAGCGCGAGGTCCCCAGGACCGGCGAGCGCAGCCTCGAGGTGACCTGGTGCCTCACCTCGCTCGGCCCGGACCGCGCCGGACCGGAGGCGCTTCTCGAACTGGTGCGCAACCACTGGACCATAGAGAACCGCGTGCACTACGTACGCGATTTCACCTACGACGAGGACCGCTGCCGGGCTCACGTCCGCAATCTGCCACGCAACCTCTCCTGCCTGACCAACGCCGCCATCGCCATCGTGCGATGCGACGGTCGCTTCGGCTACATGCCCGAGGCCAACCGGCACTACGCCGCCCGCGCCCAGGAGGCCCTCGACCTGATCCTGGGCCCACCCGGCACATGATCCTTCGATCCTGACCGCGTGAAGGGCACGCGGAACGCGCCGCGGGACGGCGCGACGGGACAGCCGTGCCCGGACACGCCGAAAACCGTGTTCGGAAAGCTCAGGACGGCAAGCAGGCATCGTCGCAACCGGTGCGACGGCGGCTCGAACCGCCTCAGACACGCCCGCCTGCCGTCACGTCAGGCACTGGAACCCCAAAATAAAATGGTCCTGGGAGAGAGGAGAGAGCGGTCGATTTGACGCGAAACGTCACCTCACCGAATGGCATATGCAAGGGTATTGCACTCCAGACGGAATTGCCCTGAAAAGGTGGTGCCCGAGAGACCCGCGACCGGCGGGACCACAGTGGCCCGAACACGAAAACGGCATGCAGGGATGATCCAGAGACTGTACGATCGGACCGTTTCGCTCGCGCGGTCGCGGAATGCCCTCCCGGCGCTTGCCGTTGTGGCGTTTGCGGAAAGCTCTGTTTTTCCGATCCCGCCGGACGTTCTCATGATCCCGATGATTCTCGCCGCCCCCCACCGCGCATTCATTATCGCGTCGGCCTGTCTCGCGGCGTCCGTCGCGGGCGGCATCGTCGGCTACTGCATCGGATACTGGCTCTTCGAGTCGGTTGGCCACGCCATACTCGAACTATACGGCAAGGACGGGCTATTCGAGCGCTTCGGCCAAAGCTATAACGAATGGGGGGCGTGGGCGGTACTGTTCGCGGGCATCACGCCCTTTCCCTACAAGGTCATAACGGTTCTCAGCGGCGCGACGGGGCTGGACATGTCCGTCTTCATCGTCTCCTCCATTATCGCGAGGGGTCTGCGTTTCTTCATCGTGGCGACGCTGCTATGGAAATTCGGCCTGCCTATCCGCGGCTTCATTGAGCGCCGGCTTGGCCTGGTGTTCACCCTATTCATACTGCTGCTTTTGGGAGGAATTCTTCTGGCGGGCATGTCATGAAACGTACCGGCCTGATCACGCGCACCAATCTGGTCCTGGCCGCGTCCCTGGGCTCGGCCGCGCTCCTGGCGGGAGCGTGGATATTTCAGTATATCGGTTTCGAGCCATGCCGGATGTGCGTCTGGCAGCGCTGGCCGCACGGCGCCGCCGTCGCGGTCGGGGTCCTCGCGCTTCTCAGGCCGGGCGTTCCGCTGATCCCGCTCGGCGCCGTCGCGGCCGCGACCTCCGGCGCGGTCGGGGTCTATCACTCGGGAGTGGAGAGGGGAATCTGGGAGGGCCCGGCCACCTGCGGCGGAAACGAAACCGCCGGCCTGTCGCCGGAGCAGCTGCTCGAGCGCATAATGGATGCGCCGCTGGTCCGTTGCGACGAGATTGCCTGGCAGATGCTCGGCATCACCATCCCCAACATCAATGCGGCGTTCAGCTTCGCGCTTGTCACGGTCTGGCTTGCCGCGGCTTGGGCTGGCAGAAAGTGACCGTCGTCTCCGCCGGGGCGGACCATCGTCAGGCGGTCACGTCCAACGCCATTCCGCCACCGGCCCTCGCGTCGCGCTCCCGCATGGGGGAAACGGGCCGTCATCCGGCATGAAATCCGCCCGCGACCCGGAAGCGATCCGGCCGGGACCTCCGCGGAACCATCATTGCCACGGGTCCGGGATACGCGGCGTCAGGCCGCCTGCATTCCGCGCGAACGGTGAGAGACCGGCGCATGGCCCGGCGACCCGTCACGGAACGCGCCGGAGGGCTCCGGTCCCATACCGCCGGAAAGCCCTACCGCCCCTCGAGCGCGCGGAGGCGTCTCAGTAGACTGGAAGTGTCCCAGCGCCCGCCACCCAGCTTCTGTACGTCGTTGTAGAACTGGTCAACCAATGCCGTGACCGGCAGCGACGCTCCGTTCCCGCTCGCCTCCGAAAGACAGATTCCCAGATCCTTACGCATCCAGTCGACGGCGAATCCATGATCGAACTCATCGTCGAGCATCGTACCGTAACGGTTGGCCATCTGCCAGGAGCCGGCCGCGCCGCCGCCGATCACCTCGACCACCGCGCGTCCGTCCAATCCGGCTTTCTCCGCGAAATGCAGACCCTCCGACAGAGCCTGCACCAGTCCGGCGATGCAGATCTGGTTCACCATTTTCGTGAGCTGGCCCGCGCCGCTTTCGCCGAGCAGCCGGCAGAGCTTTGAATAGGAACCTATGACGGGAACGGCCCTGGCGAAAGCCTCGTCACCGCCGCCGCACATCACAACCAACTGACCGCTCTCGGCACCGGCCTGCCCTCCGGAGACGGGCGCGTCCACAAAGTCGAATCCGGCACCCGTCGCCGCGGCGTGCAGATCGCGGGTCACCGCCGCCGAAACCGTGGTGTGATCCACGAAAACCGCTCCGGCGGACATGCCGGAGAACGCCCCGTCCGGGCCCTCGCAGACTTCCCGCAGGTCGTCGTCGTTACCGACACAGGCCATGACGAACTCCGCGCCCGCCGCCGCCGCGCCGGGGCTGCCGGCCGCGGCGCCCCCGTGTTCCTCCACCCAGGACTCCGCTTTCGCCGCCGTGCGGTTATAGACGGTCACCCGATGCCCGGCCGAGGCCAGGTGCCCGGCCATCGGATATCCCATCACCCCAAGCCCGAGAAAAGCCACTTTCGCCATTGGACCACCACCATCATTGCCTGAACCGCGAATGACCGCTAACTAACCGCTTAAATCCCACCGTCAAGCAAGACCGGCAATGGCAATCACCTTCACCTGGCTCCTGCGTATATTAACCGCGCTTGTCGCTATATTCACCCTTGCGACAGCCTGCGCATACTGGTTCGCGTCACGGTCCATACCCGATTATTCGGCGACCCATGAAGTGCGCGGAATCGCGGCGACCGTGGAGATGGTGCGGAGTACGTCCAACGTGCCGCACATATTCGGCCAGTCGGACGAGGACGTGTTCTTTGGCCTGGGTTTCGCGCATGCCCAGGACCGACTCTGGCAGATGATCATTATGCGGCGTACGGTCCAGGGCCGCCTCTCGGAATTATTCGGCGAGCGGACGGTAAGCATCGACAAGCTGCTGAGACGGCTCGACCTTTACACTCTATCCCAGACCGCGGTCGAATATCAGGACGAGAGGACGGCCCGCGCGCTCAACGCCTACGCGGCGGGAGTGAACGCCCGGCTCGAACACGTGAACAGGCAGGCGCTTGGCCGGGGCGCGCCGGAGAATTTTCTCTTCCCCGGTCAGATCGAGGCATGGCGACCGGCGGATTCACTGGCCATCGTCAAGTTGATGGGACTGCAGCTGTCGCCACACCTTCACCGGGAAGTGCTCCGCGCCCGCACGTCCCTGCTGGTGCCGAATGAACGGCTAGCGGACCTCCTGCACGAGGCGCCGGGAGCCGGCGTCGCGGCGCTTCCGGAATATGCCGAGATCTTTCCGGACCTTCCGGTCCGTACGGCGACATCGTCACTGTCCGGCGACCCGCTTTCCCCGGTCAGGCCGCGCGGCCTCGCTGGCGCCTCAAACGCTTGGGCCACCGCACCGGCGCGCTCCGCATCCGGGGGAACGTTAATGGCCAACGATCCGCATCTGGGATTCTCCGCGCCCACGATATGGTACCTGGCGCGACTTCAGCTGGAAGCGGGTGACGTGATCGGGGCGACCATTCCGGGAATGCCCGTCGTCCTGGCGGGACGGTCGCAGACCTTCGGCTGGGCGCTCACTTCGTCATATCTCGACGATCAGGACGTATACATCGAGAAGCTCAACCCGGACAATCCGAATGAGGTCCTGACACCCGATGGATATCGGCCGATCGCCGAACGCGCGTCGACCATCGACGTCAGGGACTCCGAGCCGGTGACGGTCACCCTGCAGTGGACCGGAAACGGGCCGGTGCTGCATAGCGATCTCTGGGGGGACGACGCCGCCCCGACGCGCGAGAGCCATTTCAACCTCGATACGATCACCCCGGCCGGTCATGTCGCGTCGCTCGCCTGGACAGTGCTCTGGCCCGCTGACACGTCAATGACCAGCGCCATCGCGCTGATGGGCGCGAATTCGGTGGAGGACGGTCTGGCCATCGCCGAAGGATACGTGGCGCCGAGCCAGAACCTGATATTGGCCGACAGCCGCGACATCGCCATGAAAACGATCGGCGCGATGCCACGACGATCGGCGCGTCACCAGACCCAGGGCCGCATTCCGACGCCGGGATGGGTCAGGGAAAACCTTTGGCTCGGACGCATGCCCTACTCCTATAATCCGGAATTCGTGGCCCCGCCGGGTGGAATCGTGGGAAACACCAACAACAAGGCGCTGGAACGCCCCTTTCCGTTGCATGTGAGCCATTTCTACGGCGATACGCAGCGCGTTCGCCGCTGGCGGTTCCTGATGCAGAACCGTGAGGTACACACCCGGGAGAGTTTCATCGAGGCGCAGCTGGATGAGGTCAGTCCCTCCGCCCAGACGCTTCTGCCGCTTGTCGGGAAGGAACTTTGGTATTCCGGTGAGGCCGCCCCGGAGGGAACCCTGAAACGGCAGAGACAGGTCGCGCTGGAACTGCTGGCCGAGTGGAACGGCGAGATGAACGAGCACCTCCCCGAACCCCTAATATACGCCGCATGGATGCGCGCGCTTCAGGAGCGGCTGATTCGGGACGAACTCGGGCCGCTTGCCAGTGAGTACGGCAACCTGGAACCGGCGTTCATAGAGCGGGTTTTTCGTGATGTCTTCGACGCGGGCGTATGGTGCGACGTGATTCGGTCGGAACGGGTCGAGACGTGCGCCGAGATGGCGGATCTCGCGCTCAGCGACGCACTGGTCTGGTTGGACGAAACCCACGGATCAGCGCTGGAAAGTCTCCGCTGGGGCGACGCGCACCAGGCCGCGCATGACAACCAGATTCTGGGCCGAGCGCCGATTCTGGGCTGGATGGTCAATATCCGCCAGTCGACCGGCGGCGGTGACGACACGCTGCGCCGGGGCCGAACTTCGGGACGGGACCCCACACCGTTCCTGAATGTTCACGGCGCCGGTTATCGCGGCGTGTATGACTTCGCCGACCCGGACAGCTCGGTGTTCATCATCTCCACGGGTCAGTCCGGGCATCCGCTAAGCCGTCATTATGACGACCTGGGTCGGCTCTGGCGCCGTGGGGAATACATACCCATGTCGCTTGACGCCAACCTCGCGCGCGCGGCGGCGGTGGGAGTGACAACGCTGGTTCCGGAGTAGCGACGATCCTTGACCGTCCGTCCGGAAACACGTGGCGTCGCGGGGCGGGCCGCATTGGCGGACGGAGCGGGAAGCGGCCCGCTCCACATGATTCCCCGGCGTTGGTGGACGATCCATGCGGCGGAGACTTGATTTCGTCCATGGTAGGCCCGGAGGGACTCGAACCCCCAACCAAAGCGTTATGAGCGCTCTGCTCTGACCGATTGAGCTACAGGCCCACCCTGAACGCTAGGTACCCGCGCGGGAACACCGGGTCAAGCGATGCGACTCCATCGGCGGCGCGATTTTTCCCGTCTCCGGTGGAGACGGCATGACCGAAGGAAGTTGTATCCCATTCGCTCCCGGCAATTCCGGATACGACCGCCACGGGCGCGGGCACCCGTCAAGTGTCAGGAGAGCCTCTTGCAGAACTCCGCGGCCGGGCGGTTTTTCCCGGGAAACGGGCTTTTTTCGACGGCCATGCCTGGATATGGAGCCGTCTCTCCGGTATGAAAGAGGTGCGTATTCGTAAGCGGTTAAAGCACGACGTTTTGCTCGTGCCTTGATTTTGTCCGCCTTCGCGCGAGAGCATCTTCCGGTCCATTCACCCTGACCGGAGGTTACTTCATGGCAGATTATGCGGCGGCGATGGAAGTTAACGGCTTCACCCGGAAGCTTTGGAGCGAGGCTGATCGCCTGGCCCTGATGGCGGAGTTCGAGTGCTGGGACGGCACGCGGGTCAGCTTCCGCGAGTCCCGCGGGGTATCGGTGAAGTCGTTCCGGTGCTGGCGTCGTAGGTACGGTCCCGCCGCCAGGGTGACCACCGGCAAGCCCGGCGGCTTCGTCAAGGTCGCGGCGGTGCCGGGCTGGGATGCCGGGCTTTCGCTCGGCTCAGGCGGCACCGCCCGCCCCCGGAGACCCCGGAGTCCGGTGTCGGAACCCCGGGCGGACGGGCCGGAGGCTGGCCAAGGCCGCCGGAATCGCGATAATTGTGCAAGAGGCTCTTGCGATTGGCACGGGTAGCAGCGACATTCCCCCCAACAGACAAGCGACACCGTGAGCATGCCATGACCGCCCTTAAGAACGAAGCGTTTTTTGACCGGTTGCCGGACGAGGTCGAAATCAAGAATGCCGAACAGCTCCGAACCCTTGTCACGGCCCAGATGAATGCGGATGGATCGACAACTCTGTCTCTCGCTCTCGAGGACGGAAAGACCCAGACCGCAACACTGATGCCAGCCCTCGTGGCCTCTCTGCTTGAAGTCTTGCGGCTCGTCTCCAGCGGACGCGGGTTCCGCATGATTCCGGTCGGTTCCAAGTTGACGACACAGCAAGCTGCCGATCTGCTGAACGTGTCTCGGCCCTATTTGGTGAAGCTCCTTGAAAACGATGAGATGCCATTCACAAAGACCGGACGGCACAGGCGCGTCAAGGCGGAGGATCTCTTTGCCTACAAGAAAAAGCGGGACGCACGACGTTCAGAGGCCTTGGACACTCTTGCGCGGACTGATGCCGAAGCCGGTCTTATATGAGCGGGTTCGCGGATCGATTCACAACCCTGATCGATGCCTGTGTCCTCAGCGGAGCCCTGCGCCGAAACATGCTGCTCAGCTTGGCTGAGGTGGGTATGTTCCGACCACGGTGGAGCGAACGCATTCTGGATGAAACCGAGAGGGCGATATCCAAGGTCACGGAAGGAGAAGTCGGCGCAGAACAGCGGACCAAGATTGAGGAGGCATTCCCGGAGTCGCTTGTAACGAATTACGAAGTCTTTGAAGCCCAGCTTGCCTTGCCGGATCCGGACGACGTTCATGTCTTGGCGGCCGCGATCGCGACATCCGCTGCCGTGATCGTCACCGATAACCTCAGGCACTTTCCCGATGCAGTGCTGGCCCCGCATAATATTGGTGCAATTTCTGCGGATAGCTTCATCGCGAACACAATTGAGCTGGATATGTCAGAGGCTCTCTCTGCGTTACAACGCATGCGGAACCGGTTTGTGGATCCAGCACTCGATGTTGAAGCCTTGATCCGCAAAGCCGAAGCCCAGGGTCTTGCGCAGGTTGCCACAATCATGAACGAATCCAAGTCGCTCTTGTAGGTGTAGCGGCTTGAGACTATCCGTGCGGATTTCGACGGTCCGGTTCCGGCGGGACCGTTGAACCTGCGCGATACGGCGCTGGCCCTCACCCTTTCCCGCTATCGTCGGCATGCATTCACGAACCGCGCGGCGCGCGGTCTATACATCCGTCCTGAGCGCGAGCGCGTGGATGCGGCCCATCAGATCCTTTCCAAGCGCCGCGTGGACCGCGCGGTGCCGCTCCACCCTGCCCATCGAGGCGAACGCGTCCGCCGCGATCTCGACCCGGAAATGGCTTTCCCCTCCGTCGCGGAAACCCGCATGACCCCGGTGTTTCTCGCTCTCGTCGATGACCTTCAGCCGATGCGGCCGAAACGCTAGATTCAGGCAGGTTTCGATCTCGCGAGCTATCCGCATTTTTTTCCCATGCCCCCTTTTCAGTTGCGCCTAAATCCATAAACTCGTCCGACCATGTCGGAAAGACGGTCCAAGATGAGCGATCCGGATCCCTTTGGCTTCGACTTGCGCGTGTCATCCGCAAAGAAAAAGCTTGCGCGCGGAAAACGCGGCATGTCCGGTGCGTTCGAGACCTCAAGGCGGAAATGCAACCATCCCGGCTGCAGGGAGGACGGCCTTTACCGCGCGCCGAAGTCGCCCGATCAATTGGACGAGTTTCTGTGGTTCTGCAAGGACCATGTCCGGGAATACAACCTGAAATGGAACTTTTTCAACGGCACCACGGAAGAGGAATTCCAGTCTCTGATCGACCGGGACCGCGTATGGGAACGTCCGACCAAGCCGTTCCGGAAACCCGGTGAGGAACAGCGCGCCTGGTCCCGGCTGGGCATCGACGACCCGCATCAGGTCCTTGGCGAAAACGCCACCCGCAACCCCGGGAAAGCGAAGGCTGGACGAAGGGCGCTGCCGGTGAAAGAACGGCGCGCGCTCGACATACTCGACGCCCGGGATCACTGGAGCAAGTCGGAGATCCGAAGTCAGTACAAAAACCTGGTCAAGGATCTCCATCCCGACATGAATGACGGGAACAGGGCCGACGAGGAACATCTCCAGCAGGTTGTCTGGGCCTGGGACCAAATCAAGGATAGCAGGAATTTCTAGCTTCGACCGGGCTGCCGGGAGACGCCCGGACGCGATCTGCCGGCCATCCGGGAGACCGCTTCCGGAAGGTTCGGGGACCGTCCGGCCGGCACTCCCGCGGGCCGGTTCGCGGACGCGGTCCAGGCGGCGTTGACGTTTGCCGCGCTATCCTCCATCTAGGCCAATGGTGCGGGGAGCGTCCCGCCGGAACCGGTTCCCATTTCAGGACGAGGAAACAGATGGCGGACGGCAGCCCATACGCGGACCATAAACCCACCGAACGGGTTTCGGTCCGCGACAGATTTGGCATCGACAGCGATATGACGGTCATGGCTTTCGAGGCACCGACCGAACGCGTGCCCCAGCTTGACGCGAACTACAAGTTCGACCCGGACACCACTCTCGCGATCCTCGCGGCGTTTTCCCGAAACCGGCGCCTAATCATCCAGGGCTACCATGGTACCGGCAAATCGACCCACATCGAGCAGGTTGCCTGCCGCCTCAACTGGCCCTGCGTACGGGTGAACCTTGACAGCCACATCAGTCGAATCGACCTGATCGGAAAGGACGCGATCAAGGTGAGGGACGGAAAACAGGTCACCGAATTTCAGGAGGGAATCCTGCCCTGGGCGCTGCGCAACCCCACGGCGATCGTCTTCGACGAATACGACGCCGGACGTCCGGACGTGATGTTCGTGATCCAGCGGATTCTCGAACATGACGGCAAACTGACCCTACTTGACCAGAACGAGGTGATCACCCCCAACCCTTACTTCCGGCTATTCGCCACGGCGAATACCGTTGGACTGGGAGACACGACGGGTCTCTATCACGGAGTCCAGCAGATCAATCAGGCGCAGATGGATCGGTGGTCCCTCGTCGCGACGCTAAACTACCTGTCACATGACGCCGAGACCGCTATCGTCCTGTCGAAGAACCCGAATTACAACACCGAGCGCGGTCGCAGGGAAGTCGGCCAGATGGTCACCGTCGCTGACCTGACCCGAACCGCGTTCATGGCGGGCAACCTTTCAACCGTGATGTCGCCGCGTACGGTCATCACCTGGGCCGAGAACGCGGAGATATTCCGTAACATCGGATACGCCTTCCGGGTCACGTTCCTGAACAAATGCGATGAGCTGGAACGGGAAACGGTCGCCGAGTTCTATCAACGCTGCTTCGACGAGGAGCTTCCCGAGAGCGCCGCCTCCGCGGCCATTTCCTGACACAGGCCTAAGCCGGGTCCGTCACGGACACGCGCCAGCGCACGGAACCGCAGATGAACACACCTACGGAAAGCCCCGCGGACCCGTTTAAGAAGGCCCTCTCCGAGGCCACGAAAACCCTCGCCGACGATCCTGATCTTGTCGTCAGCTATACCGTCGAACCGTCCGGAATGACCAAAGAGGCGGTGCGCCTGCCCCAGATCAACCGCAAGATGACCGAACAGCAGGTCCTGCTGGCCCGGGGCACCGCCGACGCCTACGCCATGCGCCTGAGGCATCACGATGAGGCGGTCGCGGCCCGCTACGCGCCACAGGGTCAAATGGCGCGTGACCTCTACGACTCCATGGAGACCGCGCGGTGTGAGGCGATCGGCGCCCGCACGATGCCGGGTATCGGCAGCAACATCGACGCGAAAATGATCGCCGAGGCCAATCAAAGGGGATACGCGGACATGACGATCCCCGCCGAGGCGCCATTACCCGTCGCGGCCGGCTACATCATCCGCCATCTGGCCACGGGCCGGCCGCTGCCGGAAGGCGCCGAGAACGTCATGGGTCTCTGGCGTGACATTTTCGACAGCAAGTGCGGGGAAACGCTCGCCCGGCTTGAGGAGGTGATCCTGGATCAGGCGAGGTTCGCCCAATTCTCGCGCAGTATCATCCAGGAGCTGGGATACGGCGACCAGCTTGGCGATGACCCGGACGGTCGGGAGGAAAGCCCGGAGGAGGACGCCGATACCGATCCCCCGACCGAGCTTCCGGACTCTGAGGAAAGCGACGACCAGGAAAGCGAGCGGGACGACGGCGAGGACTCCAGCCATCTGGAGGACGAGGGAGCCTCCGAAACGGAGGCGTCCGACGCTGAGGACGATGGCCGTTCGGATCCGGACGCAAGCGACATCTACCCCGACGAGATGGAGGAGCTCCCACAGCGCCTCCCGCATTCCGAGGCCGACGCGGACTACAGAGTATACACAACCGAGTTCGATGAAGCCATCAAGGCCGAGGAAATGGCCGAACCCCAGGAACTGGAGCGCCTGCGCACCTACCTGGACCAACAGCTTGAGCCGCTCAAGGGCGCCGTCAGCCGACTGGCGAACAAACTGCAGCGCCGGCTGCAGGCGCAGCAGAACCGCACCTGGAAATTCGATCTGGAGGAGGGAATTCTGGACGTCGGACGTCTCGCGCGCGTGGTGGCCAATCCCACCACGCCGCTCTCGTTCAAGATCGAGCAGGATATGGAATTCCGCGATACGGTGGTCACCCTCCTGCTCGACAATTCCGGATCGATGCGCGGGAGACCGATTTCCATCGCGGCGATCTGTACCGACGTGCTGGCGAGAACGCTTGAACGTTGCCAGGTCAAGGTCGAGATACTGGGGTTCACGACACGGGCCTGGAAAGGCGGCCAGGCCCGGGAGGCATGGCTCAAGGAAGGACGCGCGGAGTTACCGGGCCGTCTCAACGACCTCCGTCATATCATCTACAAATCAGCCGATACGCCATGGCGAAGGGCACGCGCGAACCTGGGACTGATGATGAAGGAAGGTCTCCTGAAGGAAAACATCGACGGCGAGGCTTTGGAATGGGCGCATCGCCGCGCCGTCACAAGACCCGAGGCCCGGAAGATCCTTATGGTTATCTCCGACGGCGCGCCCGTCGATGACTCAACCCTTTCCGTAAACGCCACCAATTTCCTCGAGAAACACCTGTGCGACGTCATTGCCATGGTCGAGCGGCGCAGGCAGGTGGAACTGATCGCTATCGGAATCGGCCACGACGTCACCCGGTATTACGGGCGCGCGGTCACCATAACGGACGTCGAGCAGCTTGCCGGCGCGATAACGGAACAGCTCGCCTCACTCTTCGAACCGGACCGACGGTCCCGTATTCCCCGAACGAGATGCGCCCACTGATAACGGCGAAACGGGAAGCCGAACGCTTTCCGCCTTACCAAGCCCGCACCAGTCTCCCGAACGAACGGCGTCCGTCAACTCCACCGGAAGGAATGAACCGCATGCTGCAGACCTTCGACGCAAGGACAGCGCCCGATCAGGGACCTCCCCGACTGGCCGCCTTGCGGACAGAACTTGCGGGGCGGGGCCTGGATGGTTTCCTGGTTCCCCGCGCCGACGCCCACCAGGGCGAGTTCGTCGCCGCGCGTGACGAACGCCTCGCCTGGCTTACGGGCTTCACCGGCTCCGCGGGATTCTGTGTCGTGCTAATGGATTCGGCGTGTCTGTTTGTCGACGGGCGCTACCGCATACAGGCGTCCATACAGACCTCGGACGACTTCGGCACCCTCAATCTGCCTGAGGCCAAACCTGGTGACTGGCTCGCCGAGCGCCTGCCGGAAGGTGGAAATGTCGGCTTCGACCCTATGCTGCACACCGCGCATGAAATCGAAACGCTCAGGAAACGTCTGGTGGAAACCCCGGTCAAGCTGCTTGAGACCGACAATCCGATCGACCGGATCTGGCACGGTCAACCCGATCCACCGACCGAACCCGCGTATGGCCACCCATTGGAGCTTTCGGGCGAGGGGAGCGTGTCAAAACGGGACCGCATCGCCGAAGGTCTGCGAAAGGCGGGACATCGGGCCGCCGTTCTAACCCTTCCGGACTCGATCTGCTGGCTACTGAACGTCCGCGGCGGCGACATTCCGCGCACTCCCGTGACCCTCGCGTTCGCCATCTTTCACGATGACGGGCGGACACAGCTCTTCTCAGACCCCGGCAAGTTCGCGGATCTCGGTCCCGACCCGGCGATCACCGTCACTCCCTGGGATGGTTTCCGGGCCGCGCTCGCGGCGCTGGAAAGGCCGGTCCTCCTCGATCGATCGTCCGTTCCGTTCGCGGTGACGCAAATCCTGGACGCGAATGGGATCGGCTACGTTCTGGGACAGGATCCCTGCATCCTTCCGAAAGCGCGCAAGAACGTAACTGAAATCGAGGGGTCTCGAGCCGCTCACCTCCGCGACGCGGCGGCGATGTGCCGATTTCTGGCCTGGCTGGACATGGAGGCCGTCCCGGGGGAAATTACCGAGATCGACGTGGTCCGCAGGCTGGAGAGGTTCCGTGTCTCAACCGGCGCGCTGAGGGACATCTCGTTCGAGACGATCTGCGCATCCGGGGATCACGGAGCCATCGTGCACTATCGCGTGACCGAGGAGACGAACCGCGCGGTCCAGCCCGGCGACCTGCTTCTGGTCGACTCCGGTGGCCAGTATCCCGACGGCACCACCGACCTCACGCGCACCCTCGCCATCGGATCCCCAACGGCCGTTCAGCGCCAGTGTTTCACCCGGGTTCTGCAGGGAATGATCTGCATCTCGACCGTAAGATGGCCGAGGGGGCTGGCGGGGCGTGATCTTGATCCACTGGCCCGCACCCAGCTCTGGCGCGCCGGACTGGACTACGACCACGGAACCGGGCACGGAGTCGGCTCCTATCTGGGTGTCCATGAAGGGCCGCAGCGCCTTGCGCGCACTTCCGACGTTCCCCTGGAGCCGGGAATGATAGTTTCAAACGAACCCGGCTACTACCGGGAGGGCGAGTTCGGGATCCGCATCGAGAACCTGGTCACGGTGCGGGACGCGCCGGAACTGGAAGGCGGAGACGGAAGGCGGATGCTGGAGTTCGAAACCCTGACCTTGGTGCCCATCGATCGCCGTTTGATCGATGCCGAACTTCTGACCCGTCACGAAAGGGATTGGCTGAACGGCTATCACCGAAACGTCCGTGACAGGGTTTCCGGATCGCTGGACGGCCAGGCCCGAGACTGGCTGGAGGGAGCGACGAGGCCGGTCTGAAACGGGGTCGCGGGACATTGCCGGGCATGGCGGCATCAGTCAAATGAAAGCTCAAGGCGATGCACTTCCGCCGAACGGGAACGCCTCGCCCAAGAGCGCCCGTATCTCAGCCGGCCAGAAGGGCCTTCGCCGCTTCGCGCGCCTCGGCCGTAACCTTACTGCCCGCCAGCATCCGCGCGAGTTCATCGACCCGGGCCTTTCCCTCAATCCTGGCCACGCCGCTGAACGTCACTCCGTCCCGAACGCGTTTCGAGACAAGCCAGTGATGCTGGCCCCGCGCCGCTATCTGCGGAGAGTGTGTAACGACCAGTATCTGCGCGTTCCCGGAAAGGGTCATCAGCCTGCGCCCGATGGCGTCCGCCGTAGCGCCACCGACGCCACGGTCGATCTCGTCGAAAATCATCGTAAGCCCCGTCGCTCCCCGTGTGAGGCACACCTTGAGAGCCAGAAGGAACCTGCTCAGCTCTCCGCCACTGGCGATCCTATGGATCGGGCCGTGCGGCGCGCCGGGATTGGTGGACACGGTGAACGCGACGGAGTCCCGCCCCCGCGGGCCAGGCTCGGCGGGAGTGATGTCAGTGAGGAAACCCGCGCCGTCCATCCTGAGCGGCACGAGTTCACCGGCCATTTCCCCGTCCAGCGTCACCGCCGCTTTCGCCCTGCGCAGCGAGAGCGCCCGGGCCGAGCGGTCATACCTGGCCTGCGCGTCAGACCGCCTCAGGACTAGAGCGTCCAGGCCAGCCGCCGAATCCTCCACTGCGGCGAGCCGGCCGCGCATTTCCTCGGCGAATTCACGCAGCGCGTCCGGTGGAACGCCATGTTTACGCGCGACCGCCCTGATGCCGAATAACCGCTCCTCGACGCTCTCGAGTTCGGCCGGGTCATGGCCCAGCCTCTCGATCAGGTCCCTCACGCCATGCTCGGCCTCCCCAAGCTCGGTCAGCGCCCTGGAGAGCGCGGCGACCGGTTCCTCCAGACGGCCCTCGGCATGGCCGGCCGCCGCCTCAAGCCAACGAAGCGCGTCGTTGATCATCCCTTCGGCTCCGTTCCGTCCAATCGCCTCGTAAGCCTTTCCGACATCCGTTCGGATCCGCTCGGCGGCGCGCATCAACCGCCGTCGCCGGTCCAGTTCCCCCTCTTCGCCCGGTCGCGGGTCCAGATTGTCAAGCTCCTCCACGGAGTGGCGCAGATAGGATTCCTCCTCCCGCGCGCCCTCCAGCCCGGCGGTCGCGTCCGCCAACGCCCCGCGAGCGTCCGCCAGCCCGCGCCAGGAATTCCGAACCTGCTCAACCAGCGGTTCGGCATCCGCGTAAGCATCGAGCATGGCCCGGTGGAGACGCGGATTCAGAAGTCCCCGGTCATCGTGCTGCCCGTGGATTTCGACGAGATTCTCCGAAAGCGCCCGCAGCGTATCCCCCGAAACGCGGCGGTCATTGACGTAGGAGGTATTCCGTCCGTCACGGACGATTACCCGGCGCAGTATCAACTCGTCCGAGACGGGCAAACCCGCCTCGTCCAGAACGTCCCGGGCGGGATGGTCGGGCCCCAGTCCGAAGGTGGCGGTCACCTCACCCCTTGACGCCCCGTCACGCACCATGCCCGCGGATCCCCGCCGGCCCAGCGCGAGTCCAAGCGAGCCAAGCAGGATCGACTTTCCCGCGCCCGTCTCTCCGGTCAGTACGTTCAGGCCCGGCCGGAACCCGATCTCCAACCGGTCAATGACGGGCAGGTCATGGATTTCAAGCGCGTTCAGCATCGCCGCCGACAGCCCGATGGATCAACGCCACTCACCCCGTATCATCTGTCGATACACCTGGCGTAACCAGCCGTCGTCGGCGACTTCCGTGCGCAGTCCCCGCCCGGTCAGGAGAGTATAGCCGTCGCCGTACCATTGGGTTGACTGGAAATTGTGCCCCAGGATGGCCCCCGCGGTCTGGGCCTCCTCCGCAAGGCCTAGCGAAAGATAGGCTTCGATCAGGCGGTAGAGCGCTTCGGCGGTGTGGGTGGTGGTCTGGAAATCCTCGACAACCACCCTGAACCTGTTCACCGCCGCGGCGTGATGGCCGCGTTTAAGGTAAAACCGGCCTATCTCCATTTCCTTGGCGGCCAGATGATTGAATGCGAGGTCGAACTTGAGTGAAGAGGACCGGGCGTATTCGGAGTCCGGATAACGCTCGATCACCGTCCTCAGGGCCTGTAGCGCGTCAAAGGTGACGCCCTGGTCACGGCCGATCTCGTCTATCTGGTCATAGTGGGAAAGCGCGACGGTATACTGCGCGTAAGCGACGTCCTCGCCGACGGGATAGAAGTCGATGTAGCGCTGCGCCGCCGCTCGCGAATTCTCGTAATCCCTGTCCGCGTGATAGGAATAGGCCTGCATGATCAAAGCGCGCTTCGCCAGTTCGGAATAGGGATACAGCCGCTCGACCTCGCCGAAGGTGACGGCCGCGTCTCCGAAATTCCGCGCCTCAAGCTCGCCCTCCGCCTGGTTGAAAATCTCCGGCGCCGTCATGTCCTCGATGTCGACCCTGTCATCCCGACCGCATCCCGCCGTCGAAAGTATCGCTACGAACACGGTCAGAACGCCAACTCGCCTCACTGCCCCATCCATTCCCGGCGCCTTCCCCCAATCACGACAAAACCGAAGAATCCACGCGGCAGCCTTAGCACAGGCGATGGACGGACAAAACGATCTTCTGCCAACCGGGCCGGATTCCCGTGCGCCGCGTTTCCCGGCATCCGGCTCCCGATCCGCTTTCCGCTAGCGAACGGTCCGCGGCACCGCTTCATGCCCGCCGTTCGGGTCGGCGCGCCGGTGAAACGACGTGACGTCGAATACCGCGACCCGTGCGCCGGATTTTCGCGGTAGCCGGTCAAGGCCAATGGCAATCATCGGATTCGGTCAATGAAATGTCATGCGGTTAGGGAGACCCCGAAAAACCATGACCCACCACACGGATGCCCTACCCCGAGGCTCTCAGGCGGCGCATTCCATGCTTGCGGGACCGGAACGGCCGACTCCCGCGCCCGGAAGCCTTTCGGCGATCCGGGAATCGCAGGGCACCAGACGGAACGCACGCGGCCGGGAAAGCAGTTCACGTACGAGACGGTTGTTCAGGGCATGACCGGAGCGGATGCCCGTATAACGTCCGAGGATCGGGTATGCGGCAAGCGCGAGGTCACCCAACGCATCGAGCATTTTGTGACGGACCGCCTCGTCCGGGTGGCGCAGGCCTCCCGGGTTCAGCACTTTGTCATCATCCACCACGACCGCGTTTTCCAGCGTTCCTCCCAGCGCCAAACCGACGCTGCGCATCGATTCAACGTCCGACCGACGGCAGAACGTACGGCTGTCGCACAGTTCCTCGATGAACGCGCCGTTGACCATGCTGAGCGACTTCTCCTGGATACCGATCGCTACGTCAGCGAAATCTATGCTGAATTCAATGACAAGCTCGTCGGCGGGCTCGATCCGGGCGACCGCCGCCCCCTCGCGAACCTCGACATGCTGGAGCACCCGAATCGCCTTCACCGGGGCGTTCTGGGTCCGAACGCCGCATCCAAGGAAAGCCGCCACAAAGGGGGCGGCGCTTCCGTCAAGAACGGGAACCTCGGGTCCGTCGATCTCGATCAGCGCGTTTCGTATGCCGCATCCCTCGAGCGCGGCCATCAGGTGCTCGACGGTCGAAACCGACACGCCGTCACCGTTCGCCAGTTTCGTACAGAGCCGGGACGCCACGACAGCATCCCAACGGGCGGGAATCATGTTGTCGCCGCTGTCAACGTCGATGCGCCTGAACCAGATCCCGTATCCACCCGGCGCGGGACGGACAGCCATACTGGCCTTCCGTCCGTTATGCAGGCCCTTTCCCCTGAACCTAACCGATGATTTAAGCGTGGTTTGCACTGGATAAGCAGTCCATAGACCGTTTCGCCGCCCCTGTCCGTTAAGACACTGTTTATATGTTAGGTTGAATAGTCAACAAATCACACATTGCAACGACCTGAAACATCCCGGGCCGATGAGCGGAAACTTGCCTAAAGCGTCCGTCCGGAACATCCATCCGGATGGGTCCGCTCCCCGTTTCCCGTTTCCCGAACGCGCCCACGGCGAAACGCCCCGATCCGTAAGGAAAGGGGCGGACCCGGACGGCTTTCCGGTAGCCGGACCGGGCGACACACGCCTCAGTTCGCCTGTCGCCTGAGAAACGCCGGAATTCCAACCCGATCATGTTCGGTCGCGCCCGTTTCCCGCTCCTCCGCCAGAGGAGCGGACGCCTGCGCAGCCTGGCTCGGGCCATGCTGGGAGGCGGAGTCACGCGACTTGGTCATGCGGTCGATGAGACTGTTGACGCGAGAGCGCTGCCTGCCCGTCACCTCCACCGGCCTGTCCTGCGAAGCGGTCGACAACGGATCCGGATTCCTGGCGACGGCGGCCCGTAGGCGGGCCATCGTCTCCGGACTCGGAACGCCGGGTCTGCGGCCGGCGGAAACGGCGGCGTCCGGCCGGGCCTCAACGGCCGGCTGGGCCGGCACCTCCGTCTCCGAACGCGGAAATGGCGTGGGCGCTGGACCGGAATCGTTGCCGGCCGCGGGCCAGGGAGCGTGATTATCCCGTGCGACGGCGCTCTCCGGCGCCGTCCCGGCGAGCCGCCTTCCCTGCGCATCGAGAGCCATCTGTGGGGCATCCTGGAACATATCCGCCCCGTTGCCCGCCGTCTTCGCGAACGAAGGCATCTCCGTCGGGAAATCCGGGACCGGACCGCGCCGCGGCGTTTCCGGATCCCGTATAGACGTTTCGTCCGCGGGACGTTCCGGTGGAGCTTCGCCGGAATGCGGGACAACCGATCCATCATCGGAAGTTTCCGATGCCGGGAATGCCTCGGCGTCGATACCCGTCGCGACGATGCTGACCCGCATCACGCCGTCCATTGTCTCGTCAAGCGTCGATCCCATTATGATCTTGGCATCCCTGTCCACCATTGAACTGATCTTGCTGACCGCCTCGTCAAGTTCGAAAAGCGTAAGGTCGTGACCTCCGGTGATATTGATCAGGACACCTCTGGCCCCCTGCAGCGAAATCTCGTCCAGAAGCGGGTTGGCGATGGCCTTCTCGGCGGCCTGCTTGGCGCGCTCCTCACCGGCCGCTTCGCCGGAGCCCATCATGGCCTTGCCCATCTCATCCATCACGGTGCGTACGTCAGCGAAGTCAAGATTGATCAGCCCCGGCCTCACCATCAGATCGGTCACGCCCTTTACGCCCTGGTACAGAACCTCGTCCGCCATGGCGAAGGCTTCGGGAACGGTGGTCTTCTCGTTCGTGAGACGGAAAAGGTTCTGGTTCGGGATAGTGATCAGCGTATCCACCATGGACTGTAGCAGCTCGACGCCCTCATCGGCGACACGCATGCGCGCGACACCCTCGAACTGGAACGGTTTCGTGACGACGCCTACGGTAAGTATCCTGAGCTCCCGCGCCGCCTGGGCAATGATGGGAGCGGCCCCGGTCCCGGTTCCGCCTCCCATTCCGGCCGTTATGAAGCAAAGATGGGATCCGGCCAGATGATCGACGATCTCCTCGATCGTCTCTTCGGCGGCGGCGGCGCCGACATCGGGTTTGGCGCCGGCTCCGAGTCCTTCGGTGACCTTGAGGCCCATCTGGATTCGCGCGGTGGCGGTGCTTTGCCGAAGCGCTTGGGCATCCGTGTTGGCGACAACGAAATCAACACCGACAAGCTCTTTCATGATCATGTTGTTGACGGCGTTCCCTCCGGCGCCGCCCACCCCAAACACCGTGATCTTCGGCATGATTTCCGCCCGTTCGGGCATGGTCAGGTTCAATGTCATCGATCTCTCCGCCTGTAATCCCGCCATCGGTCCGCTCCGACGGTTTTCGTTTCGACAATTTACGGCTTAACGGTATACGACTCACTAGTTAAACACAATAACATGAACGCGGCACAAATCCTAGCGGATTCTGTTTTTGCGTACGCGCCATTTCGCATCTGCCCTCGCATATGTCACCGCTACCAGTTTTCCCTTACCCACCTGACCGCGCGCGAGAGCGGTTTCCGCGCGCGAAGTTCCGTGGGACTCTGGAAATCCCACCACTCGTCCTGGGGATGCGCCGCGAACAGGCACAGGCCGACACTGGAGGAGAACGCCGGTCCCGAGGCCGCTTGCGGAAGCCCCCGGACACGAAGCGGCATTCCAATCCGCACCTGGTTGCCGAGGATCCTGGGCGCCAGATCCTGCAGACCCGTGATCAGGCTAGCCCCGCCGGTAAGTACGATCTGCTGGCTCGGCAGCTGCTCGAAGCCCGCGATATCCAGCCGTTTGCGGACCTCTTCCAGAATTTCCTCGATGCGCGGGCGGATTATGCCGATCAGCTCGCTGCGGCTAACCACCCTGTCATCTTTCTCCCGATCGCCGGATCCATCGGCCAGACTTATCATCTGGCGGTCGTCCTTGCCGATCGCGACCACGCCGCCGCTGAACGTCTTTATCCGCTCGGCGGTCGTGGCGGGAATCTTCAGGCCCATGGCGATATCCTGCGACACGTAATCACCGCCAATGGGTACGGAGTCCGCGTAGATCATATGCTTTTTCATGAACACGGAGATGCTGGTGACGCCGCCCCCCATGTCGACGCAGGCCGCGCCCAGTTCCCGCTCATCCTCCACCAGGCAGCTCAGTCCGGATGCATAGGCGGATGACGCTATGCCGGAAAGCTCCATGTCGCAGCGCTTTATGCAGTGGACGAGATTGCGCACCGGGTCCGGATCGACCGCCAGTAGGTGCATGTCGCAGGCAAGACGCTTGCCCATCTGTCCACGCGGGTCGCTCAATCCCGTGCGGTAATCAAGCGCGAAGTTCACCGGTTGGGCATGCAGAACCTCGGCCTCCGCCGCCTCGTCCGGAACCTCGCAGGCGGCGAGCACCCGAGCCAGGTCATGTTCCGTCACTTCGATGTCCGTCAGATTGACGGTTCCGGTGAGTCCGAAACTGCGGGGGGTCGCCCCGGAAAAACACGCGATGGCGTGATCTGCCCTCACCCTGGCCATTTTCTGCGCGGACTGCACGGCCGTGCGGATGGCGCGTTCCGTTTCGTTCATCGTCTCGATCTCGCCGAGTCGCACGCCACGCGACTGGGTACAGGCCGCGCCGACCACCCGGAACGCGCTCTGGCCGGCCATTGAACTCACACCGTCGACTTCGCTCCGTCTTTCCCTCCCGTCAAACCTTAGCATCAGGCAAGCGACCTTAAACGTTCCTACGTCAATGATGGCGACCACGCCTCGCTGCATTGCGCTTCGACGCATGTTCCGCATCACTCGCTGGCTTTCATACAGCTGTCTCATAAATCGGCGCCTCCGATCTCCAGAGCCCTGATCCGCCGCAGTTCATCGACCGCACCCGCGCGCATGCGTACGGTGGGACGGCGTGGATTGCGCATGTCGACGGCGCCGAGATCACGGGAAAGAAGGTTCTGGGCATGATCGAACGCGATCACGATTTCCATGGCAGTGACCGCGTCCGTTTCCGGAAGCATGATCCGCTGGTCCCTGTCCAGAACGGCATCCCAGCGGCGCTGCCCCACACGCACCAGCCCGCGTAGCCTGGCCTTAAGGGGCTCCGCCGCCGCGGCTATGGCCAGGGCTTCGGGAACGGCGGTATCGGCGCCCTCGCCCACCAGAAGTGGCAGGTCAGCCCGCTCAGCCCTTCGCGAAAGAGCGGCCACTCTCGACCCCTCGTCATCGATCGCCATCAGCGCGTCTCCAACGCGCCAGACAGCGACCGGAATTCGCTCGTTGACGGCGATATGCAGCACGTCACCGGGGTGGATGTAAAGTTCCGCCGACGCTACGCTGTCCAGATCCTCGATGAGGGACTGTATCCGGTCAAGCTCAAGGTCGAAGGTGCTCGCCGGAAACTCGATCGGAAAGATATCCCTGATAGCTCCCTCAAGTTGCCCGCCGGCACCTTCTATGGACAGGGATCTGACCATGAATTCAGGGCGCTCGGCCACAAAACGGCGAATGTCCTTTATGTCGGCGTTCAGGGTTCGCCTGATCGCCTCGCCGTCAATATACCAGTTGGCCAGCAACGCTACCGCCGCCGCCGGAAGAACCGCCTTGATCGCGAACTGGAAAGATGGCGTCAGCCAGAGCCTCTGCATCCTGTAGGCGATCAACGATGGAGCGGGATCGCGTCTGCCCTCGGCGGTCATCTTCCGCATGACGCGTCCTCCACCAGAATGCGGCAAAGTTCGCCCATGCCGATTCCAACATGCCGCGCCTGTTCGGGCGTCAGCGACGTGGGCGTCATTCCAGGCTGTGTATTGGTCTCCAGAAGGACCAACCCGTCCACCCCCTTCGACCCGTCCCAGCGGAAGTCCGTTCGACTCAGCCCCCTGCATCCCAGCGCTCTATGGGCCGATAGGGCGAACTCCAGGCAGGCATCGAACACGTCGGCGGGCACTTCGGCGGGCAGCACGTGCCGGGATCCACCTTCGGCATATTTGGCCCGATAGTCGTACCAGCCCTCGGTAAGGATATCCGTTACCGTCAGCGCGCGGTCGCCGAGAACCGTGGTGGTGAGTTCGCGGCCGGGAGCGAATTCCTCGACCATGACGGTTTCCGGCATGTCATCGGACAGTTCCGGCGGCCTCTCGGCATCCTCGGCGACGACGAACACGTTTAGCGATGAGCCGCCAACGTTGGGTTTGAGCACGTAGGGCGGCCGCATCGGATGGCGTTCACCGATGGTGACGCGGTCGACCAGAAGGGATCCGAGCACCGGAAGTCCGGCGACCCGATAAGCCTCCTTGGCGCATTGTTTGTCCATCGCCAGGGCGGAAGCCAGAACACCCGAATGGGTATAGGGAATGGAGAGCCATTCGAGGATGCCCTGAACACATCCGTCCTCACCCCAGCGTCCGTGCAGGGCGTTGAACACGATGTCCGGCGCGGACTCCTCCAGGCGTCGGCAGAGATCGCCGCCGGCGACAATTCCCTCAACCTCGAAGCCCTCGTCCCGCAGTGCCCTAACGCACTCACTGCCGCTGGACAGCGACACATCGCACTCGTCCGACGGCCCGCCCATCAGCACGGCTACTTTGGGGGATGTCCTGCTCGACATGCCCGCTTCGGCCCCTGTCCTACCGTTCCCGCCTTTGGCTGGAAACAAGTTTATATTACCCGCCGCGTTTGGGCTCTCCGACCCGAATTATCTCCCATTCTAATCTTATTCCCGAGAATTGAAACACCTTTTTTCGAACCATTTCGCCAAGCCTTTCAAGATCCTCGGCGGTCGCGGATCCCGCATTCGTCAGGAAATTCGGATGCTTGGAGGAGATAGCCGCACCCCCGAGCGTGAAGCCCCGCAATCCGGCACGGTCAATGAGCTGCCATGCCTTGAGGTCGTGGCCGACATCCGATTCGGCGCTGCTTGCCCCGGACGGGTTGCGGAAGGTGGAGCCCGCGGTGCGGTCTCCGGTTGGCTGGGTCGCATCGCGCATCGCAAGTTGCGCGTCCGCAATTTCCGACAGCAGGGCCGGGTCAGCGCGCGGTGCCCGGAAAGTGGCTCGGGTGATGACGGTTCCCCGGGGCAGATCGGTCTGTCGGTAGCGGAACCCAAGATCGCGGGCCATGAGCGAAACCACTTCCCCGGCCCTCGTGACCGCCTGGGCCGAGATGAACCGGTCAGCGACATACGTTCCGTAACAGCCGGCGTTCATCCGTACGGCACCCCCTACCGTACCCGGTATGGTCCGCAGGAACGTGAGATCGAGACCCGCCGCCGCCGCCTTTCGGGCTACATGCGCATCGAGTGCGCCCGCACCGGCGGTGACACGTTCACCCTCAACGGAAATCTCGTTGAATCCACGCCCCAGCCGCACGACCACGGCGCGGATTCCGCCATCGCGCACGATCAGGTTCGATCCCACACCCATGGGAAACACGTCGATTTCGGGAGCCAGGCGGAGCATGAAATTCCGCAGGTCTTCAAGGTCAGCTGGCTGGAACAGCCAGTCCGCAGGCCCCCCGACGCGCAGCCAGGTAAAGTCTCCGAGCGAACGGTTCGGCGTGAGCGTTCCCCGGTGCTTGGGTAATTGGCTTTTCATCGGTCCCCTCGGTAAGGTGAGGCAGGGCGCAACGGACGCGGTACAGCGCCTCACGAACGGTGGCAATTCCCAGTTGCCGGGAATCTACATACCCCATCAAGGATTCGACCCTGGCCGACCGTTCCCATTGGCGCATCCGGGATCCCATGGGCGTTTCCGGCCATGGCGCGGTCCCCGAACCGTTCCCTGTACCAAATACCGACGGGTCGCTTGCATGACGGCGGCGGTTGCGCGATGGTTGTGTCCGAGGAGGCGCGATGGCCCTGCCGGTCGTTCAGCAAATCAGGATATGGACCGTC
>JAPOUP010000273.1 GCA_026708635.1 Rhodobacter sp.
GGAGTACCGATCAGACTACGCCGTCTCGCCGATCTGAACGGCAACGGTTCTTGGTCACGCATGCGTTCCATCCCCTGAGGGGGCGGAGGTACACGGTCTTCGCCATGATCTCTCAAGGCTCGGACGACGCGCGTGTGATGTTCCGCGACGAGTTGGATTACCTGCGCCACATGCCGGCGCGCTGGACGGATTGTGCGGATCCCGACGCATTCCTGGCGATATCGGAGGGACGCAGCGCCTTCAGGGTCGCGGACCTTCTGGCGTTGGGCGATCTTCTGTCGGCTCTGGAGACGGCTGGTGAGGTGTTGGATGTGTAAACGAGATTATGTCGAAAGTGTAAACGTGACTTTGCGCATGACCGCTCTTCCAGAGGATGATATGGTGCGAGTAATGCAAGTTACGGCCTATTTGAGTGCAAATTCAGGCAAGGTCTCTACTCGACAACACGATCAAAGGAATATATATAGAATTACGAATGAAGGAGCCGACGGCATGAGCGACGATGGAAAGACGGGAGCTTTGCGGCGTCATGGATGCCTGAACCGGAACCCCGAGCGTGTGCGCGATCGGCGCTTCGTCGGGGAAGAGTTCTTCGATCCGCGGGACATGCTGCAGGTCAAATACGAGATGGTGCGTGCCGTGCGCGCCGAGCAGCTGCCCATTGCACATGGCGCCATCCGCTTCGGGCTCTCGCGCCCAGCCTGCTACAAGGCGATCAAGGCGTTCGATGAGGATGGACTTCCTGGTCTGCTTCCCGAGCGGCCGGGACCGCGCGGTCCGCACAAGCTCACCCCCGACGTTGTCGCCTTCCTGAGCGACGCATCGGCACTGGATCCATCGCTCGGCATGGACGAACTCGTGCGCATGGCGCGCGAGCAATTCGGCGTGGAGCTTCACCGACGCAGCGTCCAGCGCGCCCTGGTCTCCAAAAAAAACGCTCCGCGGCACCGACCATGAACGGTTCGGACCTCCAGAAGCGGTACGAAGAGCTCCGTCTCGGTGGGCTGCGCGGTTCGCGCGATGCCCTCGCGGTGCTCATGCGAAGCGGCGTCGCGGCATGGATGAAGTTGCCGAGCATACGCGGGAGCGACACGGCCCATCGGGACCGTGCTCAAATCAGGCAGTCGGCGCCGGCAGCCCCCCACGAGATCATTCAGGTTCTGACCGCGATGGTGATCGGATATCTGCAAGGAGCAAATCCATGACCGGCAAGGTGGCCAAGAATCATCTCCAACGAACCGCCTATCTCTATGTCCGCCAATCCACACTGCGTCAGGTGATCGAAAACACCGAGAGCACGAGGCGCCAGTACGCTCTGCGCGATCGGGCTCTGGAACTCGGATGGCGCGAGGACCAGGTCGAGGTCATCGATTGCGACCTCGGCGAATCCGGCACCGCCGACCGGGAGGGGTTCCGCCATCTGATGGCCGAGGTCGGCCTCGGCCACGCCGGTATCGTGCTCGGCCTCGAAGTCTCGCGCCTTGCCCGCGACAACATCGACTGGCATCGACTGCTGGAGGTGTGCGCCACCACCAACACGCTCATCCTCGATGAAGACGGCCTCTACTCGCCCCAGGATCACAATGACCGGCTCCTGCTCGGCCTGAAAGGGGCCATGTCGGCCGCCGAACTGCATGTTCTTCGGTCCCGCCTGCGCGGCGGCATCCTGAGCCAGGCGCAGCGCGGAGCTCTCAGACTTCCTCTGCCTGCGGGCCTCGTCTACGACTCCGACCGCAACGTCGTGCTGGATCCCGATGCCGAAGTGCGCAACAGCGTTCGACTGGCGTTCTCGACGTTCGAGCGCGCCGGTTCTTCCTGGGGCGTCGTCCGGCACTTCGAGGAACGCGGCCTGAGGTTCCCCTTGCGTGAGGGCCACGGATACAGCCCCGGCCCGGTTCAATGGCGGCCGTTGACCGCAACCCGCGTGCGTTCGATGCTTCGCAATCCGCGCTACGCGGGCGCCTTCGCGTATGGTCGAACGCGCCAGATCGGTTCGCCGAACGGTTCGCGCATCGAGAAGCTCGCTGCCGAGGACTGGACTGTGCTCATCCAGGACGTCCATCCGGGCTACATCCCGTGGGAGCAATACCAGCGGAACGTTCGGACCCTTGAGGGCAACGCCGGAACCTCTCTGAAGGGGGCGGCTCGGGAAGGAGCCGCCCTGCTCCAGGGCATTGCCCTGTGCGGTGTCTGCGGCCGCAACCTGATCATGCAGTATCACGGGCACAAGCGCCGGGCCCATGTACGCTATGCATGCAATGGCGGAACCGGTCAGCATCGCACTCCACGCTGCCAGTCCATGTCCGCCCGTCACGTCGATCGGGCGATCGGCCAACTGCTTCTTGGCCTCGTCGCGCCTGTGACGCTGGAGGTCGCGCTGAGCGTCCAGGCGGAAATGCAGGCGCGCGATGACGAAGTTGCCGTTCTGCGCGAGCAGGCCGTGCAGCGCAGTCGCGAGGCCGCCGGGCTGGCCAAGCGCCGCTTCATGGAGGTCGATCCCGGAAACCGGCTCGTCGCCGACGTTCTCGAGAGCGAATGGAACCAATGTCTCAAAGCCCTGCGCGACGCGGAAGACGAGCGCGACCGCCTTCGCGACCAGGACAGGATCCTGCTCGATGAGTCGATCCGGAAACGCGTTCTGCAGATCGCGACAGACTTCCCCCGGCTGTGGAACGACCCCGCGACACCGAACCGCGAGAAAAAGCGGATGATCCGCCTGCTCATCGAGGACGTCACGTTGACCCGCCACGGCGATCGCGCCCATGCCGGGGTGCGATTGCGTGGAGGCGCGGCCCGTGAACTGGATGTCTCCCTGCAGGCTGCCGGGCATCCGGCCAAGCTTCCCGCCGCGCTCGTCGCCGAAATCCGCGAGTTGCTGCACCACCACACAGACGCCCAGGTCGCCAACATCCTAAATCAACGTGGACGAACGGGAAGCGGGGGCCAGCCGTTCAACACCAGCATGGTTGCACATGTGCGCTTCAGACGAGGTCTCGAAACCCAGCGTCAGATGCTGCGAGAGAAGGGGATGCTGACAACCGCGGAGATCGCCGAACAGCTATCGATCAGCCATGATCGTGTGCGAACTCTGGCGTCAAAGGGAATGATCCGGAAGCGCGGAGCCAGCCAGACACGCTTCCTCTACGAACCGCCAGGACAGGACGATGCAGTCTGGAAACTCGTCAACCAGGGTCGCCATGAACCCGGCTTGGCAAACACCGTCCAGAACCCTATGAAGGCTTAGTATGATGCATTGTCCA
>JAPOUP010000066.1 GCA_026708635.1 Rhodobacter sp.
CATTATGGCTATAACCACCATGTCGATGTCCACTCGGGCCAGCAGTTTGCGGATGCTCATTGGACCGGCCTTTCAGGTGACAGTACACACCGTTTCCCTGGCGCTTGCCGCGCGGCGTGTCAGGGCGGCGGGGCGTTCGGAACGCCGGAACCGGCACGGCAGGTGTGGCGGCCCGGGATCATCGCGGACCTGGGATCGGACTATCCGGGACCGCGGCCGGCGTCCCGCTAAACTTCCGCAGACCTCCGCGGGACCGTAAAATGAAAAACGCCAATAGGGCCCCTTAGCGTAGCTGAACGTACAAACTATACGATGCCCCTTGAACGCCGAAAGGCCGGCGTTCCCGTAGGAGGGGGTCGCGCGTAGCGGCCCCGTCGGAAGGTCTGTACGCGGGAGTGCCCCAAGGGAGAACCTTTGGCGAACCCCTTCAGGTTCCCCGGTCCCTGGCTGGCCTGATGTTCGGCCCCGCGCGGGCGCGGATGGTCTCACCAGTTATCGTCCCAGTCATCCGCCGGACCCGAACTATCCGACGCAGACGAATGGGTGCCGCTACAGTTCGCCTGAACCGGGGAGGACGCGCTTCGACGTCCGTGAGTGCGGTGGTCGCCGGCCGCTGTCGTTACATGGGATTGATCCCTGAGACGGAAAGACACTTTCAGACGGCTTTACGTTACGTCTTACTTATGTGAGCCGCCTGGGCGTCCAAGCGGCTTGGGCGGGAAGTTCATGCTGAAGATGTGCGGGGCGGTGCATCGCTAGGTGTCCTTGCGCGGGGAGTCGGCCATACGTGCGTTGGCACGGCGGTTTCGGGAACCGTCACGCTGCCGCCGGACCCGAGGCGCGTCACGGGTCGCGGGCTTGATCGACTTGCCAATTGCCGCGGGTCGCCGCTTCGTGGTTTCTTTGGGTGCGGCAACTGAATTGCCGTCAATGAAACCGAGGACAAGCGGACGGATGTTCTCACGCCATGACCTGCCAGCGAATATCCCGTAATGGCCGGCACCTGGCTCAAGGTGGCTCGCCTTCTTTTCAGGGGGAAGGCCGGTCAACAGCCTGAGCGCCGCATGGCATTGACCGGGGGCGCTTATATCATCGTCTTCGCCCTCAACTACCTTGACCGCCACGTCGGTTATCCTGCCAAGGTCGATGGGGGTGCCTCTCACAGTGAATTTGTTGCGGGCGATCTCGCGTGACTTGAAAATACGTTTGACGGTCGAGAGATAGAATTCCGCCGTCATGTCCATTACGGCCAGATACTCGTCATAGAACCGGTTGTGCCGATCGTGGTCGCTGGCCTCTCCTTTCGCGACGCGAAGAATCTGCTCCGTGAAGGCTTTCGCGTGGCTTTCCGCGTTCATCGAGATGAAGCCCGCCAGCTGCAGCATTCCCGGATAGACCATGCGGCCGGCTCCGGCATGCTTGAATCCAACCCTCTGGATGGCAAGTTCCTCCAGTTGGCCCATCGTCATGCGGCGCCCGAAGTCGGTGACTTCCGTGGGGGCCGCGTCGGGGTCGACCGGTCCTCCGATCAGGGTGAGTGTGCGCGGTTGCGCTTCTGGATCGTGTTCGGCAAGGAACGCGGTCGCCGCTAAAGCCAGTGGAGCTGGCTGGCAGACGGCGATGACATGGGTATCGGGGCCCAGTGCGCGCATGAAGTCGATGAGATAAAGCGTCTGGTCCTCGATATCGAACTTGCCGACCGAAGCCGGAATGTCGCGCGCGTTGTGCCAGTCCGTAACATAAACCTCGCAGTTCGCGATCAGGCTCTTGACCGTCGAGCGCAGTAGCGTCGCGTAGTGTCCCGACATAGGTGCGATCAGGACGATCCGGCGCGGCTGCGGTGAGCGATTCTGGACGCGGAAATGGATGAGATCCCCGAAAGGCCTTTCGACCACGGTTACGATGTCAACCAGATGGTCGCGTCCGTCTTCGCATGTGATTGCGCGAATTCCCCAGTCGGGTTTTGAGACGATGCGGGAGAAAGCGCGCTCGGTAACCTCGCCCCAGGCCGAGATAAGCGGAAAGACCGGATGGGCGAACATCCTGGTCACGGGATATGACCCGGCGGCCAGCGCCGACGCACCGAGCCATTGGTTGGTGTTGCGAACGGTCTCCATAAAGTCGTAGGTTGCCATGTACCGCATGTGCTCCGCCTTTTGCTGTTTCGCGCATGTCAAAAGCCACGTTTGCCGTGCGGGCAATACGCATTATGCTGCAGTTGCAAAATAGACGGATTCTTGGCGATGACAACAGATGATGGCGCTTTAGGGCGAAATATTGACAGGCTTCAGGCAAATCTTTCCCGAATCGAGGAACTTTCCCAGCGCATGGTCACCGCGCTCGCAAGCAGGCGGCAGGTAAGTCCCGACCTGCAGGGGCCGGGTATGGATCTTTATTTCAGGGCCGCCGGAGCCTGGTGGGCGCAGATTATGACCGACCCCGCCGGAATAATGGAGCGTCAGGTGAGTTACTGGGGCAAGACTCTGGAGCATTACGTCGAAGTGCAGAAGGCGCTTGCGACGGGTAGCGCCGCGAAGGACGTCGAAGACGCGACGAATGATCGCCGTTTTTCCGGCGAGATGTGGAGCGCGCATCCGTATTTTTCCTTCGTGCGCCAGCAATATCTACTTAATGCGGAAGCGGTTAGGGCGTCGCTTGAGGGGTTGGAAGGCCTTGACGACACAGAGCGTCGTAGGGTGGAGTTCTTCGCGGGCCAGATAATCGATATGTTCGCTCCGACAAATTTCCTGGCGACAAATCCGGAGGCTCTGTCGAGGGCGGTTGAGACCGAAGGCCAGTCATTGGTCGACGGTCTCGAGAATCTCGTGCGTGATATAGAATCCAGCAAGGACGGTCTGTTGGTGACATTGGCCGACCGGGATGCGTTCACCGTCGGCGGCAACATCGCGACGACCGAAGGCGCCGTCGTTTACCGTAACCGGATGCTCGAGCTGATTCAGTATACGCCGACAACGGAAACCGTGCACAAAGTGCCGCTGGTGGTGTTTCCGCCCTGGATCAATAAATTCTACATCATGGATCTCAGGCCAGACAATTCCCTGGTTCGCTGGATCCTCGATCAGGGTTTTACATTGTTCGTGGTCAGCTGGAAAGATCCCGACGACTCCTATGCCGATGTCGGCATCGACACATATATAGAGGAGGGTTATCTGGCGGCGCTGGAGCAGGTCCGCCGCATCACCGACGAACGGCAGGTCAACGCCGTAGGCTACTGCATCGGCGGAACGGCCCTCGCGGTTACGCTTTCCTACCTGAACGGCAAAGGGGACAACCCGGTCAGATCCGCGACTTTCCTTACGACGCTGACCGACTTCTCGGACAAAGGTGAGTTCACCCCGTTCCTGACCGATGATTTCGTTGGCGCCATCGAGGCGGAATGCGAACACAATGGCGTCCTCGAGAGTTTTTTCATGGCGAGGACGTTTTCGTTCCTCAGGGCGAACGATCTGGTCTATGGGCCCGCGGTCCGCAGTTACATGCTGGGTGAGCCGCCACCGACCTTTGACCTGCTGTTCTGGAATGGCGACGGCACCAACCTCCCGGGAAGGATGGCCGTTGAGTATCTCCGCTGGCTCTGCCAGGAGAACAGGTTCTCCGATGCCGGTCTGGAGATACTTGGGGAGAGGCTTTGCGTGAACGACGTCCGTGTGCCGCTTTGCGCCATAGCATGCGAAACCGATCACATCGCCGACTGGACCTCCAGCTTCACCGGGATCTCAAGGATGGGGTCGGAGTCGAAAACCTTCATCCTGTCCGAATCTGGCCATATCGCGGGAATCATCAACCCGCCGGCAAAGAGGAAATACGGACACTTCGTCAATGACGATCTCGGAACGGACGCCGCACTCTGGAAAGAGGGAGCGGAACGCCATGACGGCAGCTGGTGGCCGCGATGGGGTGAATGGCTCGCCACGCAATCCGGTGAGCGGGTTCCCGCGCGGCCGCCGGGCGACGCGGAGCATCCTGTCCTTGCCGCGGCCCCGGGAACCTACGTTTTTTCCGGGAATGCGCGGGAAACGACGGCTTCCGGATAAATTTTTCTGCGGTGCGGCAAAATATCCCTTGAAATGCTGCATCGCAGCATCAATATGGCTCCTGGATGCAGAAGCGTACCCATGCGCGGCCTAACCGATGGAGATTTTGAAATGGCTGTCAATGCACAGGACTATACGAAACTTATGAAGGACATGCTGGGCGTGTTCCCGGTCGACATGACCGCGGTGCAGGATGTCATCAAGACACAGGCAACACTTGGCGAGAGGATGTCGAAAGTAGCCGTGGAAGCCGCCGAGAATTCGGCCGAGGTGTCTTCCAAGTGGACGAAACAGACCCTCGCGAAGGTGGCTGAGTTCACTAAGGTCAAGGATGATCCCGCCGACTACACCAAAGCCATGACCGACTTGGCGTCGGCGCAGGCGGAAATCGCCGCCGAGTCGATGTCGGCTTTCGCCGAGATCGCGAAGAAAGTCCAGATGGAAACGGTTGAGCTCATTCTGGCCGCGGGCAAGGATGTGTCGGAAGACGCCACCGCCGCCGTCAAGAAGGCAACGGCGGAAATGACCGCCGCCGCCAAGAAAGCGACCGCGGTGGCCAAGTAAGCCGACGCGTCGATTTTCCCGGCACCGTGTCTCCTCCTGCCGGTGCCGCAAACTAGGGCAGGCCATGCGCCTGCCCTTTTTTGGTTTCAGCACCCTCAACACTGTTGCCTTTCGCTGGCGCGCGACCGCGCGCCGTGTCATTCGGCGCGTCTGCGGAAAGGGCTTACAGATTTTCATTGGAGCCCAGGCATCGCCGGGGAAACTCCGATGCCTGCCCTTTTTTTCCCAACGGCAAGGCCGTAGGATTCCCGTAGGCCGCCGGATCGGAGTATGCCTATGGCAGATCAATCAAAGCCGTTACTGATAAAGCGTTATGCCAGCCGAAGGCTGTACAACACCGAAACCAGCGATTACGTGACGCTCGACGACATCGCCCAGTTCATCCGGGACGGCCGTGAGGTGCAGGTCGTGGATCTTAAGTCCGGCGATGACCTGACCAAGCAGTATCTTCTTCAGATCATTGCCGACCATGAAAGCCAGGGTGACAGCGTGCTGCCCGTCAACGTGCTGACCGACCTTGTTAGAAGCTACGCCACCGGAGTTCATTCAACCGTGCCGCATTTCCTTTCGGTCAGTTTCGATATGCTGCGCGAAAGCCAGTCTATGATGATGGAGAACTTCACCAATCCGATGGCTGCGGTGCCGGGTTTCGAGGCGGTTAAAGCCCAGCAGGAGGCTTTCATGAAGGCGATGACCGGAGTTTGGGCCGGTAATGAGGCTACCGCGGAGCCCGGGTCCGAACCGCCGCAACCCTCCACCGATGAGCTTGAGGAAATCAGGAGGCAGCTGGCCGATCTGCAGTCCAGGTTGGCGGAGTTGGGCGGGTGAACCGCTGGCGGTTTGAGCGCGCGCGTGTTTGGTTTCGCGTATTGTGACAAACACCTTCGATTGACACTCGTGAGCTGGATGATGGCAAGCGGCGAAATATGTTTGGATCCCCGGGCAGGGCCGTTGCCTCACCGATTTCAGGATGCCTGTGAGGGATTATTTGACCCGACGGGCTGCCAAAGCGTTGGGGCCGCGATCACGCCGGACCGCTGGCCGGCCGACTTCGAGAACGCGCCGTTCAGGCATGACGTGCGGCCGCTGATTCTCAAGGAAAACGCGACGCCGCTTCTGGGAGGGACGGATGGCTGATCCCGCGCCGCAGGACATGACGATTACCCTGGAGGCACTCGACCGGGACCCTTTTCCGATCTATCGCCGACTGCGTGCGGAGGCCCCGGTCTGTCGGGTAAGAGCGGTGGGGCGCACGTTCCTGACAAAGGCGGCGGACACCAGATACGTTAAGGATACACCGGCTCTTTTCAGTTCAGACGACCCGAATACGCCGATGAAGCGAGCGTTCCACGCCCATACGCTGATGCGTAAGGATGGCGATGCTCATCTGCGTGAACGCATGGCCATGGCGCCGGCTTTCGCTCCCGGGGTGATCCGCGATGAATGGGTGCCGAGGTATCGTAGGATCGCGGAGGATTATGTCGGACGCCTGCCGAGGGGTGAGACGGTCGATCTGTTTTCCGCCCTGTCGGGGCCCTATTCGGCGCGCGGTCTGGCGGTGCTGCTGGGGCTCGAGGACGCGACGGACGGCGAGATGCAGCGCTGGTCCCAGGCCCTGATTGACGGGGCGGGGAATTTCGGCTGGCATGATGGGCCATTCGCTCTGGCGGACAGGGCCAACGAGGAAATGCACGCTCTGTTTGACCGCCTTCAGGATCGCCATCGCGCGGCGCCGAACAGTTCGGCACTGTCCGTGATGCTCAATTCAGGCGATCCGATTCCCGAGACACAGATCTACGCGAACATGAAGATCGCCATCGGCGGCGGAATCAACGAACCGCGTGATGCCCTGAACACGACACTCTACGGGCTCCTGACGAAGCCGGACCAGCTTGAGGAGGTTAGGAGGAATGCCGACTGGGACATGGCTTTCGAGGAGGGCGTGAGGTGGGTGGCCCCGATCGCGGCCTCGTCCCGGCTGGCCACCGACGACACGGAGATCCGGGGCTGCCTGATTCCCAGGGGTGATACGGTGATGACCATCCAGGCCAGCGCCAACCGTGACGAGGAGTTGTTTGAGGATGGCGAGGTGTTCAACGTGTATCGGGACAGAGTTCCGCATCAGTCGTTCGGGAACGGGCCGCACTTCTGCCAGGGCGCGCATCTGGCCCGACGCGCGATCGGGGAGGTGATGCTGCCGGTCCTGTTTGAAAGGTTTCCCGAAATGACGCTGCCCGACGCTGACGCCGTTGTCTGGCGCGGCTTCGGATTTCGCGGGCCAATCAATCTACCCGTCCTGCTGAACTGAGGACCCCGGTCCCGTTCGCCTCCTTCTTCGGGCTTGCGGGCGATATTCTCTCTTTCCGGGTATCAGCAGCCTGAATCGACAATCTGCCCGAAAGTCCATGCAGGACTCGATCCGCGCGTCATCCGCGAACGGGTCGCGCGCGGCAGAATGACGTCCGTTGCCGCCCCAGGACGGTATCTTACGGTCAATCCGTGTCGTCCGTAAGCCGGGGCTGGGAGTCCACTACCGGGAAACGCGGGCCGCCCGATCGCGGCGATCCTATCGCCGTCACCGCTCCGGCAAAACGATGTCGACACTCCTTACGAGCGTGCCGTCAGCGCGGTCAAAGATCAGGATCTGGTCGGCATCGGTCACGATGGCGTACCAACCGTCGGCCTGGGTGAATGCGATCGCCCCGACGTTCTCCGGTAGGTTGATTCGCTCTGGCAGGACAAACGCCGACGCGTCGGGAAAGCGCGTGACAAGGAGAACGATCAAGAGTATGAATCCGACAATCATCACAGAGGTCAGAACGGTGACGAGCGCCCGCAGAAATCGCACTGAACCGGCATCATGATCGGAAACTTCACCCATGCCCCTCTCCCGCCTTACCGTTGAGGTCGCGGCCGACCCCCCACCGCGTCTTGATAGGGCATTGGCCCGTGACGTTCCAGAGAAGGTGGCGCTAAGTCGGTCGCGGCTGGTCCGACTCATCGCGAACGGAGGGGTGTCGCGCAACGGGATCCCCGTGGTTGACCCGAACGCGAGGGTGGTTGCCGGCGACGTATTCGAGATCGTGGTTCCCGAGGCGGTGGAAAGTGACATCGTGCCGGAGGATATCCCGCTGGACGTCGTTTTCGAGGACGCGGATCTGATCGTTGTAAACAAGCCCGCGGGAATGGTCGTGCATCCCGCGCCCGGAAACCCTTCGGGCACGCTCGTGAATGCTTTGATGGCCCACTGCGCAAGCGTTCTGTCGGGTGTGGGTGGAGAGAAACGTCCCGGGATCGTTCACAGGATCGATAGGGATACGACCGGACTGCTTGTGGCCGCCAAGTCCGACCGGGCGCACAGGGGATTGGCGGCTCAGTTCGAGAACCACTCGGTCGAGCGTGTTTACTCAGCGGTCTGCAACGACGTTCCCGACGCGGCTGACCCCCGATTAAGGGGGCTCCGGGGCGTTGATTTCGAGGCTGGCGGCATACTTAGAATCGCTACCCGGCTTGGTAGGCATCGGACCGACAGGCAACGCCAGGCTGTAAGGACCGAAGGGGGACGTCACGCGGTGACCCGGGCGCGGGTGGTGCGGAAATTCGGCTTTCCTCCCGCGGCCGCGCTGCTTGAGTGCTGGCTGGAGACCGGACGGACCCACCAGATCCGGGTACATCTCGCGCATGTCGGCCATGGCCTGATCGGGGATCCGATATATGGTCGGCGACGCGGGCTTCCCTTCGGTTCCGTGGGCGGGGCCGCCGCGGGATTTGCCGCGAAGTTTCCGAGGCAGGCGCTGCACGCTCGCGGCCTCGGCTTCATCCATCCGGTACGAGGGGGGTTCCTTCGGTTCGACGCACCCGTTCCGCGTGACATGGAAGCGCTGATCGGGGCGTTTCCCGATTCACCCGAGGACATATGAGTGGGGGCTTGCGGTTACCGAACGGGTCTCCGGCGATATGGCATCAAGGGCGAAAAACCTGTCGCGTTCCTTGAAAACCCGGCGCGACGTGACTAGATGTATGTTAATCGAGTAAACATAAGACGTTGAACGTAAGGCATGGGGAAAGCCATGGGCAATTACGCGAATCTGCCGGCTCCAAGTCCGGAACAGGGACTGAACCGCTACCTGCAGGAAATCCGAAGGTTTCCGATGCTGGAACCGGAAGAGGAGTATATGCTGGCGAAGGCGTGGGTGGATCGGCAGGATACAGGTGCGGCGCACCGTCTGGTGACCTCGCATCTCAGGCTCGCGGCGAAGATCGCCATGGGCTACCGCGGTTACGGGTTGCCGCAGGCGGAGGTGATTTCCGAGGCCAATGTCGGCCTGATGCAGGCTGTCAGGCGGTTTGACCCGGAGCGAGGTTTCCGGCTCGCCACATATGCCATGTGGTGGATCCGAGCGTCCATTCAGGAATACATCCTCCGGTCATGGTCTTTGGTCAAGCTCGGAACCACGTCGGCGCAGAAAAAGCTGTTTTTCAATCTCCGTAAGGCGAAGGCCCGTATCGGTGCCCTGGAGGACGGGGACCTACATCCCGACAAGGTCAGCAGGATCGCGACGGATCTCGGTGTTTCGGAAGATGACGTCATCTCGATGAACCGCCGGATTTCCGGCGGTGACGCGTCGCTCAATTCCCTGATCGGCGGAAGTGACGGCGAGAGTTCGACCGAATGGCAGGACTGGCTGGAGGATGAGGACGCGGATCAGGCCGCGGCTTATGAGGATAGGGATGAACTTGAGGTCAGACGCGAGCTGATGGCGGAGGCGCTGGCCGTTCTGAACGAGCGTGAACAGGACATTCTTACCCAAAGGCGTTTGCAGGACCATCCGGTAACGCTTGAGGCGCTTTCCGGCCAGTATGGTGTCAGTCGTGAGCGGGTTCGGCAGATCGAGGTTCGCGCTTTTGAAAAGCTGCAGCGACGTGTGACGGAACTTGCCCGCGAAAGAGGCATACTTGCATGAGGCATGGGTGCGTCCGCACCGCGGCCGGCGACGCTCCGACCTTCCCGGGTATCCTGGGTGCGATGGGTTCGGCGGTGCCAGCCACCACGTGGATCCGGGCTTTCCGTATGGCGAACCGGCTGCCGACGCGGGCGCCGCGCGGCGTAATCGTGGAGGTGAGTACCGGATTCGAACCGGTGTACACGGATTTGCAGTCCGCTGCGTAGCCTCTCCGCCAACTCACCCCGATGAGGTCGAGAATAAATCAGTCACTTTCGGGAAGCAAGTTATACAACTTCCAAAATCCTGGCCTTCACGTGTGACTTGCCATGTAAATTTCTGGGCAGCGGAGCGAGCGGCGGTGCCGGCTGGATCCTTGTGGGTTCAGCCTTGAGGGAACGTGACGCGGTTGCGGCGGTCCGGGCGACATGGGGCCATCCCGCCTGCCGCCCGGCCCGTGCCGGGTCGCGGCCGCTCCCGTCCGCTCCGGTCGCCGCGGCCCCGTTCGGGAGGCCGCCGGCCGTGCCTCCGCGGCATCCTGGACCAGCGCGGCGCGACGCGCCGGGGGATGTCGGGACCTGGCTCGATGACGGTCGCCGACGCGGCGCTGCCCGCTGACCCGAAGATGCCGGAGAGGACGCCGCCGACGCGAAGGCCGGCGCTGTCGACGATCCTGTGGACGCGGTCGCGCGTTCGCTCGGCGACGACCTTCCCGCGCGCGCGCCCCGACGCAGTTCGCGGGACGCCTTCGGCGGCACCATGCCCGGGCTGCAGAGGCCGAACCGGAGGACCCGGGGATGACTGGGCGAACGGGTGCGCGGGGCCCGTCCCTGTCTATTGTCGCGTCATCCAATCTGTGGCACAGTGACGGACAATAACGCAGTCCGAAACGGCCGGGGGGCAGATGGCTGAAGTTTCCGCCGAGCGCATGACCATGGTCGATACGCAGATTCGACCCTCCGACGTTACAAAGTTTACGGTTATCGACGCCATGCTGTCGGTTCCGCGCGAGGAGTTCGTGCCGGATCGTGTGCGTGGGACCGCCTATTGCGACGGGCAAATCGTTCTTGGGGGCGGGCGTGTCATGCTGGAACCCCGGACGCTGGCCAAAATGCTGGATGCGCTTGACATCCAGCCCAGCGAACTCGTTCTGGATCTTGGTTGTGGATTGGGTTATTCCTCGGCCGTCGTCGCTCGACTGGCTGAGGCCGTTATAGCGGTGGAGGAAGATACGGAAATGGCTGCGGAGGCTGAGGCCCGGCTCGTGATGGCCGGCGTCGACAATGTGGCGGTTTTCCCCGCGCCGCTTGCCGAGGGCGGACTCAGGCATGGTCCTTACGACGTCGTGATGCTTCAGGGCGGGATCGAGACCCTGCCGAATGCCATTATGTCCCAGATCAAGGAGGGGGGACGCATCGCCGCGATATTCGTTCAGGAAGCTCTGGGTGTCTGCCGGATAGGTTTGAGAAGCGGCGGTTCGGTTGACTGGCGTGACGCGTTCAATGCGGTGGCGCCGGTCCTGCGGGGTTTCGCTCGGGAGAGAGAGTTTCAGCTTTGATCAACTTTAGGTGCCGCTTCCCGCGCGGAATATTGGGGTATAAACGACCGTTCCGCCGTGGCCTGAAGGCATGGCTGCTGTCCGGTGCCATCGCGTCGGGAGCGGTTCTCGTTCAGGACGCCAGTGCCGAAACGCTCGCCGAGACGCTTGTCGCCGCCTATGAAAATTCAAACCTTCTGGAACAGAGACGGGCTCTTCTGCGCGCGGCCGATGAAGATGTGGCTCAGGCATATGCAACCCTTCTGCCTGTTGTGAACTTTGTCACGCAGGCGAACACGTCCGGCCCTGAGCGCAACAATGACGACAGACACTGGTCCGGTTCGCTCGCGCTCTCCATGGACCTGACGGTTTTTGACAACGGCGTAACGGGTTTTGCCGCCGAAGCGGCCAAGGAAACCGTGCTGGGGCTTCGCGCCGCGCTGATCGGGATTGAACAGCAGGTCCTGCTGGATGCCGTTCGGGCTTACATGGAGGTGATTCGGGCCACGCAGTCCGTCGCCCTGCGTGAAAACAACGTGGAACTGATCACGGAAGAGCTCCGCGCCGCCCGGGACAGGTTTGACGTAGGTGAGGCCACCCGCACCGACGTTTCGATCGCCGAGGCGCGCCTGTCCGCCGCCCGAGGCAATCTTGCCGCCGCGGAGGGCGATCTAGCGGTTGCGCACGAGACTTACAAAGCCATAGTAGGTCAGCGGCCGAACGATCTGGAATGGCCGGTACCGGTACCGGCGACGGCGGATTCCGAGGAAGATGCAAAGAGCGTTGCCGTTAGAACCCATCCCCGTATCAAGGAAGCGCAGCGTAGCGTCAACGCGGCTGAGGCGAACGTCCGCCGCGCGCATGCGGCGCGGGGTTTCAATGTCACGACAGGCCTCAATCTTTCCATTGACGATCAGTCCGATCACAGTTACGGAGCGGGCCTTCGCGCCACTCTTCCTCTTTACCGCGGTGGTTTGAAGTCCGCCCTGCGGCAGATGGAAGCCCGCCGGAACGCCGCACGCGCGGCTCTCCTCCAATCCGTCATAGATGTTGAACTCGGAGTGGGAACCGCCTGGGCCATGCTGCGGGTCTCGGCCGCTCGAACCGAGGCAAGCATGCGACAGGTAACCGCCAGCCGGCTCGCTTATGAGGGCGTGCGTGAGGAGGCCCGGTTCGGCTCCCGCACGACTCTTGACGTGCTGGATGCCGAGCAGGAACTTCTGGATGCGCGATCGATTCTCATTGGCTCCGAGGTTGAGCAATACCTCTCGCGGTATTCGCTTCTTTCGGCGATGGGCGTACTCACGGCGGAGGATTTGGGTCTTGGCGTAGTCACTTACGATCCGGCGGATCATTACAATCTGGCCAATTCCGGTCCACGTCCATTCGGCTCGCGGAGCGGTCGCGGTCGTGATCTTGACCGTGTCCTAAGGGCTCTCAACAGGCAATAGCCCTACCACGAAGCGGGTGGGCCGTCATTGAGCGTGAAGGTGTTCCCCTCGACCTGAAGTGTGGCGGGATGTGGCTCGATCCATCACGGTGCGGTCGAACCACTGCCCGGCCCCGCGAGGGATAGGAAAGCGTCGATATCCATATGCGTCTCCAGGTGCGACGCCAGTTCCTCAAGCGCCGTTTCGATCATCGCCTCATGGCAAAGCCCGCTTCCCGCTCCGCCCAGTTCGGCCAGAAACGAGTTCCGAAAGCCGTCTGACGTGAACAATCCGTGAAGATAGCTTCCCCTGACGCGCCCGTCCGCGCTAGCCGCTCCTTCGGTCCGCCCTCCAATACGAAGCCATGCCCGTTCCCGGTCCGGGCCGTCCGTCCTGCCGAGATGAATCTCATATCCGTTGACCTGATCGCCCGTTTTCATATAGACGGCTTCGGTTCTCGTGGTCCGCTTGTCCGGGTACATCTCGGTTACCACGTCCAGCAGGCCGATCCCCGGAAAACGTCCGGCTTCGCCTTCGATGCCGTCCGCGTCAACTATTTCCCTGCCGAGCATCTGGTAGCCGCCGCACAGGCCAAGAACGTGGCCGCCGCGCCGCACGTGGGCCCGCAGGTCTATGTCCCATCCCTGGGTTCTGAAATCGGCAAGATCCGCGATGGTCGACTTCGACCCCGGGATCAGCACCAGACTCGCGTTGCCCGGGAGCGCCAGCCCCGGTTCCACGATTTCGACGCTGACACCGGGTTCCGCGGCGAGCGGATCGAGGTCGTCAAAATTCGCGATCCGGTTCAGTCGCGGTACAATGACCCTGAACGGCCCGCCATTGGTTGAACCGATATCCATGATGTCTTCGGCCGGGAGCTTCCAGGCGTCGCTGAACCACGGCACTATGCCGAGCCCCGTCCAGCCCGTCCGCCGCTCCATCTCCGGCATCGCCTGTTGGAACAGCGAAACGTCTCCCCGGAATCTGTTGACGATGAACGCCGATATCCGGTGGCGGTCCGCGCGTTCCAGAACCGCGTGGGTTCCCACCACCTGCGCGATTACCCCGCCTCGATCGATGTCGGCCACGAGAATCACCGGTGTTCCGGCCGCCTCCGCAAAACCCATATTCGCGATGTCTCCAGCCCGCAGGTTCGTCTCGGCCGGACTGCCCGCGCCCTCGACCAGCACGAGATCCACCGATTTGGCGAGCCTGTCGAAACTTTCCATAACCCTTGGCAGAAGTTCCCGCTTCATTCTGGCGTATTCGCCTGCCCTGACGGTTGTCATCCGCCTGCCCTGTACCACGATCTGGCAGCCGGTGTCGGACTCCGGTTTCAGCAGTACCGGGTTCATATTCACGGTTGACGGACGTCTGGCGGCGCGGGCCTGGAGGGCCTGCGCCCTACCGATTTCCCCTCCATCGACGGTTACAGCGGAGTTGTTGGACATGTTCTGTGGCTTGAAGGGGGCTACTGACATTCCCCGGTTCGCGAGCGCTCTGGCCAAGCCGGCCACGATCAGCGATTTCCCGACGTTCGAGCCGGTGCCCTGGATCATGATCGCCCGTGCCATGATCAGCTCTTCGCCGCCTTTCTCCCCGCGCCGCCTTTCCTTCGAATGGATAGCGGATCCGGGCATATGAAACCGGACGGGTGGCGGGAACGTTCAGTCACGATATTCATTGGACGCCAACAGCATCTATCACCAAGTGGGTTGGGCCAGTCTATAAAGTGTATGTGCGTGTAATGCCAAACCGAAGGGGTGATCACCCATGGAAACGGTCGTGGATTTCTCCGCGCGGGCCGATGCCGGGGTGTCCGGTCCTCAGCGTTTCCGATAGCGTACGCGCATGATGGCTCCCAATCACCGCTCTCGCCGTTTTCCGTCACCGGCGGCGGCGAAATTCCCATTGCCTTCCATCCGGTCAATCGTGTTTTCGATTGGCCTCTGTCGGTTTTTCCTGCCCGGGCGGTCACTCCCGTACGGCTTTCCGGGATGTCGGACGTTCAGGCGGATCCGCCGCCCGCGGATGCCGTCGGCAATGTCCGTCTTGCCGGAGTCCGTAAATCCGGAAATTTCCATGACGCGTGGTTTGCGGTAACCCGATGGTATAAGAGTTTTCCGCCGATTCCGTCCCGACCGGGTTTGCCTGACCGATAAGCTAACGCGGTTTGGCGGCGACCGGGCGGTCGGCCGCGGCGCGTCCAATCGCTCGGGAGGAACGGCATATGTATGGCCAGGAATGCGGGGAGATCGTTCGACCGTGAATACTCCCGCGCATCTTATCTTTGGTGTGGCGTTGTTCGGGCGCCCGGATCGGCCAAAGCTGACCGCGGCGGCGATCGCGGGTGCCTTTGCGCCCGATGCGTCCCTCTATTTGATGGCTGGGTTTTCGTTGTTCGTCCTGGGCATTCCCGCTGACACGGTATTCCGCGAACTCTACTATTCCGATGCATGGCAGCGGGTTTTCGCCATCGACAACAGCTTCATATTCTGGGGTTTGCCGTGTGCGGCCGCCGCCTGGCGGCGGTGGCCGTTACTTTTCGCGTTTTCCGGATCCGGCCTCCTGCATCTGGCCTTCGATTTCCCGCTGCATGGCCATGACGCGAGAATGCATTTCTGGCCAGTATCGGACTGGGTGTTCGAAAGCCCTTTGAGCTACTGGGACAGCAGGAACTGGGCCGATGTGATCGGGCCGCTCGAAATGGGCGTTTCCATGGCTCTCTGCGGGTTCCTTCTGGTTCGGTTCAAATCTCTCGCCATGCGCACGGTCGCGGTCACGCTGGCGACCGCCGAGCTTTTCGCGAGCGGAGTCTGGCGGTTCGTTTTCTGAAATCCGGATGTCGCCGCCCTGATCGGGGCCGTGCGCCGGATACGACGCCGTTTTTCAGGCGGCCTGGGGCTGTTGCGCCGCCGCCTTGCGGCGCTCGCTTTCCTCGCGGCTAAGGGCGACAGACGTACGAACGCCTTTGGCCACGAACTCCATCAAACCCCGCACGACCGGCTCGTTCGGGTCCAGCCCCGCGCATGAGAGAACCTCTCGTCCATCACGCGACCGGGCCCAGCGAGCGATCTGCTCGGGCCCGTTGCCGTATTTCTTGTCGTCTGCGATCGCGTCATCCAAAGCTGCCAGGACCACGGCCGCGAAGAGCTTGCGGGACCTCTGGCCCTGTTCGAAATTGAACGCCGTACCGTCAACGAAATCACTCATTTCACGTCCTTGTATTATTGCTCTTTTGATGTTGCAGACAATATGACCGGATTGGGTGATTCGGGGTTTCCGATTTGGAATATCTAATATGCATAGAATGCATACCAATAGGATCGCCTCCGTCATTTGGATCCAATGCCCGCCGTATGCGACATGGGCATTCTTAAATCCGACTTTCGATCGAGCCAGTAAACGGATTTGACACTATGCCGAAAATCAACGGGAACGAGATTCGCCCGGGAAACGTCCTGGAGCACAATGGCGGACTTTGGACCGCCGTAAAGGTTGAGCATGTTAAGCCGGGAAAGGGTGGAGCATTCGCACAGGTCGAGTTGCGTAACCTAAGGAACGGCTCGAAACTCAACGAGAGGTTCCGCAGTGCCGACCGTGTCGAGCGCGCCAGGCTTGAGCAGAAGGACCAGCAGTTTCTCTACCAGTCCGGCGATACGCTTGTGTTTATGGACAACGAGTCCTTCGAACAGGTGGAGCTTCCCGTCGGGATTCTCGGTGAGCGGCACCCGTTCCTTCAGGACGGGATGACGGTTCAGATCGAATACCATGGACAGGAGGCACTGAATGTCAGGCTTCCCCAGAAAGTGACCTGCAGAATCCGGGAGACCGAACCGGCCGTCAAGGGGCAGACGGCGGCCAACTCGTTCAAGCCCGCGGTTCTGGAGAACGGTATCAGGGTCATGGTACCGCCCTTTGTCGGCGCGGACGAGGAGATTGTCATCAACACCGAAACAATGGAATATGCCGAACGGGCCTGAGGGAATCGACACCTATCCCTCGTGGCGTACCACCGCATCGCCCGCCTTCATGTCACCCACGGCCCGGTCGAACCTCAGATATGCGATTCCGCGGCCCCCTGACTGGGTGAAAAGCGTGCCTGTCGGCCGGCCGGCCGCGTGGATCTCCGTTCCCTCGGGGGCTTGGCCCTCGACCCTGACGGACGCGAGGCCCTTGCGGAGGCTTGTTTTGTGCTTCATCCTGGCGGTGACCTCCTGACCGACGTAGCAGCCTTTCGCGAAGTCCACGCCGTTCATCCGCTCGAAACCCGCTTCCAGAATGAACGAACCGTTGGGGATCAGTTCGATGCCCGATTCGGGTATGCAGGCGGCCACGCGCAATGCATCCCAGTCGAATTCGGTCGCATCTATATCCAGCCCGCCGTAGTGCCGCCAGCCGAGGCTGACGTCCCGGGGATCAGGGAGGCCGCCTCCCGGACCGTCTCCGAGTCCACGATGGACGGGGATATCGGTCATGGTCAAAGTGACGTCGGCGCGGAGGGTATACATGCCCAGGCGTTTCGCCAGATCGTCGGCGAAGCCGCTTTTTACGTCCAGAAGAATCGCGTCATTTGCGGCGACGAGAAAGAAATCCGCCAGATATTTCCCCTGCGGCGTCAATAGCGCCGCATACATCAGACCGTCAGCCAGCCTGCTGACGTCATTGGTGACAAGGCCCTGAAGAAACCTCTCCCTGTCCGCTCCTCCAATCCGGAACACCGTCCTGTCCTGGCATATCTCGCCTTTCATCTGTCGCGTCCTTCCCGATCGGCAGGGTTAATATAATACGCGCGGGTGCGATCAAAAGGGCAAGTTCGGGACAGTGTAGTGTCCCGACGTAAATCCGGGCCGTCACGGAGGATGGGGCCGGTTTCCTTTCGATGCCGACCGACCGCATATGCGCGGATTCGTTCCCGGGACCCGGACTTGTGATCTGAAGGGCTCCGCTTTGACACCGCGGATCACGCGTCCCGGTCCGCCGGCGTAGTCACCTGGAAGGTTGTGGTCAGCTCCGGCCCAAGCGTGGGGCGATTCGTTTGACAGTAGGTTAGACCAATCCCGCGCATTTCTTCAGCAGTCGCTGGATCTGGCCCCACCGACAATCCGCCGCGTGGCGAAAAACCTTGTATGGAGCGATATTCTGGCCAGTAATGGGCTGTCCAGTGCAATGATAGATCAAAGGGCATGGAATGCGGGCGCCGCTATCGATCGTCATCCCGACCCTAAACTCAGCGGAGGATATGCCGGGGACTCTCGCGTCACTTGGCGCGGGGTTGCGGGCGGGTCTGGTGCGTGAGCTCGTGGTGAGCGACGGCGGGTCAGAGGACGATACCCGATCACTGGCCGATTCGGCCGGAGCGTGGGTGGTGTCGGGGGCCGCGGGCCGGGGAGGACAGCTCGCCAGGGGAGCCGCCGCCGCCGGAGGCGAGTGGATACTGTTCATACATGCCGATACCTGGCTGGACGATCGCTGGCCGGATGCCGTGGCAAAGCATCTTCGCGATTATCCGGATTTGGCGGGATACTTCCGGCTCGCCTTTCGCTCGGAAGGTATTGCGCCCGGAGCCGTCGCGGCCTGGGCCAATCTCCGATCATGGATGTTTGGCCTTCCCTACGGTGATCAAGGATTGCTGATTTCGCGGGCGCTGTATCGGGAAACCGGCGGTTACCCGGACATTCCGCTTATGGAGGATGTCGTTATGGCCCGTGCGCTTCGCGGGCGTTTCCGGGCGCTGCCCGCCACGGCGCGAACAAGTGCCCTGCGTTACCGTCGGCGGGGATGGCTCCGGCAGGGAGCGCGCAATCTCGGCATACTGATCCGGTTCCTTCTGGGAGCGGATCCCGAACTGCTCCTGCGCAGATATACGGGATAGGCGGTTCCCGACACCCCGCGGCCGCGGATTCCACGCACCGCTTACCCGCGTTTCTCGAACTGCAGCCAGTATAGGTGGGCGTAGATGCCGTCGCGGCCGATCAAATCCTCATGGGTGCCCTGATCCACGACCCGACCCTCGTCCATAACGATGATCTTGTCCGCGGAGCGGATCGTCGCAAGCCGGTGCGCGATCACCAGTGTCGTGCGTCCGGCGCTCAGCCGGTCCAGCGCCTCCTGGATCAATGACTCAGACTTCGCGTCCAGCGCGGAGGTCGCTTCGTCAAGGAGCAGGATCGGCGTGTCCCGATGGAGCGCTCGCGCAATGGCGACCCGTTGCCTCTGCCCGCCCGAGAGATCCGAACCGCGCGTACCGACCCGCGTGTGGACACCATCCGTCATTCTGTCGACGAATTCAGTGACGTGCGCGGCATCCATAACTCCATCCAGCCGCGGACTGTCACGGTCAAGTACGATGTTATCGCGGATCGATTCGTCAAATAGGTGCGCATCCTGGGTCACCACGGAGAAGAGCCCGCGCAGGGCGGGAAGATCCAGCCGTCTGATGTCCGTATCTCCTATGGTGACCCGTCCCGCCCCGGGATCGGCCAGTCGGGTGAGTATACGGAAAACCGTGCTTTTCCCCGCGCCCGAAACTCCCACAAGCGCGGTTGTCCTGCCGGCTTCGGCGCGGAAGGTCGTGCCGCGCAGCACCGGTTGGTCGCCATATGCGAACTCAACGTTTTCCAGTACCACATCGGCGGTTTCCGGCGCCATCGCAAGCGCTTGCGGGTATGCGGGCGCCGTGATCGTCGGCCGCTGGTCGAACGCCTCGCGGAGCCGCGTCAGGGACGTATGCGCGGTGACCCACTGGCCCGAAACGTTTCCGACCCGTCTCAGCGGTTCGAAAACAAGGCCCATCGCGGTGAAGAACGACATGAACTCACCGATCGTCTTCTCTCCGCCAATGATCTGGAGACCGCCGTAGATCAGGACACCGAAGAAACCGATTCCGGCCACGATGTCCGTGATCGCGGGAATTCCGGCCCGGCCAAGTTCCGACTGCACCTCCTCTTTCACGTACAGATCCAGATCACGGGAATACCTCCTCGAACGGTGGTCCTCGATGCTGTTCAGTTTGATCGTGTCTATGCCATGAAGAATCTCGTTTAGCCGCTCCGCCAGTCTTTCCGCCGCGTCCCGGGCCCGTTTCGTTCGTCTGGCGACCTTCCGGTGCAGGAGTTTGACCGGCCATAGCAGGGTCGGCACGGCGGCCAAGGCGATGGCCGTCCAGATCCAGTCGATTGAGATCGCCACGGCGAAAAGGGCGATCAGGGCGACGACGTCCCGACCCATCGTCGAGAAAAGTGTGGGTAGCAGGCCGGAGAGGATCTCGGTGTCGCCTCGCACCAGCTCGCTCAGTTTCCCGGGCGAGCGCAGATGGAAGAACGCGCTGTCGAGTTTCAGCATATGCTTCAGGACATCCGCCCTAAGGGCCGCGGTGACTCTCTGGCTTACGGTGGTCATCAGTACCCGGCTGCCCAGACCGGCCGCGGCCCGGGTCACGAAGATGCACAGTACCGCGGCGGCGACCCAGCCAACCGCCGCACGGTTGCCCGCGACAAACACCTGGTCAAACATCGGTTTTACGATCCAGCTCAGAAACCCGAGCATCGCGCCCTCGACCGCGAGCAGCAGAACGGCGGCGGAAAAGCGGCGGACGTGCCGCCGCAGGTAGTTTCTCCAGAGCCAGAGCCAGGATCCGAGCGGGTCACCGGAACCCACCCTTGGGGCCAGCGGTACAATCAGTGATTTCAGGCGCCGAAGCATTGAGTCACTCACCGCCCTGACTTCGTTCCGAGCGGAGGGCTCGACAGTCCCTCCGACTGGCTGTGCGGGTAACCGACCGATGACATGCGCGGACCTGAGGCTGCCGGGCGGGACCGCGATCCTATGTCCGGCCGACGGGCGGCGGTGTCGGCCCGGCCGAAGGCTTCGGTCCGGGCTCCTTTCCGGTGTTACGACCCGCGCGGACCGGTATTCCATGCCCGGTTCCGGGGTGGCATCGCGAATTGAAGGGTAATGGGCCGGGTGCGCAGGACATGCAGTTTCCGCCTTCAGGATATTCGCTGTTTACATGAGTCAGGCGGAAATGGCAAGAGTCGCGGAATGTATCCGAGCGGTCGAAGCCGCGGCGTCAAGCGTAAAATGCCGGGAGACAGTCGAATGCCCCTGGAACAGGGTCGCCATTATCTAGCCATTCCCGGACCTTCGGTCATTCCCGACAGGGTTCTTCAGGCAATGCACCGGCCGGCACCCAACATATATGGGAGTGAGCTTGTCGAACTGACCGAAAGTCTGGTTCGCGACCTCAGATCCATTGGCCGTACCAAGTATGATCTGGCCATATACATCGCCAATGGGCATGGGGCGTGGGAGGCGGCGATCGCCAATACGCATTCGCGCGGAGACCGCGTGCTGGTGCTCGCGACCGGGCATTTCGGTTTCGGTTGGGCGGAGATCGCCCGGCGGATTGGCGTCGAATGTCACATCGTCGATTTCGGCAGGTCGTCGGACATTGACGTAGCGCGGCTCGATGCCGAGCTGGCGGCTGACAGGGAACGGGCATTCAGGTCGGTCCTGATGGTGCATACGGACACATCCACGGGCGTCAGGAACGATGTCGCCGCGGTTCGGATGGCGCTGGACCGCGCCGACCATCCCGCTATCCTGATGGTGGACTGCATCGCGTCGCTTGCCTGCGATCGATTTGAAATGGACGCCTGGGGCGTCGACCTCATGGTCGCTGGCAGCCAGAAAGGGCTGATGACACCGCCTGGCGTGGCATTCGTCTATTTCGGCCCCAGAGCGGATCGTGCGCGGGATAGGGCTGACTGCGTCACCGCCTATTGGGACTGGAGGCCTCGGGCGAATCCAGTCGAATTCTACCAGTACTTCGGCGGTACCGCGCCGACCCATCACCTGTTCGGCCTGAGGACCGCTCTTGACATGATCATCGATGAGGGCCTCGAGAACGTCTGGGTCCGGCACGAGCGACTCGCACGGGCAATATGGGCGGCGTTCGACGTCTGGGGCGCCGATGGCCCGATGGCGCTGAACATTGACCGCCCCGAAAAAAGATCCTGTGCGGTGACGAGTGCCCGTGTCGGTAAGCCTGACGGCAAACGCCTGCGCGGCTGGCTGACCGAGACTTTGGGGGTAACTCTTGGCATAGGGCTTGGAATGGCGGAGCCTGACGATCCGGAGGGACAGGGTTTCTTCCGTATCGGTCACATGGGTCACGTGAACGCGCATATGGTTCTGGGCCTGCTCGGCGCGATCGAAGCCGGTCTTGTGGCCTTGGGAATCCCTCACGGCAGGGATGCGCTTGCGGCGTCCGCGAGGATCTGCGCCGAAGGGCAGGGCCGGTGACAGGTGGATGTCTCCGGCGAACGCGGTTTGTCCGCCTTTCGTCACCACCTGATCCATCGGGATCCATCCGTTCCCCGCTGCGATACCGTCAGGGGTGGGGTGGGCGGGCATTCCGGTGACCCGTCGAAACCCGGTCATCCGCGGTTGCGGGCCTCGCGGCTATGCGCGAGGACGGTCCGCGGTCAATCGATGGCCGACAGACGCCTAAGAGCGTCCTTCAGGGCCGCGGTCTCATCTTCCTTAACGGTCGCGTTCTGACGGGTACCGTCGATCACGTCTCCCGGAGCCGAATCGAGGAAGTTTTTGTTCGACAGCCGCCCCTTCAGTCCCGCCAGTTCCTTTTCAAGCCTGGACAGTGACTTTTCCAGCCGCTCCCTTTCGGCGGCCACGTCGATGATATCGGAGAGCGGGAGGCAGAAAGTGCCCCCCTCGACCGCGATCGTGATGGATCCCTTGGGACTTTCGTCCGCCTCGCGTATGGAATCGATGCGCGCCAGCCGCTTTATCAGGGTCTCGTTATTGTTCCATGCCGTCCGTCCGGCCCGGTCCAGGTCAAGTTGAATCATGGGAACGCGTAGACCGGCGGGGACGTGCATCTGCGCTCGGGCGGAGCGGATGGCCTCTATCAGCGCGATTACCCAGTTCATCTCGCGGTCGGCGACGTCATCGACGATCATGGATGCCGTGTACGAAGGCCAGTCGGCATGGATCAGCGCCTTTTCCCGATCGGCGGTGGTCTGCCAGAGCTCTTCGGTTATGAAAGGCATTATCGGATGCAGCAGGATCAGGCACTGGTCCATGACCCAGCCCATGACGGCGCGGGTTCTCAGGGCCGTCTCCGCATGCCCGCTGTTCAGGAGTGGCTTGGAGAACTCGACATACCAGTCGCAGACCTTGCCCCAGACGAAAGCGTGGATCGCGTTGGCGGCGTCGTTGAACCTGAAGCCCGAGAGTGCCCGGTCAATTTCCTCCCGAGCCTTTGCGGTTTCTCCCACGATCCACCTGTCGGCTGGATGAAGCTGCCGGAGGAATCCACCAAGGCTTTCTCTCTCTTGGCCGGAAAGGGTGCCGATGCCGGCATCATTGTCGCCACGGCGTTCCGGGGTCCGGAAGCCGATATAGGCGGCCACGGTCGGCTCCGGAATGGCATTCCTGCGGAAATCAATCGCCGCTTTGTCGAAGGCACCGTTCATCTCGGCGAAGCGAACGGCGTTCCAGAGTTTGGTGCCGAAATTCCTGTAGCCGGCTATCCTCTTTGTCGAGAGTCTCAGATCGCGGCCCATGGCCGCCATGGCGGCCAGGGTGAACCGCACCGCGTCAGCGCCATATTCATCGACGAGATCCAGAGGATCCAGAACGTTGCCGAGCGACTTTGACATTTTCTTGCCGTTTTCGTCGCGCACGAGCGCATGGACATAGACTGTATGGAAAGGTTTCTGACCGGCGACGGCGAACTGCATCATCATCATGCGGGCAACCCAGAAGAAGATGATGTCGAAGCCGGTTACCAGGACGCTGGTCGGGAAGTATTTTCGCAGCGCGTCCGTATCCCCGGGCCAACCCAATGTTCCCAGCGGCCACAGACCGGAGGAGAACCAGGTGTCGAGAACGTCCGGATCCCTCCAGACCGGGTATATGAGTTTGGCCGGATCCCCGCCGGCGCCGTAGTCGGCGAGACCGTCCACGATGGCGCCAATGGCCTCGTCCCGGTCGGCGACCTCGATGACGCGAGCATGTCTCAGGGGTGTGGAGAGCGCTTCGAGCGCGGCGCGGAACCGCTCTTTGACGGAGTCGAAACCGGCCGCGCAGTGGCGTTCGTCAGCTTCGGGCGGTGCCCGTTCCGAGAGCTGCCGGGACAGTGCCTCGCGATCGGGCGGAGCGTCGGCGCCCGTATTGTAGGGAAGGCTTTCGTCCGAAAGTCCGAAGCCATACCAGACCGGAATTCGATGACCCCACCACAGTTGACGCGAGATGCACCAGGGTTCGATGTTCTCCAGCCAGTGGAAATAGACTTTCCTGTCCGCCTCGGGCAGGATTGCCGTCTCGCCGGCGCGGACGGCCTCGATAGCGGGACCGACTATCCGGTCCGCGTCGACGAACCATTGATCGGTTAGCATGGGTTCGACAACCGTTTTCGACCTGTCACCCGTCGGCATCATGATCCGCTTGGTCTCGACCATGGGAACGGCATTGCCGTTTCCGTCCGGCACCATCACGGCCAGACCCTCATCGGTGATCTGCCGGACCACCTTTTCGCGGGCTTCGTAGCGATCCAGGCCGCGCAGGTCATCGGGCACGAGATTAACCCTGTCCGTCTCCGTTTCGGTCAGCGCGCGCTCGCCCTTCGCGACCGAGAGCGCCAAGGCCGCAGCATCCGCGTAGGGAGCGCCATCGCGACGCATGCGCGCCCTCGTATCCATCAGGCGGTAGCAGGGAATGCTGGCGCGTTTGGCGACGGCGTAGTCGTTGAAGTCGTGGGCACCCGTTATCTTGACCGCACCGGATCCGAAGGCGGGATCCGGATATTCATCCGCGATAATTGGAATCAGACGACGGTGACCTTTTGGTCCCACGGGTATTTCACAGAGTTTGCCGACAATCGGGGCGTAACGTTCGTCGGACGGATGTACCGCGACGGCCCCGTCACCGAGCATCGTTTCGGGCCGGGTGGTCGCTATGGAGATGTAGTCGCGACGCTCTTCGAGCACGACGTTTCCCCCGGCGTCTTTCTCGACGTAAAGATATGTCTCACCATCCGCGAGCGGATACTTGAAATGCCACATGTGGCCCGGCGTCTCGATATTTTCGACCTCCAGATCCGAAATGGCCGTTTCGAAGTGTGGATCCCAATTCACCAGCCGCTTACCCCTGTAGATGAGACCCTTGTGGTAAAGGTCCACGAATACCTGGATGACCGCATCGTGGAAATTCGGGGCGCCGGAGTCCGCGTCCGGATCGCCCGGGGCGCCGCCCATGGTAAAGGCCTCCCGGCTCCAGTCGCAGGACGCTCCGAGGCGTTTAAGCTGGCCGATGATGTTGCCCCGGGACCTTGTTTTCTGCCGCCAGACCCTTTCGATAAACCTCTCGCGGCCGAGTTCGTTCCGGCTGGTGGTGCCCTCTTCCGCCAGTTCGCGTTCGACGACCATTTGCGTCGCTATGCCCGCATGATCGGTTCCGGGCTGCCATAGCGTGTCGAAACCGCGCATTCTGTGCCAGCGCACCAGGATATCCTGAAGCGTGTTGTTGAAAGCGTGACCCATATGTAGGCTGCCGGTGACGTTCGGTGGCGGGATCATGACGCAGAAGGTTTCGCTTCGGGACGCGTTCGCGCCGGCCCTGAACGCGCCCGCGTTTTCCCAGGCGCGATATATTCTGGGCTCCGCCTCTTTGGCGTTGAAGGTTTTTCCCTTCAGCATGGTGTCTCGTTTCGTGGTCCGGGCCTGCGCGATGTCTAACGGAGTGGATCCGCAAGTGGAAGCTGGAATCGGTGTCGGTGCGCCGCGGTGCCGTGACCGCCGCGGGCGTCGGTGTTCTCCGTTCCCTGATACCCGGGATTCCCGGGGCAGGCACAGGGTGAGGGAACCTGTGCCAGCGCACGGAAGACGTCCGTGTCCTTACCCGGCTCCACCCATGACAATCCAACCACGAAAGGAACGTTCCAAAGGGGGTCGTCTTAACTTTACGTGCAGGGTTGGATATCGTTCGGGGATTGTCTTCGGCATCAATGGCTGTAGTGAGGTTTT
>JAPOUP010000305.1 GCA_026708635.1 Rhodobacter sp.
GACCTCGTCGAGGCGTGGAAGAGAGGGCACCGGAAGCTTGATGAAATGGCATCAAGTGAATGATTCGAACCACTAGGACGGCGTCGCGTGAGGGTTATGGGCGGTTATTGCGAAATGCCTATGGGAACCCACCCTCTCCGCCAATCCTGATCCGCCACGCCCATACCGTCGGATAGAAAGGTATGGGGCCTCCCCGGCTCAGGTAGCGCTAGAAACTCACTTCGACTCCCGGTAGATTCAGTGATGTGATCAGATCGCGAAGCTCCTGCCGCGCCGCGACCATCGAGATGCTGAAACGTCGGTTGCCGACATCCTGGAGATCGAGAAGGGTCAGTCCGCGCGGAAACAGTTCACGGAATGTCACCCGTTCGGAGAATCCGGGCGCAAGACGGAAACCTATACGTTTGGACAGTTCCACCAACGCGTCGTTCACTTTCCTCCGATTGATCATCTGCTGTACGCCCAAGCGGTTACGGACCACTATCCAGTCGGCTGGCGGGCGTCCCGCCCTGGCGCGGAGCTTCCGGGCGTCCCAGACCATCTCGGAGTACACGGACGGTCCAAGGATTCTGTTGGTTTCGCCATCGGCTCGGGCGAGGAGATCGAAATCAACGAAACTGTCGTTCATTGGTGTAACCAGCGTGTCGGCCAGCGCGTGGGCACCGTAACTCAGTCGTGTGTGTGAGCCGGGGCAGTCGATCAGGACATAGTCGGAGTCGCTCTCGATGGCCTCGACGGCCAACGCCAGTCTTCGGTCATCCATATCATCAACGGATTCGAGACCATCCCCGTCCGCCTGCGGGAAATCGTGGAACTTTGGAATTGGCAGATCCACCCCATGGTTCGCGACGCACGCCTGCCTGTTTTCCAGATATCGTGTGAGCGTCCTCTGCCTGACGTCAAGGTCAATCACCCCGACCCGGTAGCCGAGTCGGGCCAGAGCGATCGCCACGTGCATCGCTACCGTCGATTTTCCGGCCCCACCCTTTTCATTACCAACAACGATGAATCGCGCCACTGCCTCCTCCGAGCGTTCCGGCTTCCGACTTGAACTCCAATTACAGGCGCGGGCGTAGCGGAATAAACTGTACAGGCGCGAAATCTCCGATGCCGAGTGTAGCGAACCGCAATCCTCCCGCACGCCTCGCCGACGGGTGCTTGCGCGGGCGGGCGCTCACGTGGGGCGCGGCAATACTCACGCGGGGCAACTGGCGTCCGAACGGACCGGTCGCCCGACGGGCAAGAGTGCCGCCGTGCGTCGGCAGGCCCGACTGCCAGGGTGAGCCGACCTCAGAAGCCCAAGCCCTCGTATTTCTTCTTGAAACGGGAAACGCGACCGCCGGAGTCCATCAACTGGGCCCCACCGCCAGTCCAGGCGGGATGGACCGACGGATCGATCTCAAGCGTAAGCATGTCGCCTTCATTTCCGTAGGTCGAGCGCATCTGCACGATCTCACCGTTCGTGAGTTTCACGTCGATTAGATGATAGTCGGGATGGATATCCTTTTTCACGAGCGGCTCTCCTTTACGCGTCCGGGCCTTTTTTCGGCCTGTAGGAAGTGTCTTCGGCGATCCGTGCGGATTTGCCGCGACGCGAGCGTAGGTAATATAGCTTGGCACGGCGCACTTTCCCGCGACGCAGAACCGTTATCGATTCTATATTCGTCGAGTGCAGCGGAAATACGCGCTCCACGCCTTCTCCGAACGAGATCTTGCGAACGGTGAATGACCCTGAAATCCCGTTGCCGTTCTTGCGAGATATGCAGACGCCTTCATAGTTCTGCACCCGCGTACGACTGCCCTCCGTGACCCTGTAGCCGACACGAAGCGTGTCACCGGCCTTAAAATCCGGTATATCCTTCGAAAGTCGAGCGGCCTGCTCGGCTTCAAGCTGTCCAATCAGGTCCATGGACCTGTCTCCTGTTCTGCCTCCGGTTTAGCCGGAGAGGTTGATGCCACCTCATTGCTCTGGGTCTTCTTCCGGGTCCCTACCGCTCGTCTCACAGTAAGCCCGCCAGAGATCAGGCCGTCGTTGTTTCGTCAGCCTTTCGGCCATGACACGTCGCCATCTCTCGATCCGCCCGTGATGGCCGGAGAGAAGCACCTCCGGTATCCTGCGGCCGGCCCAGACGACTGGACGTGTATACTGGGGATGTTCAAGTAGCCCGTGCGTGAAGCTTTCGCTTTCGATGGACATCTGATTCCCGAGCACACGGGGTATAAGGCGGACCGTCGCGTCAATCAAGGCCTGTGCCGCGATCTCACCCCCGGTCATGATGAAGTCGCCGAAAGATATCTCCTCGATCGCGAATTGATCCATCACACGTTGATCGACTCCCTCATATCGCCCGCAGATGACGGTAACTCCTTGTGTCCGGCTAAGCCGGACGGCGGTCCGCTGCGTGAATGGAGCGCCACGGGGTGACAGAAGGATCGTTGGCCAGGATCCGGAGGCGTGCCGCGTGTCTCTCCGAGCGTGTTCGACAGCCTCGCCCAAGACGTCCGCCCGAAGCACCATGCCGGCTCCGCCTCCCGCGGGAGTGTCATCGACATTCAGATGCCGCCCTGCCCCGAACTCACGTAGGTCGATGGTTTCAAGTCTCCAAAGTCCCGTTTCGAGCGCCCTTCCGGTGAGCGAGGCGGCAAGCACGCCTGGAAAAACCCGGGGGAATAGGGTGATGACCCTAGCGGTCCAGCCGCCCGTCGTTTCCGCGCTATCCGCCATCAGTTCGCGAGGCCGTCCGGTCGCGACGATCGAACGTCGCCCATGGGATTTGCGGGGACCAGCTGGCATTTCCGGAATTTCCTTTTTCGGCTTCCGTCCGGCGTTCTGTCGGGACCGCCCGCCCTGATATAACACGCCGCATCCTACCCTCTTTCGGCCCGGTGGGGACGCCGGTTTGGGCGGCCGCGCTGGATGCGGGCATACCGTGCGCGTCAGCGCGGCTCCGTCTTCACCGATACAGGCACCAGACCGTCGGGTGGGTCGATGACGATTTTGCCCGCCGCGATGTCAACCGTCGGCACCGTAGCCGCGGTGAAGGGCAGCAGAACGGTATCCTTTGAGTTTTCCATCCTAACCTCAAGTATGTCTCCCGCCCCAAAATCCAGAACCGCCTGCACGGCCCCCAGTCTCGCCCCATCTCTATAGACCGCCTCAAGTCCAATCAGGTCGGAATGGTAGAACTCATCGTCCTTGAGTTCTGGCAGCATGGAGCGGTCGGCGAACAGAAGCGTGCCACATAGATCCGTCGCCTGGTTTCTGGAATCCACACCCGCAAGCCGTGCCAGGAAACCGCCCTTGATCGGACGGGTGATCGTTACCGAAAAGTTTCGTCGCGCCCTATCGCACCAAAGCGGACCGTAGCTGGAGATCGCCAACGGGTCCGCGCAAAAGCTCCTGAGCCGAACTTCGCCACGCACCCCGTATGCGCCGGTGATAGCGCCTACGCATACGCGCTTCCCCGGCATCGCCCGCCTACCGTCCCCGTGACCGCGTCACGCGGCCGTCTCGCCATCATTGTTTTCAGTGTCGTGCGCGTCATCAACCTCCACTTCCGCGCCCGCATCCACGTCCGCGTTCACTTCCGCTTCGTCTGTCGCTTGGGTCATCCGGGCCGCCCGTTCCTCGGCCCGTTCCAGCGCTTTCCTGTGCGGCTGCCCTTTTTTCGGATTGTCGCGACGCTTCCTTTCCAGCACCCCCGCGGCTTCCAGCATCCGGCTTACCCGGTCCGTCGGCTGGGCACCCCTATCGAGCCAGTGCTGGATTCGTGTCATTTCCACCCTAACGCGATCTTCGCGATCCTTGGGCAGAAGAGGATTGTAGGTTCCGAGCTTCTCGATGAAGCGCCCGTCCCTGGGCATCCGCGAATCAGCGGCGACTATCGAGTAGTGCGGACGTTTCTTGCTCCCGCGACGTGCGAGTCGGATTTTCATGGCCATTTGTCGGCTCCCCTCTGGGTGTGTTCCCTGGTTTCAGGCTGATGCCTACGACTTGAATTTCTTATGGTGGCGAATGACTTCCCTGATGATGAACTTCAGGAACTCACTCGCGAACTCGGGATCCAGATCCGCCTGGCGGGCCAGATCCCGCAACCGCTCTATTTTCTGCGCCTCCCGCTCAGGATCGCTCGGCGGAAGGTTATGGTCGGCCTTGAGCTTTCCGACAGCCTGCGTGTGCTTGAACCGTTCCGCCAACGTGTAGACGAGGATGGCGTCCAACCTGTCGATGCTCGCTCGATGGGTGCCAAGAAGTTCCGCCGGATTGATCGGGGTATCAGTCATGGATGTCTCTCCGCAGCAGGATGGTCCCGGACGGTCTCCCCGGGCGCGCTTCAGGAAGCGCGCGGCGTCGAGAGATCGTTGGCCTCACGGGCATCTGGAACTCACGGTGCGGCCGGCCGCTTGCCCGCTCCGCCGTCATTTCCGGGACCGGACATCAGGCACCGCCCTTCCCGTCCGGCTCCGGGAGGACGCCGGTTCCCGGTCCGGTAAGTCCCGAAAGCCCCTTCAGCAGATCCGCGTTGCCTGTCGGCTGTCCCGCCATGAGAGGGGATGGACGGGCGCCGCCGCCGAACAGCCCCTGCATCGCCTGCTGAACTCCGCCCTTACCCGGCTTGCCCATGCGCTTCATGGCTTTGCTCATTTCCCTATGCATCTTGAGAAGCCGGTTGACGTCGCTGACCTCCATACCGGAGCCGGCGGCGATACGTTTCTTTCGGCTTGCCTGGAGGATATGTGGATTCGCGCGCTCCATCCTGGTCATTGACTGAATGAGCGCCACCTGGTGGCGAAGCAACGTGTCGTCTAGGCCGGCCTGGGCGGTCAGGCCGCGCAGCTTTCCCATGCCCGGTAGCATGCTAAGGATACCGTCCATCCCTCCCATGCTGAGTGTCTGCTCCAGCTGCGCCCGGAGGTCGTTCATGTTGAACCTCCCTTTCTGGAAGCGCTGGATCATGCGTTCGGCTTTTTCCCGTTCGAAGGTGGCCTGGGCCTTCTCCACGAGCGCGACGATATCGCCCATGCCGAGGATCCGTCCCGCGACCCGCTCAGGATGGAATTCCTCCAAAGCGTCAAGTTTTTCGCCGACGCCCACCATCTTGATGGGCTTGCCGGTGACCGCACGCATGGACAGCGCCGCTCCACCGCGACCGTCGCCGTCCATCCTGGTCAGAACGATGCCGGTTACGCCTATGTCGCGATCGAAGTTTTCGGCGACATTGACCGCGTCCTGGCCGGTGAGGCCGTCCACTACCAGAAGCGTTTCGCGGGGATCCGCGATATCACGGACTTCGGCGGCCTGCTGGATCAGTTCCCGGTCAATGTGCAGTCGACCGGCCGTATCCAGCATATAGACATCGTAGCCACCGAGCGTCGCGTGCTGCCGTGCCCTGCGCGCGATGTCCTTTGCGCTCTGTCCCGGAACTATAGGCAGGGTATCCACTCCCGCCTGCCGGCCCAGGATCTCCAGCTGTTCCATCGCGGCGGGGCGGTTGGTGTCCAGGGAGGCGACCAGGACACGTTTTCCGTTCACGTCCCTAAGGCGTTTGGCGAGCTTGGCGGTGGTTGTGGTCTTTCCGGAGCCCTGAAGGCCCACCATGAGAATCGGAGCGGGTGGACTGTCGACCTTCAGTTGATTCGTTTCACCGTCATCACCGGTCAGGACATTTATGAGTTCGTCGTGGACGATCTTGATGACCTGCTGGCCCGGAGTGACTGACTTCGTGACCGCCTGCCCGGTAGCCTTTTTCTGCACGGCCCTTATGAAACTTCGGGTGACCGGCAGCGCGACATCGGCCTCCAAAAGCGCCGTGCGCACTTCGCGAAGCGCCGTCGCAACGTCGTTTTCGGAGAGAGCGCCCTGTCTCGTCAGCCGTTCGAACACCGCCGAGAGGCGCCCGGAGAGGTTTTCGAACATTCCTTACCTCGCCTTCCTGATCCCGCCCAAGGGAACTTCGCCGCGCCCCGGGCTGCAGACAGGCGTCGCAGACGCCATTCCGCAAAATGTATAGGCCCCCATGGACGCAACGCGTTGATGGAGGGCGATCCCGGGAACGGTCCCGGGACCGGAAGACCGACGCTTCCGGAATGCGGACACGAGTTATGCGCACCCTTGCCCAATGTCAAGCCACCCCGAGCGGTGCCGTTGGGGAAGTCCCTTTCAGACGCGGATCGCATTCGAGAGAGACCGCGGGGGCCATGCGCCGCCACGTGACGCACAACCGGTTTCAGGCCGATTTCCGCGAGCTGACCGCAGCCATCTTCGGGTTACTCGGGGAAACCCTTTCCCGGGAGCGGGAGGCCATCGCGGAAACCGTCACCGACGGTTTCCGGGTCGTCACCCGTGACCGGTCCCTGTCGGATAACGACCGACGAGCGGGACCGAGTGCGTCCGACGATGCGGCGACGCCCGAATCAGGCCCGGAAGCAAGGTCGAATCCAGCATACCGGGTATAGCCGCAGGCGTAATCCCATCGTCCGGAAGTCCGGCCATCAGCGCCATACGAAACACTCCCGGCCCGGAGATCAATGCCCGAAATAAGCCGCCGCGAGCGTCTCATCGTCCGAGAGCTCGTCATGGGTACCCTGCGCGGTGACACGGCCGCTCTCAAGAACATAGATCCTGTCCGAAAGCGAAAGCGCGAAATTGGCGTTCTGCTCAGCGATCAGTATCGTCAGCCCGAATTCGCCGCGCAGCCGTCTGAGCGCCTCGGCGATCTCGTTGCACACCCTGGGCGCAAGACCGATTGTCGGCTCGTCAACAAACAGCAGCCTCGGTGACGTCATCAGTGCCCGCCCAAGCGAAACCATCTGGCGTTCGCCGCCCGATTGGGTCGAGGTCTCCTGCCCCTCCCGTTCCTTCAGCCGCGGGAAAAGCGCGTGAACCATTTCCAAATTGTTCTGGATATCCTCCCGAGCGGTGTAGGCGCCGACCAGCAGGTTGTCCCGAACGGTCATGTACGGGAAGAGATTGAAACGCTCCGGCGCATAGCCAACGCCGCGGCGAACGATGGTCGACGTACCCATACCGATGAGCGACTCTCCCTCCAGCCTTACGTCTCCCTGGGTCCGTGTCAGTCCCATCACGCTGTCAAAGAGCGTCGATTTACCGGCTCCGTTGGCGCCGATCACGGCGATTATGTCACCCTGATCGGCCTCCAGCGAGACCCCGAAAAGCGCCTGGGCCCGGCCATAGAACGCCGAAAGTCCGTCTATCTCCAGATACGCCATTCAGGACGTCCCCAGATAGGACGCGCGCACCCGCGGATTCTTGATGACATCCAGATACGGCCCCTCGGCCACCTTCGCCCCGCGGTCAATCGCGATGGCTCGGTCTATGAGCGGCTCCAGAGCCTTTAGATCATGGCTCACTATCAGAAACGTCATGCCATCGGCGCGCAGGGACTGGACGAGTTCCGCGATCACGGAGATCTCGGCGGCGGTGAGGCCGGCGAAAACCTCGTCGAGCAGCATGAGCCGCGGTTCGGTCGCCAACGTGCGCGCCATCTCCAGTTTCCGCAGGTTTCCCATGGAGAGTTCCGAAGGCTTCCGGTCAAGATCCCCCTTGGCGAACCCCACCGAAAGCGCCAGTTCCACCTCGCGCTGACGGTCCCCGGAACGTGTGATCATCTCCCAGATACTGTCAGGCATCTGTCCCACGCGGACGTTTTCGGCCACCGTGAGATCCGGGAACGGCCGCGGCACCTGATAGGTTCGGCAGACGCCCCGGCGGATCCTGGCCGACGTCGAAAGCCCCGAGATTTCCTCGCCGTCAAGACCTATCGTGCCTGAGGTCTGGCGATGCTCGCCCATGATCTGGCTGAATACCGTGGTTTTACCCGCCCCGTTCGGCCCGATCAGGCCAACGGATTCGCCGGGATCGATCCTGAAACTTAGATCATCGGTGGCCAGAAGTCCGCCAAATCTCTTGACGAGTCCGGTCACCGCCAGCGAGACGCTCATCGCGAGCGCCCCAATCGGCCCAGACCCGCCTCGAAAAGGGCGATGATTCCCTTCGGTTGGTACATGTATATCAACAGCGCCATTCCCCCATAGACGAAATAGCGCTCCGCGCCCGGCAGGTAGGGACGCAGGAATTCCAGCAGGAAGGTCAGGAAAAACGCCCCGATCAAGGGGCCGACAACTGTGCCGGCGCCTCCGATGAGCGCGGCGACGATTATCGTGAACAGGAAGTTGATGTCAAACAGCGCCCGTGGCGCGATCGAGCCCAGATAGTGGATGTAGAACGCGCCGCCCAGACCCGCGATGAAGGCCGAGGTAATGAAGGCGAACGTCTTCAGGCGCGTGACCGACAGGCCGGATCCCCGAACGCTCTCCTCGTTCATTCCGATCGCCGCCAGCGCGATGCCAAGACGCGTGCGCATCAGCAGCCACATGGAAATCGCGATGGCGAGCATCAGCGCGGTGGACAGGTAGAAGCCGTTGACCGCGCCGCGTGTCAGCGTCGGCAGGCCCGACATGCCGCGCGTGCCGCCCGTCAGATCCGGACGGATGACCTGAACAAGCTGGTACATCAGTTCCATGAACGCCAGCGTCACCAAGGCGAAATAGCTGCCCTTGATACGCAGGGCCGGCAAGAGAACGATCAGGCCACCCACCATCGTGGCGACCACCGCCAGCGGAATCGATATCTCGACCGGGACGTCGAAGCGCTTGGTCAGGATCGCGGTGGTATAGGCTCCGATTCCGATCAGGAAAGGGTGACCGAAGCTCACGTATCCGGTGCGCCCCGACAGCACATCCCATGAGATCGCGAATATCGCCAGATAGTTCGCGAAAATCATCGTCCGGAGCGTGCCATTGCCAACCAGATACGGCAAAAGCAGCATCCCGAGGACCAACGCCGCCCATAGGGCAAGATGATGCCAGCGCAGCCGCACCTAGATCTCCTCCCGCCCGAAAAGTCCCCGGGGGCGCAGGACAAGAACGCCGATGATCAGAAGCATCGTGACCACGCCCCGCAGTTCAGGCGCTATCAGGGCCGAAACGGTGATCTCCATGAAACCGACGATATGCGCGACAACAAGCGTACCGATGATCGAGCCGATCCCGCCAACGATGACCACGGCTACGGAAATGATAAGCGGCGCGACCCACATTCCCGGATAGAGCTGGGTATAGCTGGCGAAGAAAACCCCGCCCAACGCGCCGAGCGCCCCTGAGATCATCCAGGTGATGGCGTTAATCCGGTCGGAGTCGATCCCGGAGATCACCGCCCCCCTGGCGTCCATCGAAACCGCCTGCATCGCGCGACCCGTATGCGTGAAACGAACGAAACAGTAGAGACCGAGCAGAATGATCCAGCTGGCGACGGCGGCCAGCAGATTTGAATAGGGCACGGTGGCACCCTCCAGCCGCTCCACCCCGGGCACGATCGGTAAAAGGATTTTGGAGCTGTCACCGAAGACCAGAACGACACCCGCCTGCAGTACGACCGCGAGTATCAGTGTCGAAATCTCCACCGCGACATGCCCGCCGCCCAGGGGCTTCACGATCAAACGGAACTTCGCCAGCCCCATGGCGCAGCCGACGACCGCGGCAAGTGCCAGGCCAGCGGCCGCGGGAAACCCGAGCGTCTGGGAAAAATGGAAATACGTATAGCCGCCGATCAGAAGGTAGGCGCCGTAGGCAAGATCCAGAACGCGGCCGACGCTGAAGATCAACGTAAAGCCCATGGCGATCAGGGCGTAGAGACCGCTCAGCAGAAAGCCCTGGATCAGGATCTGTAGCATGCGGTGCCCTATACCCTCAAGGAACCGTGCCGGAACCGGACTTTCGGCCCCGCCGGCGCCAGTCGCCCGGCCAACGACACCTTTCCCTGTCGGACCGACGGCAGCCCAGGAGGCCGGGCCGGAATCGCCGGCACGGCGGATGGTCCGAACGTCAGATCCCGTATCGAAGGTTTCGCGGCGGAACCGAAGACCTTAGGGCCGGCCGGCGGGAGTTTCCCGCCAGCCGTCGCATGCGTCACTTGACGGGCACCCAACTGGGAACCGAAAAGTCCATGTTGGCGTATTCCGGCGGGTAGACGACACCGACGGAGCCGTCCTCCTGCCACTGGACGACAACCATTGATGGCTGTGCGAAATCATAGGGTGGCTCCAGGTCGAACAGCGCGTTGTGCGGATAGGTGCGCTGCGTGACGGGCTCGATCTGGTCACGCCCCCAGAAGCCATAGCGCAGCCACAGCTTGCCGTCTTTCTCCAGCTTCAGATCCTGCCTCTCCATTGCCGCGGCCCAGGCCGAAACATCTCCAAAACCTCCGGCCTCCTCAGCCGCGGCCATTGCCTGCTTGAGCCCGTGATAGGCGTTGAAGCCATTGAAATGCGGAAGCTTCGGCCGGGAGTCATACCTTGCCTGATAGGTATCCACGAATTCCTGGCTGACCGGATCAAGCTCGAATCCCACGGACGGGATCGGCGAAAGGGTGGAAATGCCGCCACCCGCCCCGCCGGTATCGTCCCAGTATTCGAGGCCGAGCGCCGACACGTTCACGCCGGTCATCGGCATGGGAACCTGAAGCTTCACGTACTGGGAGGAAATCACCTGCGAGTTCACCGAACTGACCTGGTATATGAAATCCGCGCCACTCGCCTGGGCCTTGGAAAAGATCGGGGCGAAGTCAACGGTCCCGATATCGTAAACGATGGTGTCCTTGACCTCGATTCCCGCGACGGGAGCGAGCGCGTCGGTCACCAGGCCGGTGATCGCACCGCCGAACGCGGTGTCCTCGGCGAGGATCACCACGCTTTCCCAGCCCATCCGGGCTTTCAGTACGTCAGCGCCGAAGTTGATGTACAGCGTCGCCAGCGCCTCGTCAGAGGCGATGTTCATGAAGTAGGGCTCCATCAGCTCCGGCTCTTCAACCACCATATCGATAATGCCGATATAGCTGGTCCAGGTGTCCAGTGTTGGAATGCGGTATTCCTGCATTCTGGGCAACCAGCCAAGCGACACGTCGTCGATGGAGCCGGAAATGATAAAGTCAACCTCCTCGGTCTCCGCCAGGTATTCGTATGCCTTGATTCCCTCCGTGACGTCCTCGCCGGTGTCCGCCGTGACCAGGGAGATCCGCTGGCCCATCACTCCACCCGCGGCGTTGAGTTCGTCGATGGCGATTTCGGCTCCCCGCAGGGTGGAAAGACCGGTATCCGAACTGAGCGAGCCGATAAAGCCCACCTTGATCTGCGCACCGGCGGACATGGCGACCGCCAGGGTACCGACAAGCGTGGCGCCGAAGACAGATATTCCGCGAAACATTGTATCACCTCCTATGGTTTGGAGACGGGACCTTACCGTCTCCCGCCAACTGTATACTGTATACAGAAACAAACGCGCGCCCATAAAGTCAATCGGAATCACCGGCGGCCGCCATGACCGCTGGAGTCCCGCATTCCAAAACGCTCCCGCCCGACGGCCATCCGGCCAAAACAAGCAAATCCAGGTGAATTCGACGTACCGCCCGTTGCGCTGGATTGAGTCCTCTTTCCGAAACCGGCGTCCTCATACAGGTGAACACCACGTTCGCCGACGCCCGGCCGATACGGACCATTCAGATGGCGTCCACCGCATTGCGGGATTCCCGGCGATACCTCGGAACGGTTACCCCACCCGAACACGTTCCGGCGAAACTCCGGCTCAGGATATGGATGCGCCAAGCGATTCATGGATTATCGCATCGACGTCGATCTCAACCATCATTCCCGGCTGCGTCAGGCCCGCCTGAACACCCGTCAGCACGGGATCCACGCCGCTGAACGCCTCACCATGGGCGCGGATGAATCCACCCGCGTGATCCATGTCCGTCAGGTACGCCCGCGTGCGGACGACATGACGCATTTCGGCGCCAACCCGTCGGAGCGCGTCCTCGATGCGCGAGAGGATAAATACCGACTGGGCGTAACAGTCACCCGGCGCGTGCAGCTTGCCGGACGGCTCAACGGCGGTGGTTCCGGCGACATAGACGAAAGGTCCGACCCTTTTCGCGCGGGAATAGCCGCCGACCTCCTCGAAGCGCCCGCCGGAGCCGAACTTACGGATCATCGCGACAGTCGGGCGCGCACGGCCTCAGCCGCCGATACGAGGGCGGCGCGCTCGGCCTTGGTCAGTTGCAGGATCTCGACCTCGACCAGACCGGTCGGGCCAACATGCGCGGGAACGCCCAGAACCACGCCATCGATGCCGTATTCTCCCGCGAGCATGACCGAAACGGGGACGGGCCCGGCACGGGCGCCGCGGATATGGTCCAGGACCTCAACCGTCGCGTGCGCTGGCGCGACGGTCGCGGAACCCGACCTTCTGAGCGCCAGAATCTGGCCGCCCCCGGTCACCGCATCCCGGACACAGGCCTCGATCCGGTCGTCCGTGAGGAATTTAGACAGAGGGTGTCCCTTTATGCGGGCCAGCGAGAGAATCGGCGCCATTTCATCGCCGTGGCTACCAAGCGCGATGGCGTCGACGTCGGCGGGAGCGACTCCGGCCGCCATGGCGAGAGCGGCGCGGAAGCGGCTGGAGTCAAGCGTTCCGGCCATGCCGAGCACCCGCTCCCTCGGGAACCCCGTGGCCCGGAGCATTTCCAGGGTCATTTCGTCGAGCGGGTTGGTCACAACGATAACGACGGCCCGCGGGGCCTGGGTTCGGATCGCTTCGGCGGCGGCGTGGACGGTCCGACGGTTGACATCGATCAGTTCGGCGCGGTCCATGCCCGGCATACGGGCCCGGCCTGCGGTGACCACGACGACATCCGCCCCGGAGATCAGTCCCGGGTCCTCACCGCCCAGGCAGCGCGCGCCGGTACCCGTCATGCCGGCGGCATGGTTAAGATCAAGTGCCGTTGCGGCGGCGACGCCGCGGACGATGTCGACGAGGACTATCTCGTCACCGATGTCGGCGTTCGCGGCGAGGTGCGCGATGTTGCTCCCAACCCCGCCCGCACCGATTATCGCCAGCCTCGAGAAGCGCCGGGCCCGCGGCTGGACGGTTCTGGCGGGCGCGACCCATCTCGCCGACCGGCGGTAAAGGCTCCGCCTCATCGCCGTCACTCCGTCGGTGCGGACGGGAACCGGCCGCTCCACGGGTCCGTCAGCCAGACGCACTCCGAGCCGAACGGCGGTTTCCCGAGCCATTTCGGTGACTATGTCCCCCGGCAGGACCTCAAGGACGGTTCGGCCGCGTCTCCAGCCGTCCTCGACCGCTTCGGTCCCGATAACGCGGGCCATCTACGCGTCCCGGCCTTCCATGGCTTCGATCGCGGTCGACGCCGCCTCAACCGCGGTCTTAACCGAATCCTCGGAACCCGAAATGAACAGCCGCCCGAACCTGCCCACGGCCCGAACCTCCACGATATCGATCTCGGCGGCCTTCTCTGCCTCGTTCGCCGCGACCGAAACATAGGCGGCCGGCGCGCACTCGATGATGCCGAGGGTCTGGCCCGGCACCACCAGCGTTCCCTTTCGCCACTTGTTGAGAAGCTGGGCCTGATGGGGTTCGACCGAGGTAATGATCTGGGTCGATGCGATCCCGGGCTTAAGGCGGTCGGACATCGCCGCGCCAAGCTCGCCGAGAATCGCATCTTTCGCCTGGACCACCTCATCGTTCGAGGGCGACCGAAGGATGAAGAATCCGAACTCCCGCTCGACCATCTGTGTCGTGGCCTCGACCGATGACGCCTTCAATGCCCGGTCGATCAACTGGAACACGCAGTTTCCGGGAGCCAGTTCACCGACAAGAACCGTATCTCCGGAAAGGGGAATCGAACCCTGAACGGTCGCGCCGTTGTAAGCCGCGAATTTAGGCTGCAGGTTATCGATCTGCATCAGCGCCCTGATCGTAACGTCATTCATGAACCGAACTCCTCGTGAATGTCGCGCCAGGGACGGTTTGCCCAGGCGACGCGCTTGATATTGATCAGGTGAAGCGCGGTGACGTTGTCGGACGTGATCGAACCTGACCAAGTGCCGGTGCCGAGCATGAAGCTTGGCTCCAGATCGGTCGCGTATCCCGCACCGCCGTGGATCGCGGGAACGTTGACGAGTACGCGCCCCGTGGGAACGGTCGAGTAACGGGCAACGACCTCGGGAGCGTGGCTGTGGATCACGGCGCTATGGCCCCAGCCCCCGAACCTCGCCACCGCATGCGAGAGCTCGATCGCGTGGTCGCCGTCATTGGCCTCATAGAAGGCCAAGACGGGATTGAGCTTCTCGGCGGACAGCGGACGCTGCCATCCGATTTGGCTCTCCTCGCTGACAATGCATTTCGTGCGCGGCGGCACCGAGAACCCCGCCAGTTCCGCGAGCCGCTCCGGCGGCTGGCCGACACGGTCCGGGTTCATTCTCCGCCCTTCCAGAAAAATCGTCCCGGCGAGCCGATCGGCCTCGGCGGACGTGCAGAAATAACAGCCCGCAAGCTTGAGTTCCTGCCTGAGATCGCGCGCGATTTCGGGGTCCGCGATGACGGACTGCTCCGAGACGCACGCGGTGCCGTTATCAAAGCTCTTCGACGCCACGATCTGCTCGGCCACCTCCCGAAGATCCTTCGCCATGGACCTGTGAACGTAGCATGGAACGTTGCCCGCACCGACCGCCAATGTGGGTTTTCCGGAGGAATAGGCCGCGCGTACCATCCCGGGACCGCCGGTCGCCATGATCACTGACGTCCGCCGGTGACGCATCAGTTCCGCGGTTCCCTGGACCGTTACCTGATCGAGACACTGGATCAGGCCTTTCGGAGCGCCCGCCCTCTCGGCCGCGCCTGACATGATCCGGACGACCTCATTGCCGCAGCGTACCGCGCGTGGATGCGGAGCGCATACGATCGCGTTGCCGGACTTTACGGCGCTCAGGACCTTGAATATCACCGTGGACGTGGGATTGGTCACCGGTATCAGCGCGGCGACCAGACCCATGGGCTCGCCGAACGCGGCGATCTTTGTGGCGTCGTCGCGCCAGAGCATTCCGAGTGTCGTCACGCCCCGCAGCCAATCCACCGTGCGGCGGGCGTTCATCAGATCCTTGACACGCTTGTGCTCGGGGTTTCCGTACCCGGTTTCCTCATGCGCCAGCTGGCCCAGACGTTTTGCCTCCGGCTCGACCGCCGCCGCCATGGCCTCGACGATGGCGTCGACGTGAGCGGGATCGGTGCCCAGAAACCGCCCGTACGCTTCGTAAGCGGTCTCCGCGCAGCGGCGGGCCGACGCGATCGATCTGAGATCCGCGTCCATCAACGGCCTCCCACGGCGATCCGGTCCATCGCCCTGCGGGCGTCATCGACGTCATCGGCGTCGATTCCGATGGTATCCAGCCGACGCCCTGCCGCGGCGACGTCCGCGCCGAGAACCGCGGACGCGAGCGTGATCATGGAGCGGGTTACGGGTACGTCGACCGTGGCGAGTCTCGCCGCGGATTCCAGCGGAACCAGCGAGCCGATCACACCGTCGCGCAGAAGCCGCTTCGCGCCGTCCCGGTCGGGAACCGGCCGCGCACCCGCGCCCCGTCCCGCCCCGGCATGGCAGGTGATCCAGGTGTCCGTGTCGGGAAGATCCCGGATACCGTAGGCGCACGCGACCGCTCGACGCTCCCCGGCCAGGAGTTCTATGACACGCCTTTGCTCCGGTCCGATCAAAGTGGCGAAGGTCCGGTTTTCCGGCAGGGGCGTTCCGCCCATCGGCACGGCGACCGCACCCGCTCCGAGAGCCGGGCCGCCCATCAGGAGGGCGGAGAACTCCACGAGCGCGGAGCCGTCAGCGAAACCCGAAGCCACGACACTGTCCTTCGAGACGGAGGGCAGGAACCTGTTCAGCCCGGAAAGCACCCGTTCACGCCCGCTGGGGAGCGTCGCCGCAACCGGGGTTCCGGCCTCCGTCAGATTCAGTACGGCACCCTCCGCGCCGACCCAGTATGGCAGTCCCTGCGCCTCGACGATCGTGACGTCAGCCGTCGAACCGCCGATCCGGAGGAGCCAGGCGGTCTCCAGAGCCCCGAGGGAGCGGCCTGGCGCAAGGACCAGGATCTGCCCGTCGGTCAGATGGTCCGCCAATACCATCGCGTAGGTGCGCTGTTTGTGCACCGGCCCCGTCAGGAATATGACCTCGGCGTCCCTGACCGCGGTGTCGAGTTCCGCCGTGGTCCGCACCGACGGCGCGCCGTCGCGGTCAATCTGATAGGTGCCGACCGGTCCGGTGCCCCGAAGCGATATTCCCGACGAGGCCCGCATCGCCGCCAGTTCCGCCCCATAGGCGGAGAACAGCACGACCTCCGCGCCTTCGGCGAGGCAGAGCGCCGCGACCAGCCGGGCGTCCTCGCCACCCCCCAGCAGCGCGATGCGGGAATACTCGGGCACCGCGACGGGCGACGCGGAAGCGCGCGGACCGGCGGCCATTTCGGCGAATTCGGAGAAATCGCTGCTCATTCTAGACACTCATCCGCGACCCCCGGTCCGGGGCGGGAACCTTCCGGAAACCGCCGCACCGGCACTTCCGGCGTTAACCCGCCAAACCCTCAAGGACCGCCTCAAGTTCGTCATGCGGTCTCGCGATAACATGGACCGCAACCACCTCACCGACCCTGTTCGCCGCCGTCGCGCCCGCGTCGGTCGCCGCCTTCACGGCTCCGACCTCGCCCCGCACCAGCGTCGAGACCAGACCGCCGCCGGACCTGGTCTGGCAGACGATGCTTACCGAAGCGGCCTTGACCATCGCGTCAGCCGCCTCGATCGAGGCCACAAGACCCCGTGTTTCTATCATGCCAAGCGCCGCCTGACCCGCTGTCGGTTTCGCCATTGCCAATCTCCTCTATGGGTTTCGTTCTCTCCGTACGACCGGGGCCACGCGCCGCGTCCGGTGCCCCTGGCCATGTCTCACGTCATACCGACGTCGACGCGGTCAACCACCGCCACGGCGGCGGCGTCAGTCGGCGCGCCAGACATGCCCTGGGGCAACCTCGCGGCGGCGCCGAGGGCAAGCAGGACGGTATCGCCCACACCGGCCCCACAGGTGTCGGCGGCGACCAGGGATGACTCCAGCACGTTGCCGTCACTGTCGATGACGTCCGTGACGAGCAGCGTCAGCCCGACAAGCCGGGCGTCTTTCGCCGTGGCGGTCACCGTTCCCCTGACACGTCCGATCCTCATCAGAAATTCGCCAGATAGCGCAGTGTTTCGACCGGCGTGACCTGATTGGCCAGAAACTCGATCTCGCGTTCGGCCTGCTGAAGGTAGATTTCATGGCATTCGGCGCCCATCACGCCCTTAAGCCAATCCGACCCACGCGCGAGAGCGACCGCCGCGGGAGCGTCCGCGGGAAGCGGCTCGGCGTCCTCCGCCTCGTAACCGTTGCCTTCGGTTCTGGCGGAAGGTTCGATGCCATGCTCGATTCCGTCCAGCCCGGCCGCGATTTCGGCCGCGAGCAGATAATAGGGATTGGCGTCGGCGCCGGCGTCGCGCTTCTCGACACGCGTCGCGCCCCGTGACCCCTCTATCACCCGTAACCCAACGGTGCGGTTGTCCCCTCCCCAAGTGTTGTTTATCGGACAGAACGAGTACGGCTGCCTTCGCCGGAAGCCATTGGGCGTCGGCGATCCGCAGATCGCCATTTCCGCCATGCGCCGCTGCAGTCCACCGACGAAGGCGCGCCCGAGGTCACTGAGTTTTCCGCCGTTGCAGAAGGCGTTCGCGCCATCCTTCCACAGCGAGTAATGAGTGTGGAATCCGTTTCCGGACTCCTCAAGGAACGGTTTGGCCATAAAGGTGGCGCGGTACCCATGCGCGGCGGCGAGCTGGCGCACGAAACTCCGGAACATGACCACCCGGTCGGCGGCCTTCAGCGCCTCGCCATAGCGGATGTTGACCTCCACCTGACCGGCGGCGTATTCTGGATTCGACTGCTCGATCGGGACGCCGCATTCATTGATCTGGCGACGGATCGGGCCGAGCACGTGCTCAAGCTCGGCAGCGCGGTCCAAACCGTAGACCCCGATGCCGCTGTCCCTGGGCAGACCCGTCTCCGGATCGAGCAGGTAGAATTCGAGTTCGGTGCCGACATTTACGGTATAGCCCATATCGGCGGCGCGCCTGACCTGGCGGACCAGCGAGGTCCTGGGATCGATCGGAACGGGCGCGTGGTCCATTCCCTCGGCCCGCCCGAAGCAGACCGCAACCCCCGGCTCCCACGGCATCTCAATCGGCGAACTGTCGGGAAAGACATGCATGTCCGGATAGCCGTTCCCGAAATTGGCATAGGGCGTGTCCCAGACGTCACATGTCATATCGATGGCGAACGTGGCGACCGACATGGCGTTACCGCTATCGCATATCCTCGCCCAGTTGCTCGCCGGAATGCGTTTTCCGCGCATGATTCCATTCGCGTCGCCAATTCCCATGGCCACCGTATGAATACCTTCTGGCAGTTCATGATACTGATTCGGCACGTTTCTCTCCCTAGGCCGCAGTGCTTGCCACGCGACTGTATCCTGTATACAGTATACAAAGATACAGGTCATGGCAAGGGGTTTTCATGGGATCAACCGATATCATCGTCGTGGGCGGAGGAATAGCCGGTTCGATGACCGCGCTACATCTGCAGCGCCGCGGGGCGCGCGTGACGCTGGTCGACCGGTGGGAGCCGGGCCATCCCCGAGCGGCCTCGACCGACTACAACCGGATGATCCGCGCGATTTCCGGCCGGGACGAATTCTACACCCGCTGGGCGCGGGAAAGCCGGATGCGCTGGATGGAGCTGATGGCCGAGACCCGCCAGAACCTCATGTATGAATGCGGCGCGCTGACGTTGGCGACCGCCGGCCACTGTGACTGGGAGGACGCGACGCCGGAGACTTTCGACAGGGTCGGCGTCCCCTACCACCGTCTGTCGCCGGAGGAGGTGCGGCGGCATTTCCCTCAGTTCAGGGTGGATGACATATCCTATGCGCTCTTCGAGCCCGAAGCGGGCCTGCTCATGGCGCACCGCTGCGTCATAACCGCGGTCGATCTTTTCCGGCAGTCCGGCGGGACGGTGAAACGCGGGCATGTGAAGACGGACGCCCGGGAACGGCCGATGCTGGACGGGCAGCCATTGGAGGCCGACGTGATAGTGATCGCCACCGGCGCCTGGATGGCCGACATGTTTCCCCGAACGGTGAAGCCCATCAGCGCGGTTCTGGGGATCAACGTGCTCTACACCTCAACGCCGGATGGATCCGACGCGTTCGACATGGCGAAAATGCCCTGCTGGATCGACCATGGCCAAGGATCATTCGGCCTCCCGTCGTCGGAAGGATCGGGCGTCAAGGCGGCGGTCGTGATCCCGAACCAGCCGATCGACCTTGACCGAGACGAGCGCCTCATCGAGCGCGCGAGCCTGAGCCGGACGCGGGCCTATATCCGTCACAGGCTGCCGGGCCTGGTCGGGGAACGCGTGGTGGATTCGAAATTCAACCAGGTGATTCTCATGCCCGACACCAATTTCATCGCCGACTGGCATCCGGAGCACCAAAACGTCCTTCTGGCGGGAGGATGTTCGGGACACCTGTTCAAACACGGCCCCGTGTTCGGAGACTTTGTCGCCGGCCTCGCGGTCAGGGACTATGGAACCGCGGATCGGTTCCGGGTCGCCGGGCGGCGGAAACTGAGCGCCCGCGAGAGTCCCAGCGGCCGATGACGCGCATCGGAGACATCCCCGGAACGCGTGGATGCTGGCTGATTCCGAAGTGGCGCGGGCACGCGGTCCGCGCCCGGTACCTGAGGGCGTCGCATCGGGACACCGACCGATGTAGCGCCCCGCCACGGCGGTGCCGCGGATACTCGGCTGCGGCGTGCCAAGCGGTCGTGGGGACCGCCAAGGACCACCCACCGGCATGGCGTCCGGTTGGCTCATGCCGGTCGCGAAATGGGAACGGACGAAGACGGAGCCGAGAAGGCCGAGACCGTCGCCGTGGAACCCGTGATACGGGATTCCGTCGGGGGTCATCTTTCGGACGGCGCGGCTTCCGGGCGGAAGCGTGAGGGGGCGGCATGCGGGCTTTCCGGATCCGGCTCCGTCGCCCGCGAAACGGAGGCCGCGGGCGACGCCCTGTCAGCGCGGACGCACGGCGCCGAAACCGGCGGAGAGGTCGGGATGCTCCAGCACGCCGGCGGCGCCCCCGTGCGCCGGGCCGGTGAAGACGCCGGTCACCACGCCGGGATCGTCGCCGGGCGCGAAGGCGGAGTCGAAGCCGCTGTCCGCGCCCTCCTCCCAGAGGGCCAGGGTGTAGCCGAGATCACCGTCACCCCAGCGCGTCCCACTGCCGGGCGCGCCGGGATGCGCACCCCTCTCCCAGAATTCGAGCGCCGTGAAATCGGCCCGTCCGTCGGCGTCGGCGAGATCAACGCCGATCCGCGCGTCGCCGGCGACGGTCCGCCCCGACTCGGTGAAGCCGAGAAGCCCGCCCGTCCAGGTCGCCCCGCCCGCCAGCGCGGGATTGTCCCCGAGCCGCGTGGCGGGCCGCGGGCCGTAGGCCCAGGGCCTGGACAGGCCGTTGCGGTAACCCGCGCCGAACCGGAGTTCCGCGCCGTCCCCCTGATCCGTGGAGCCGAGAAGGTGGAACGCGTCGGTCTCCCACGGGCCGAGATCGGACGCGTCCAGCCCGCCGACAGGGGTTCCGGGGGCGATCCGCGTGTCCGCCAGCAGCGCCTCGCCATCCAGCGTGAGGTAGACGCGGGACTGGTCGATGGCGGGATCGGCGGTGGGCGCGAGCACCGAGTCGGGATACCGGTCCGGATCGACGTGGGCGACGAGCCCGTAGGCGTGAAGCAGCTCGTGGGTGACGGTGTCCAGCATGTCCGCGCCCGCACCCCGGGCGCTCCGGTCGATGTAGGCGTAGCCGCTGACAACCTCGCCGTCCTCCGACACCAACACGCCGCCGATGCCGAGAACGCGCTCCGGAGCCCCGGTCCCCTCGGGCAGACCGGGCCAAAGGGTCTTTCCGTCGGTGAAGTGGATGTGGATCTCGCCCCGGGGTATCTCCTCGACGGGTAGCGGTTCCGGAACGCCGGGCCCGAGAAGGATCCGCCGGTTCCACGGCAGCGCAGTGTTGATCCTGCGCAGGGAAATGACCGCCAGCTCCCTCTCCGCGGCGGTGGCGCCGTCATGGATCCGGAGCGTCTTCGGCGGGCCGGCCTCCCCGAAAACAAGGCGGCCGCCGGTCTCGGCGTATTCCTGATCCTGGAACGCGCGGATGAATCTTGCGACCTCGCCCGCGCTCGCGGTGCCGTCGCGCCCCAGGGGATCGCGCCAGCGCCCGGAGCGGATCGCGAACGCGCCGTCGGCGGTCCGGGTTTGGGTCACCAGATCGGACGCCTCCGGCGATTCATTCCTGAACGCCGGACCGACGCCGACCGTCCCGCCCCGTCCCGTCCTGGTATCCGCCGGCACCGGAACCGAACCCGATGACGGAATCGTGAGACCGCGCGCGGGAACGTCGATCACGGTCCGTGGGGGGTTGCCGGAGTTTCCGTTACCGGCGGAAGCGCCGGCGGCGGTGCTCCCGGTTCCGCCGCCATCGCCTCCGGACGGCGTACCGCCGCCGCCTCCGCAGGCGGCGACAAGGATGAGCGCCGCCATCGCCGCGAAAGCCGCGGCCAGAGTTTCGGAACGCGCCATCGGCCCTGTCCCTCCAGTGGGTCGCGCCAGCGCGACGGTCAGGCGAGCGCCTTGATGATGGCCCGGACGCGCCAAGCGCCGCCGCTCAGAAATCCCCCGTCGGTCCCGCGTGGACGCCGACGAAAATGGCCTTCGACCCGCCGGCGGTCACGGCGGTCCCCCCGTGCGTGCCGGCGATCCCGCGCGGATTGCCAGCACCGTCGTCCCTCGCGGACAGCCGCGCGCCCCATGACCCGTCGGTGCCGACTATCCGGAGCGCGTCGCTCTCGATCCGGACCTCCCCGGTCACGGAGCCGTCCGGACGGATCGGGGCCGGGTCCAGCACCAGGCTCGCCGGATAGGGAACGCCGCTGAATTCCTCCATTTGCCCGTCCGGATGCTCGGCGAAGCCCTCAAGCGTGATCCCGCCGACCGCGCCCCAGACCATGCCCGTCCCGAAATCCGCCTCGGCGGTGAACTTGCCCGCGTACTCCCCGACCTCGGACGCGTCCGGCGTCAGGGCGTCCATGCCGGCGCGGAACGCGTAGATCCCGGCGGCGATGCCCTCGTATTTCGCGGTTCCGGTTCCGGGAACCCCGGCGCGGGGCGAGACGTTCGGGCCGTCCACCAGCGCGCCGATCAGGGCACCGTCCACCCCGCCGTTCCTCCAGTCCCCCTGAACGTGGAGCCAGTAGCCCCCCGCGATCCAGTCGCCGAGCTCGTTCGGGTTATAGTCTATGGTCCCGCCCGCCACGGTGATGTGGCCGTCACCGTAGTCAAGGAACGTCGCGGCCTCCGCTTTCCGTCGGGTGGGGGAGTCCGTCTCCATGGAGGCGTAGAGGTGATCCTCCGGATCAAGCGAGATTTGGCTGCCGTCCGCGAGGGTGACCCCGATCCGGAACGCGCCCCCGCGAAGCTGTATCCCCGCGTCGCCGGGGGCGCCGGCGCCGGCGGTCTGGAACACGCTTCCGGACGTACCGAACTTCGGTTCGGTGACGGTGGCGTCCATGCCCCTCTCGACGAGCCGCTTGACGTTCGTGGAATAGGCGTCGGTGGGCCTGACCGGCGGGTCCGAAAGGCCGCCGCCGTCGCCGCCGCAGGCGGCGAGTAAGGCGACGGACGCGACAGCTACGGCCCTTACTCCGTTCCGGACATATATCGATTTGGCCATAATCCCCGTCTACTTCCTTGTCGATTTGTCGATCCCCCGACACTACCGCCGCACCCGCGTCTGTCAATCCGCGTTCGGGCGCTCGACGGCGCTCAATACGGTCCTAAGCCGACCCATGGTCCAGTCTATGACTCCGACCCGAAGTTGCGGCTTACCCAATCCCTCGCCTTTTCGGCATGTTCCGGCTTGATATGCGCGGCGATCGCGGCAAGAGCCGCGACCAACACTCCGGCATCGTCGGTATATCCCACGGCAACCATAACGTCGGGAATCGCGTCAATCGGATTGATGAAGTAACCTAACGCGCCAACGATGACGCTTTTCGCCCATAGCGGGGTATTCGGGTCGCGGAGCGCGTAGTAGAGCTTCAGGCCCGTTTCGATCACTTCGCGTCCGGCCTTCCCGGCGGCGGACGCGAGCTTGTCCCAGAAAGACCCGTCATCGATCTCCACCGCATGATGGGCGGTGGATTCGTCAGTCATTTCGGTTCCTTCGTTTTGACTGGCCATCGCTCGCTCCTTTCGCTTCTATGGAACCCGACCAGCGGCGTTCGGGACCGCGGAAAGCGCTAATCCATCCGGTCGAGAAGCTCCCCGCATAGCTCCCTCGTGTATTCGGCGGTCTCGTTGGTCCTCTCCCTCGTAATGTCTCAGGATGTCCTTGAAATATCAAGCGTCGGCGCGCTGCGCGGCACCGGAACTAAGGTGACGCCCGGATTGAGAAACGGCTGAAGAACCTCGGCCTCTGTCTTTATGAGATGAGGCAAAGCGCTTTCAATTTGCGCTGTGTTACCAGCCTTGATCTTGCCGCATGCGGTTCTTGACCGCATTGAGAGTGCGCTTGTTCCAAGGGGCGAGAAATTGGCGAATATTCCGTAGGCGTACTCAGAAGGCACTTACACCGCCCGCCGTGAAACTCGGAATGTCGTAGAACACGTCCGGGACATCATCTCGGCTGAGCACTTGTGCGCCGTAGTCGATCATTTCTTTCGGCCAGGTCAAATCGGTGTTTTGAACAACACTCTGCATGATGTAGACAAGCCGGCCGAGTCTGATCGCCTCCCATCCCTGATGAAGCGTTCCGCTCTTCTCTCCCGCCTCAACGACAACTGTTGCGTCGGAGATCAGCGCCATGGTCCGATTGCGGCGCGGGAAATTGTTCCGCTTAGATGGGTACCCCTCCGGAAATTGAGATACCGCCGGGGGATCGCGCCCGGAACCCCGGTGCACGGCATCCTCGACAACGTCCCGTCGCACAAGTCGGCCGAGGTCCGCGAGTGGCTGAAGGGCCGTCCCGACTGGACGTTCCACTTCGCCCCGACCTCGACGTCCTGGATGAATGCCGTCGAGGGGATCTTCTCGAAGCTGTCCAGGCAAAGGCTGAAGAACGCGGTCTTCGACTCGCTTGACGTATGCGTCGCGGCGATCGAGGGATAAATCGCGCACCACAACGCCAACGACGCCCGCCCGTTCCGCTGGAGCCGCAGGCCGGAGGACCTCGTCGAAGCCTGGAAGCGAGGCCACCGGAAGCTTGAAAAAATGGCATCAAATGAATGAATCAAACCACTAGGCTTGTACAGAACGTGATAGGCTCCGGGCTGTTGGCAAATTGATGATGACTTCTTCGTCTGGGAACGCCCGCTTGCGGCAATCTTCGCGTCAGTGCCCGCTCTTGCGGCGAAGGTCCGCTTCCCGCCCTCCTTGCAAAAAAGTAGCCGTTTGGCCCAAGTTCCTCGATCTTGGCGGTCGCGAACAAAGTGTTAGAAAAACTCGGACGAAACGCACAACTGTCCGTGGTTTTCCATCAGTGCCAAGCACTCCGACACAAAGGCGGCGCATCCTTGAGTCCCTCGAGGCCCAGGCGGCGGTTCGCTGTCAAGAAAAATCAGCGTGGGATGACCCTGGGGCACGTCGTGATGGCTCTGGCGGTGATGCCATCGATCGATAACATATATGATATGGATCCGATGTGGACTGTGGAAACACTGGTTGTTGTCCATGTGTTCCAGAGGGAAACTCGGAAAACGCCCGCGGCGGCGCTTGAACTCGCCAGACAGAGGGCACAGGAGGTGACATGACCCGACTCGCAGACCTGAAGGCCGCGTTCCCGCGCGATCCCGATCACCGCGCCGCCCACGCGGCACTGGCGCTTGAGTATGGCCTGGCCCGCAAGCTTGTGGCGGCGGCCCGCGCGGCGGCGGGTCTGTCGCAAACCGAGGTGGCCGAATGTATGGGCACCCAACAGAGCGAGGTCTCACGCATTGAAGGCGCGCGCTAGAATGTCAGTATCGCCAAACTCGCCCGCTACGCCCGGGCTGCGGGAACGAAACCGGAGATCCGCCCTGATCCCATTCAGGCCGATTCCGGCTGATGGCCGAATTGGGATCCCGGCACCCGGATTGACCGCGCCCCGGCGGTGGCCGGCCCCGGAGTCCACGCGGTCTTCGTCCGCGACGGGGACTGCCTGCCGGGACTCGTGATACCGGAGATCGGGCCGCTCTACATGGGGCCTTTGGTACGGATCGGGATTCGCCTGGAGCCAGCGCGGGATCCGCGCTTTTCGCGCCGGATTCACGGAAGGGACCGCCTTTACGGCGCTTCCGCTTCCGTCAGGGCGGCCATAGGATCACGATTGCGTGACGGGGTGCGCCGATCGACGCATTGGGGAGGGCTTCGCGGGACCGACCCGGCCTCGCCCAGGCGCTGGCGGCGCTGCGCGAGGGCGACACGCTGGTCGTGT
>JAPOUP010000039.1 GCA_026708635.1 Rhodobacter sp.
TATATCTTGACAGCTCACGCGTGTCCGCTTTGTTTCCGCGATGACAGGCGACCACGTATCCGGGGCGCGTTCGCTTGAGGGACCATCGATGCGTCGTCCGCGAAAGCCATATGGGTTCCGTATGGCCGTCCGCCTAAACGTCCGTTACGGAAGCGGGTTTGAACCGGGACCGGTTGGATTGCCGGTCCGGGTCCAACCGGGTGCGTGTGGGTGTCAGGCGTTTTGTTCGCCGATTGCCGGGCAGGCCGACGGGCACCCGCTCAGGAGACCTTACGGCTGATGTGCCGGGATCCTCTAGCTGGCGGGTTTATCGGCCCGCGTGGCCTTGGCGCGCTCATCCATGAATTGATCGAACTCGATTTTGTCCTTAGCTTCGCGCAATCTCTGGAGAAATGCCTCGAAGGCCACTTGCTCGTCCTCGAGGCGCCTAAGGGTTTCGGCCTTGTAGGCATCGAATGCGGCGTTACCGGTTTCCTTGAAACGGGTTCCGTACCGGTGCCTGGCACAGCCACGGCCCCTTGAAAGGCTTTCTTTGGACATGCGTTTGCTCCAGATCATGTAGGCGAGAACGGCAAGGCCAATCGGCCAGTAGATGATGAAACCCACCACCATCAAAGCAATCCAGGCACCCTTGCCACGCTCGTCGAGCCAGGTTTCGATCTGTGCGGGCCATGTTGCGACTGAACTCATTCGTGCATCTCCTCGTTTTCGCGCATCGATAATGTAACTCGCATTCACATTGCCTGACTTGGGTATGTATTCCCGAAGGTCAAGCCCCGATGTTAAGATTTTTTACATTTTTTGGGTTTGCCCGTAACGATCGGGAGTTTGTCGCCGTTATGCTCTGGATCGCGCAGCCGTCTCCGACGGACGACGTACGCCCGTCGGATCGGTTCGAAGGTCAAATGGTTGGATCCGTCAATCCCGTGGCGGCTACCGTAAGAAATCCTCGACTTTCGATCCGGTGATTCGCTGAATGTCCCTTGGATCGATGCAAAAAATATGTCGTGGTGTGCCGCCGGCGGCCCAGACCACGTCAAATTCCAGAAGACGCCTGTCAAGGAAGGTTCGAACCGGTTTGAGATGGCCGATGGGCGCGACTCCACCGATAGAGAATCCGGTCTCCGACCGGATCAGGTCCGCATCCGCCTTGACCAAATCCTCACCGAATACCTTGCCCGCCTTTACCGGATCGACCCGGTTTCCGCCCGCGGTTAGAAAAAGACCGAGTCCACCGCCCCGCTCACCTTTGAAAAGAATGGATTTCATGATCTGGTCCAAGTGGCAACCGGCGGCCTCCGCCGCCTGCGCAGCCGTATGCGTGTTGCCCGCCATTTCACGAATGTCGGCCAACAATCCCGCCGCATGGAGCGCGTTTCGGACCCGTTCGACGCTTTTGCTCATAAGGTTTTTCCCATCCCGCAATCGATTACAGGCACCTGCCGGAGTGAGCAACCTCCCGGGACTTCCTGGGGCTATCGCGTTTGAGGGCAGAGCCATTGCGTTTCCATTTCCAGAGGCGTGGAATGGAGAACGGGAATGGCACGAAGAAGCGCTTCCCGCCGTCCTTCCGGGCCGTTCGGGGCATTTTCGAGGCTCAACGCGATGTCCCAGGCCCAAACGCGATAGCTCTGGGAACCTTCTGGCAGGTCATTGCAAATCCGCTGCGACAGGCGATAGTATCGGACGGATTACTGAGTGGACTCCGCGGGAGGTCAAATGGGTAGCCTGCCTCGGTCGCCTGAACCGCCCTGTGCGCGGCTGGCGCTTGACGAGATCGACAGCAACCAGCTCATCAGGGAAGCCTACCGTATCGAAGGAATACGGGAGCCGGAATGTCGATCAATATTCCTTGACTGGGTGATCAAGTTGCCTTCCGAGATCGCTTACCGGAAAGCGATTGAGGCGCTACTTGAGGTTTATGGCAAGGATGCGCCCCCGGATCATCCCATGAGTGAGATTCTACGTGCGGGGCTCGGTGAAACTTCACGTTCAGGGCGTCGCGGCGGACGGGACGCTCGGGTGGCGAGCCGATAGGGTCGGAGACTTGCCGGAATGACGTCAGAGATGTCACGGGCGGCCCAGAATGAGGTAGGTGTCCTTGTAGCGGGCGTTCCGCCACGGATCCGGCCCGAAACGCGGAACGGGCGCGGTTGTGGCCCGCGCGCATAGTCGTGGGGATAATGGTCGCGGGCATGGGGAACTGAAGGCCCGTCGAGCCGTGAATTAGCCGTTCATAAGGGAGGAGTTTGGCGGGGCTACCGGTTTAATGCGCTGAATTACCGACCGTGGCGGGTATCCGGTATGTCGTTCGATCGTGACAGTAATTCGGATCGCCGATCCGGGTTAGCGGGGCACCGCATGAATTGACGTGGAAGCGCATGTCTCCGTCAACTCTTGCGGCGGTCACCTGTCCACTTCGCCGAGAGCGCTTCGATCGCCTCGATCCTGTTCCGGGCGGTCGGATGGCTTAGGAACCAGGCGGGTATGTTACGGGCGCTTGTTCGGCTGAGGTCGTCGAGTTTTCTCAGCAGGGAAGTCTGGGGTTCTATTCCGATGCCGGTCTTGACCAGAAGCGCGGCTGCATAGGCGTCGGCCTCGAACTCGTCGTTTCGGCTTAGCTTGGCGGCGAACAGCGAAGTCACGAAATCGGCAAACCGGCCGCTCAGCCAGCGCAGGACAGGAGGGAAGGGAAGGAAACGGCCCAGCGCGATCATCAACGTGGCCCGGAACGCGTTCTGACCGGTAAACACAATCATGCGCCGCCGCGAATGTCCGAGGGCCACATGCCCAAGTTCATGCGCGATCACGCTTGCGAGTTCATCGGAACTCACCTCACCGGTTCGGTATTTCCTGAGGAAACCGCGTGTGATGAATATGCGTCCGTCGGGTGCGGCGAGTCCGTTGACCTGGTCGACCTCATAGACATGGACCCGGATTTCCGGGAGCTCCAGCGTCCTGGCCATCCGCCTGACCAGCGGCGTCAGGGCCGGATCCACCAGTTCGGTGGAATTCGCGTCAAGTTGACGCCCCGTTCTCCATGCGGAAAAGCGGTACATGGCTAGCCCATACAGCAACGCGAGAATGATAGTCGTGGATTGGACCATAGCCTGTATATGGAATTGAAGATGGCATCAGGCAATGCCTCGCTACGTGATGCG
>JAPOUP010000101.1 GCA_026708635.1 Rhodobacter sp.
GCTAACAGACGCCGACGACCAATTCATTGACGACCGGAATCGCACCGCCGGAATCAGCTATGGCCCAACCGTCTTTCCCTGAGTCGCTCGTGCGCATCGACCGTCCCGTCGTGGAAAGTGCCAAACCATCTGTCCCAAGGCATTTCAAGGTTACCATAGTTCACTTCGAAATATCTGTGATGCATCTGATGATGAAATGTCCCGAGTGCGAGGCGCCTCCGGTCCTTCACCAATAGGTTCTCGAATCCTGAATGGGAGGTCGCGGCGGTCAGCGCCTGATGCTGCATATGAAACAGAACATGAACGGGGCTTGCCGGAACAACGAAATGAATGAGGACCGAACTGAAGAAAAGCACGTGCTCGACCGGATGCATCGACAGTCCGGACCATGGTCCGACATTGACGTTGCGATGATGCAGGGCATGCGCGAAGCGATATAGCGGGCCCCAGTGCAGGACCCTGTGTATCCAATAAAAATGTAACGAAATCCATACCGGGGTCAATATGAACAATACCACAAACAATATCGGACCATCAGACCAGACCAATACCGGTGCCCATCCGTTTCCCATCGACCAAAACAACAGCACCTCATACGCGGTCCAGGTCCCTACCCCGCTGGTCAGGGTCCAGAACATATTGTCGCGAACCTGTCCGCCGAAGGTAAACTGACGCCCCCTCGCCATTAGGTCGCGTGGATCGAACTTCAGACGGTTTCCCTGCAGCCTGGCCTGATAGAGGAGCCAGTGTAGACCACCCGCAACTATGGTCATGAGCGCGAGGTTGCGGAGCAGAAGAGCGCCTATCCAGTCCCATGACAGTGACTTGGTAACCTCAAGGGAAGGCTGCAACCAAAGCCAGCACACAAGCGCCAGCGCGGTCAGGATCGAATTCTCGGCAAGGCGAAACCACCGCGTGGCGACCCAGTCCAGCATTCGCCCTGGATCCGGCGGCCAGGTGAAGAACGGCGACACCTGGATCGGCACCTCCGGCACGTGTAACCACCCGGGAAGTTTCGGATCAGTGTCACGCTTAACGTCGTCGTGCATTGGCCTTGGGCGAGATGCCGGGGTCATCGTCCTCGTCTGAACCGGAATCGAGCGCCGAACGCTCGATGATCACCTTCGAGGCGCAGGTTCCATCATCTAGCCGACACAAAACCGTTAAACAACCTGTTTCGGTGAACCGGGGTAGGGCCGCGTTGAAAGCCTCGACAAAGTCCGAACTCACACGTCACAAGCCGCGCGGCACCTGTCGACTGTCAGGACATACGGAGCCACGACAGGTTTGCCGACGTTGAGGAAGGGCGAACTGCCGGGCGGAAGACCTAACACCCGCCAGATGCCGGAGAACGGCACGGCGGCGAACGCGGGATAAACCGAAATCCGCGGGTGGGCGAGTGCCAGCCAGAGCTTGCCCCGCGCAAAAGCAAGCCTCCCCGCAAGCGCCCGGTAAATCGCGCTTCCCCCGTTCCGGTCGAGCACCCCTACCACCCCCGGGGATTTGGCGAATGCCTGACAGTCAGCGCAATGACAGAGAGCGTGGCTACCGTTCCGCGCCATGGCCCCGCGCAGTTCCGCCCGCACCTCGCACCGGCACGAATGTCCCATACTGACGGAACCCCCCGATCCTTCTCTATAGACCCTTGGCGCGGTAACTCTTGGCGATACGGTCAATAGCCACCAGGTAGCTGGCCGTTCGCAGGTCGGTCACATCATCGCGTTCGTTCCAGACCTGTGAACAGGATTGGTAGGCGATACGCATGGTGTCGTCGAGCCCCGAGCGAACGAGTTCCAGCTCATCCGCTCCGCGAAGGTATTTTTCCTTGAAGTCCGGGGCCAATGAGCCGTTATCTCCCAGATTCTCGTAAAGCCTCTGTATTTCGTCCACGATCAACTGGTGCCTTGCCTCTTCCTGACGTCGCCCGATACGGCCGAATCGGATATGCGAGAGGTTCTTGACCCACTCGAAGTAGCTCACCGTGACACCGCCGGCATTCGCGTACATATCCGGAATGATTACCGTTCCTTTCTTCCTGAGGATCTCGTCCGCTCCGGCGGTCACCGGCCCGTTCGCCGCTTCAATGATAAGTGAAGCCTTTATCGCACCGGCATTATCCGCGTGGATCACACCCCCAAGCGCCGCCGGAATCAGGATGTCGCATTCTTGCTCGAGCGCTCTCGCGCCGTCCTCGACATAGTTTCCACCAGGATATCCGCGGAGGCCATCGTGACTCCCTATCCAGTCACGCACCGCGTCCACGTCGAGCCCGCTCTCGTCAACAAGCGCACCGTCGCGCTCAATAACGCAAATGATTCTGGAACCATCCTCATCACGTAGAAATTTCGCGGCATGGTAACCTACATTGCCAAGCCCCTGGACAACGACCCTTTTGCCGTCCAGTCCGCCACTTAAGCCCGTTTTCGAAACATCACGGGGATGCCGGAAGAACTCCCGCAGCGCGTACTGAACACCACGTCCGGTCGCCTCAACCCGCCCCGCTATACCGCCGGCATTTATTGGCTTACCGGTGACACACGCACGCGCGTTGATATCGGTCGTGTTCATCCGGCTGTACTGGTCGGCGATCCATGCCATTTCGCGTTCCCCGGTCCCCATATCGGGAGCCGGGACGTTCTGTGAGGGATTGATCAGGTCACGCTTCGCCAGTTCGTAGGCGAAACGGCGCGTTATCATCTCCAGCTCGTAATCCTCATACAGCTTCGGATCGATGCGGAGCCCACCCTTGGATCCCCCGAAAGGAGCCTCAACCAGAGCGCATTTATAGGTCATCAGCGCCGCGAGCGCCTCCACCTCATCCTGATCGACTCCCGTCGCATAGCGGATGCCTCCCTTCACGGGCTCCATATGTTCGGAATGGACCGAACGATATCCGACAAATGTCTGGATCTGGCCCCGCAACCGGACCCCAAACCGAACGATATAGGTTGAATTGCAGACACGGATCTTCTCTTCCAGCCCCGGCGGCAGATCCATAAGCGCTACCGCTCTGCTGAACATCAAGTCCACGGACTCGCGAAACGTCGGCTCGTTTGAAATCCTGTCCATCGGTCTCTCGCCAACAGCCAACAATGTCGACTGTCCCATTATTGATTCAGTCGACTGCGATGCGCAACCGCATACCACATCACG
>JAPOUP010000215.1 GCA_026708635.1 Rhodobacter sp.
GCGGTCGGCGGCGGGCGGCCTGAAACCCGCCACCGGCCGCGCATCCCGCCCAGCGTATAAATCGAGAACAGCGCGAAGGCGATTACGTAGCCGGTATAGGCGAAGTCGGTCCCGAACATGGAACCGAGCGCGGCGGGCGCCGCGGCCGCGAGGCACACCCCGGCAAGTCCGCCCGCCTCGCGCCAGAGCGCGACCCGGGTGTAGCCTCCACCCGCGGCCTGCGCCTGCGCGAGACCGTGGTCGTAAAGCGCGACCTGCAGCGCGCTGAAGCCGGAGAAGGAAACCACCAGCCCTACCGCCAGACGCGGAAGGGGATCGGCCCAACCCGGTGGCGCGAACAATACCGTGACACCGCAAACGAGCAGGATACCCGAAACGAGTGCCCATGCCTCGCGGAGATGCGGCCAGCGGTCCGCCAGCCAGCCGATCAGCGGATCCTGTGCGCTGTCCACCACGCGGGCCGCGAGCAACACGATGCCGAGCGTGGCGAGACCGACTCCCATTTCCTCGGCGAAGTAGCGTGGAGCGTGGATGTAGAGCGGCAGGCCGGCAAAGGCGAGCATGGCCGCGAGCATGGCGGGAGGGAACAGGTCCTTTCCCGCGGGGACTCCACCGCGTCCGGGATCAGCCATCACAGCGGCCCTCAAGCAGCTTCGCCGCGCGTGTGGGATCGCGGGTCTCGGGCCCGAGCCAGATATTCATGAACAGATCTGGATCGTGCGTCAATTGACCGGTCGCGTCGCCGTTGAGGAAAAACTCTATCGCGCCGGACGCACCGCGCCATGCGGTCAGGCGATCGCCTTTCCGTACGGGGCGCATCGCCTTCCCGAGCTCCACACGCGCGACGTCAAAGCTTTCCTTCGGTCGGCCGGACATCCTAACCATTTCCGAAATGGAGGAGGAGACCAGCGTCTCCCGTCCGAACCCCCGGCGGTAGATAACGGACAGCGCGTATGTCTGTCCGGGTGGCGTCGCGGAGTCCGTCCATAGCTCCGCCCTGTAGAGATCTATGAAAAGGAAGCGGTATTCGGCACAGCCCGCGGGATGGACGGCGGCGACGCGGCCCGATAGTTCAGGCGGTGCGGCCACGGCGCATCCAGCGGTCTGGATCAGGATCAAGACGGCGACACGAAGCATTACGTCACGCTTTGGTCCGGCGGTTCGGGCCTATTCCTGTAGCGGATCCCCTTTCGCCAGAGGCAAAGCGCCTGCCAGTGAATGAGTGCAGTCGTGCGGGCGGCGCCAAACGGGCGGCGCGCGAGGGCCCGGACAAGTTCCCGGTCGGTTAACGGCCGACGCGTTCCGGCGATTGAGGTATCGAGCCCCCCGCCCTCGCCATCGTCGTAAACGATCCGGACCGCGATTCGGGTTCCGTCAAGCAGGAACCGGAAACGATACTCACCCATGATATCGAAGAATGGCGAGACGTGGAAACGCTTGGCCGAAACGGTCCAGCGGTCTCTCCCGATATCGGCGCCGTTTTCTCCCGTACAGAGATACGCGTGCCGATCGCCAAAGGTGTTGTGAACCTCCGCCAGAACCGCCCTGAGGTTGCCTGGGGCGCTGACCATAAACCAGAAGCTCACGGGATTGAATGTGTAACCCCAATATCGCGGATGAGCCAGAAGCAACACGGACTCCACGCCATCGATGCCCGCCTTACTGGCCAGCTGCCGGACACCATCCACGCCGGTTCGGCCGGCGGCCCCATGATCGTGCGGATGAAGCGAAACGAAATTGGGGCGGCCAAAGGAAAACAGCCGTGTCGCCGTGTCGCCGCCGAGCGCCGCCTCGTCGAGAAGCAGGTAATCGACACCGTAAACGAAACGGTTCGCGGTCGGCTTGCGCCGGAGATGGCTCACTCTCGCGCGAACGACCGAAGACCCGGTCACACCCATGGCGGCGACACCCCCATCTGCCCGGCGACCGAAACCGCGCTCGCCAGTCCGTCCTCGTGGAAGCCCATGCCGGTCCACGCTCCGCAGAACCAGGTGCCCCGCTGGCCCTGAATCGACGGCAGCTCCGCCTGGGCCTCCATCGTTCCGAGATCGTACTGCGGATGGTCGAAAACATGCTCGTCGAGGACGCTGGATTCCTCAACCGGCATCGATGGATTCAGTGTGGCGAACAATGGCGTATCTTCCGGGATGCCCTGGAGCGAGTTCATCCAGTAGGTGACGGACGCCCGATCCTCTCCGGATCCGGAGCGTGCCAGATACACCCAACTCGACCAGCAAGCCCTGCGCCGCGGCATATGTCGGGAATCGGTATGAAGCACGATCCTGTTGCGTCTGAACGGCACATGGCCAAGGATCCGCCTCTCCGCCGTCCCAACGTCCTTAAGAAGTGAGAGCGCCGTATCGGCATGGCAAGCGAGCACGACGTGATCGAAACGCTCGGCCTCCAATCCCGTGACCTTGACACGAACGCCGTCCCGCTCACGAACCACTGCCTCAACAGTTGCGCCGAGCCGCACCCGCGCGCGCAAGCCGTCCGCGATCCGGGAGACGTAGTTTCGCGATCCGCCGTCCACGGTCCACCATTGGTGCTGGCCGGAGAACGACAGCAGACCGTGATTCTCGAAAAAGCGGGCGAGAGCGGCGGCGGGAAAGTCCCGCATGCCGTCGCGTGGCGTCGACCAGATCGCGCCACTCATCGGCAGCAGGTAATATCGCTCGAACCATTGGCCCAGCCGCCGCCGCCGAATCAGCCCGCCAAGCGTCAGACTCGGGTCATTCTCCGAATCCCCGAGAGCCGTGCGGTTAAAGACCGAAATATCCCGGAACATACGCCAGAAACCTGGCCTGATCGCGTTCATTGGCTGGGCCAGCGCGGATCGTATATCGCGGCAGCCGTACTCCATCGCCCCGCCGTCAAGCGAAACGGCGAAGGACATGTCGCTTCTGCGAACCGGTACCTCCAGTAGATCAAACAATCGGCAAAGATGAGGGTAATTGACCCGGTTGAAGACAATGAATCCGGTATCCACGGCTATCTCGCGGCCACCTACCCTGACATCAACGGTGCGTGCGTGACCGCCCAGCCGCCCGGCCGCCTCCAGCAACACGACATCATGGTCGCGTGACAGCAGCCAGGCCGCTCCGAGACCCGAAATCCCGCCTCCAATCACCGCAATTCTGTACGGC
>JAPOUP010000279.1 GCA_026708635.1 Rhodobacter sp.
AAGAAAGAAGACAACCTGACCGCCCGGTGGCTGTGGAACTGGGTCGCGAAAGAACGGAAACGGCAAAAGATCAGCCGTGCCGAGTTCGCCCGTAGCCTCGGCATACGCCGGGAGACGCTGTACCGGATAGAGGAGGGCCGGACCGGTTCCGCCGCCGCGACGCTTCTGGAGGCGCTGGACCGGCTCGGGGCGCTCGGGGCCGTGGCGGAGATAGGCGATATGGACTGGCACGGGGCGGTACTGTCGCTGTCGAAACACGAGATCAGGCGATACGACGCAATAGCCGAGGATTCGGAGCTGTCCCGGGCCGGAGTCATACGACAGCTTGCCGCCGAGGGGCTACTCGCCAGGCGGACGCATAACGCGGCGGACCGGCATCCGGGAACGGAACGGATCTCGTTCATGGAAATCGGGTTCTGGTTCAACGAGCCGGAGGACGCCATAGAAATGCGTTCGGTGTCGGAAGGCGAGCGGCTGACCCTTACCGTGGACCGGGTGAACGAGGACCTGTTCAACCGGCTGGCGGATATCCTGCGCAGCGAAGGGACCCGCGTGCCGGAAACTTGACCAAAACTAAATCCCCTTCGCCTTCAATTTGAGCGATCCCTTTCAGACATTAGCGATACTCGTTTCGCGTCTCAAAGAATCCATACCGGCAGGGGACGGCGCATTCGGACATAGCGGAAATTGGCAAACTCCGGTTACTGTTGACCCAACCGCAATTGGAAATTCCAGCAGGGCCATTCTCACGACCCTGCCGCCAGAAACTCTGGCTGTACCCAATTTGATATTCGGGCGAACCCGGCCTGGCTCCGAGGCGATTTCCAAGGGTACCGGGACAAATCCGTCAACATCGATAATCGCTGGCGCATCCACGAAGGAAACGTCTGGCGAGGAGTTCGTAGCGTTGACCTTAATCCGCAGACAGGCTTTATGTATGCGGTTACCGGCGGCGGGAAGGATCGGATGAAGCGCTTGGGGGACGTGCTGGCCGGGCTCCGCCCACAGATACCGGAGTCCCTGCTGGCGGGAGAGGGCTGGGACCGTCTGGTCGCACGCGTCGGCGGGCTGCCCGCCTCCGCCGCCTGCGGCTTCGAGCTGAGGTTGGGCGCTCCGGAGCCGTCCGCGGATTTCTCCCTCGCGGTCGGACCGGAACCGGTCGCAAAATACTATATCGCGCGGGGCGAACGTGCTGATCCGGCGTCCCCCGAAGCCTGGCTCAAAGGATATCTGACCGGCGAAACCGGGACGGGCGGCTGGATCGAGGGTCTGCTGCTGGGATATGACCTCGTCGATGATTCCGGAGAATGTCTCGCCGACCTCCCGCCGGCCGTCAATCTGAGACTGGCGCCCACGCACCGGCTACGCCAGGACGGAGTCACGCCTGAACTTCTCGGAACGGCCCTCGCGCACGCCGTCGGCCACGGCGACGGCCGCCGCGAGCGCAAAGCGGTCGGCAGGGCATTCGACGCGCTGCCGTCCGGGGCCTCGATCGTCTTCGCCGCGGTCGCGCCGGATCGCCCGAAGACCGTCAAACTGGTTATTTCGAAGATCCCGGCGGCCGATGCGGGCGCTTTCGCCGCCCGGCTCGGATGGACCGGCTCGGTTCCGGCCATTTCCGAACTCCTGTACGGGATGCGTGACGTGTCGAGCGGTTTCATGGTTTCGATCGATCTTACCGCGGAAGGCGCGTTACCCGGGCTGGGCCTCGAAATCTACCCGGAGTACACGTCCGACAGCCGCGACGACGGAACCCTGCTCACGACCTGGCTGAGGACGACGGCGAGGGATTGGCGCGACCTCACCGACCGCCTGGTGTCCATGAAGCTTTGCCTGCCCGCCAAGGCTCGGGGTCTTCTCTCCTGGCCGAAGCGCACCCGGGTCTTCGGCGAAACGGGCGTTTACGGGCTTTATATGGGAATCAACCACGTAAAGATAATAGTCGACGGGGAGGATCTGTCGGCGAAGGCCTACGCGGGACTGCAACTGCTGCCAATAGCGCGCTGAGATAGCGGATAACGCCTCCGGCAGGGAAAATATCGGGGTGGCTCCAGGGCACGGTAATCTTCATGAGGCTACGCCGCCATCAACAGTCGTGTTCCCAGTCGACCATTTTTTCATGACGCAGCGTCGAAACCGTACCGTCGAGCATAGTCGCTGGAATCTCGGCCTCGAACCGAGCCCTCCTGCCCGCGGGGTCGGGATCGACTTCATCAAAAATCGCCAGCAGGCGCACCTCCACGGTCCGTCGCAGCGGTGCGCCGTCCCGCGTTGTCGGATCCCTGAACGCCGTGTGAAACACCGGACGCAGGTTGGCTTTCTCCTCGCGGGTATCGTGCTGCCTGAAGATGAGCGCCTCATCGGGCCCCATACGCGGGAAATAGTACCAGCATTGGCCCATATCGTGGATCAACCGGCAGTCAACAAGATAGGTCAGTGGTTCCGTCAGCCGCGCGCGGTCAGCGTATATTATATCGGCCGGATCGACGGTCCTCCCGTCGCAGAGAGCCAACGGCATGCGTTCGATATCCCTATCGAAATCGATGCTCCGCCAGATATTGTACAGGGCGAAATGCCGTCCGCCCACATCCTCAAGGACGTCTTCGATATATGCGCATACGTCGGAATGCGCCGCGGACGCATAGGAACCCCGGCCGCCCGGGCCCTTTCCCAGACCGTCGCGGAACTCATGCTGCTTGACCTTGACTTCGGCACACCCGGTGGTCGCGCTGACCAATTCGCGGCAATGCTCATGGAAACGGCCGGCGACCGTCTCGGGATCATCGAAATCCATGGGGGCCAGATTGTCGCTAAGCAACTGGAATCCCTCGCCGCCGAGCGTCGGAGCGTCACTGAGAGCGCGCGCGTCGTGCACCCTGATAGGCTTGCGAAGGAATAGTTCGCTTCTGTCCTCACGGGTTAGCCGGGTGCCCCGGTACCTGGGATTGACGAAAATGGCGTCCGATACCACGAAGGGAGCGTCAACATGAAGCGGCAGTCGAAACATGGACCTCTCCGATTTAACGGGCCGCATCCGCCGAACCGCCGCCGAAATACCGGAGAGGCCGTCCGGCACCATCACGGCCATCCGGCGGAACGTGCCCGGACAGACGCCGGAAAACCGCT
>JAPOUP010000313.1 GCA_026708635.1 Rhodobacter sp.
TGACGGCGCAAACCGGTTGCGCATCGACGTCGAGTCTATATCATCCCCGGTCCCGGACGCCGCACGGGTACCCGGAACAGCCGGAACGAGACAATGGAAGCTCCTGAGACGGAAATCGTTGAGACCATGCGGATCGCCTGTGATGGTGGTGAGGGCGCGCTGGGGCATCCTCGCGTTTGGCTGTCGATACCGCCCGACAGGGGTTGGGTTGAATGCGGCTATTGTGACAAGAGGTTCATCCACAGGGACTTCGTCGAACGGGTCGGATCCTGACCCAGAAATTACCCGCGGGTGCGTGTTCGGCACCGGGCTGGGAGGGAGAGCGGCGATGGGCTTCGGAAAGGGATGCCACCTGCATCTGATTGACGGTTCGGCTTTCATCTTCCGTGCCTATCATGCGCTGCCGCCGCTCACGCGGAAGTCGGACGGACTGCCGGTTGGCGCCGTCAGCGGCTTCGTCAACATGCTCTTCAAATTCCTGAATGAAAACGGCGGACCTGACGCGCCCACGCATGCCGCAGTCGTGTTCGATCATTCGGGAAAGTCATTCCGCAACGATATTTTCCCGGGCTACAAGGCCCATCGTCCGCCCGCGCCCGAGGATCTGGTTCCGCAGTTTCCTCTGACCCGTGACGCCACGCGCGCGTTCAACGTCGCCTGCGTCGAGGTCGCGGGATACGAGGCCGACGACATTATCGCCACCCTCGCCCGGCAGGCCCGGGAAGCGCACGGGCGAGTGACGATCATCAGCTCGGACAAGGATCTGATGCAGCTCGTGGGTGGCGGTGTGGAGATGCTCGATCCGATGAGGAACCGCCGCATCGGCGTGGAGGAGGTTGAGGAGAAATTCGGAGTGCGCCCGGATCGGGTGATCGACGTGCAGTCGCTCTCGGGAGACAGTACCGACAACATACCCGGTGCGCCCGGCATCGGACCGAAGACGGCGGCCCTGCTGATAAACGAATACGGCGACCTCGATTCATTGATCGCGCGGGCCGGCGAAATCCGCCAGCCGAAACGACGCCAGGCGCTGATGGATAACGCTGACCGGATCCGTATGTCGCGGGAGTTGGTCACGCTTGACCAGAATATGTCTCTCGAGTTCGGTTTGGGCGACCTTGAGTTAAAGGATCCCGAACCCGAAACGCTGCTTGGATTTCTCACGTCCATGGAATTCCGAACGGTGGCCAGGCGCGTGGCGGAGGCCCTGGGGGTCGAGGCGCCGGAAGATCAGGCGCGCGGGATGGAGTCGCGCGGGGCCGCGCCTGACGCCGTTCCGTTCGATCGGGATGGATATGAGTTGGTGAACGACGCGGAGGCGCTGCGGGCCTGGATCGACCGCATTCGCCAACGTGGCTATGTCGCGGTGGACACCGAAACCACCGGTCTGGACGAAATGCGTTCGGAACTTGTGGGAATTTCGCTGTCGGTCGAGCCCGGACAGGCCTGCTATATCCCTTTGACCCACAAGGTGAGCCAGTCCGATGATCTGTTCGGATCCCGTGAACTGGCAAAGGGGCAGATGCCGCTGTCGCAGGCGCTTGCGATGCTCGGGCCGGTACTTGAGGATGACGCGGTCCTGAAAATTGGCCAGAACATGAAATACGATGTCAAGATCCTTGCCCGTCACGGTATTGACGTCGCGCCGATCGACGACACGATGCTCATGAGCTACGCGCTCCACGGAGGTAGCCATGGCCACGGTATGGATCTATTGAGCGACCGCTACCTTGGCCACAAGCCGATCCCGATCAAGCCCCTGCTCGGCAGCGGCAAGTCCGTCATAACGTTTGACCGCGTCGACATGGACAGGGCGACGGAATACGCCGCCGAGGACGCTGACATCACCCTGAGGCTCTGGAAGGCGTTCAGGCCGCGGCTGCATCGCAGCCGCGTCACGACTGTCTACGAGACGCTGGAACGTCCCATGGTGGCGGTGCTGAAACGTATGGAAATGGAGGGTATCACGGTCGATCGCGCGGCCCTTTTCCGGATGTCGGAAAAGTTCAGCCAGGAAATGGCGCGGCTGGAAGGGAAAATCCACGAACTCGCGGGCGGGGTCTTCAACGTCGGGTCACCCAAGCAGCTCGGGGAAATTCTCTTTGACAGGATGGGACTTCCCGGCGGGAAACGTGGCAAGACCGGCGCCTATTCGACCCCGGCGATCGTGCTGGAGGATCTTGCCACCGAGCACGAGCTGCCCGCCCGCGTGCTCGACTGGCGGCAGCTCGCCAAGCTGAAGTCGACCTATACGGACAGCCTGCAGGAGCATATCAACGCCGATACGGGCAGGGTTCACACAAGTTATTCAATCGCGGGCGCCTCGACCGGTCGCCTGGCTTCCACCGATCCCAACCTGCAGAACATTCCGGTTCGCACGGAGGAGGGCCGCCGCATACGCGAGGCATTCGTCGCGGCACCGGGGAAAGTCCTGGTGTCGCTGGACTATTCTCAGATCGAACTCAGGATTCTCGCCCATATCGCCGATATACCCGAACTGAAAAAAGCGTTCGCCGACGGGCTGGACATTCATGCGATGACGGCGTCGGAAATGTTCGACGTGCCGCTTGACGAAATGACTCCGGACATCCGCCGCCAGGCCAAGGCGATTAATTTCGGGGTAATCTACGGCATTTCCGGCTTTGGTCTCGCCCGCAATCTCCGTATTCCGCGGACGGAGGCGCAGGGGTTCATCGACAGGTATTTCGAACGGTTTCCGGGTATCCGGAAATATATGGACGACACCGTGCGGTTCGCCAGGGACAACGGATACGTAAGGACTCTCTTTGGCAGGAAAATCCACACGCCCGAGATCAACGCGAAGGGCCCCCATGCGGGTTTTGCCCGCCGTGCCGCGATCAACGCGCCAATTCAGGGCACGGCCGCCGACATTATCCGTCGCGCGATGATCCGCATGGACGCGGCGATCGAGGGTCTGTCGGCCAGGATGTTGCTGCAGGTGCATGACGAACTGGTTTTCGAGGTTGGGAACGGTGCCGTCGAAGAGACGGTTTCGCTGGCCTGCGACGTGATGCGGGATGCGGCCGGTCCAGCCGTTCATCTTGACGTCCCTCTGACGGTCGATTT
>JAPOUP010000169.1 GCA_026708635.1 Rhodobacter sp.
GGTGTCGAATTGTCAAAGGAAGAAGGGCGCGAACTATTCTATGGCATGCCTTACATCGAGTGGAAAGCCAGATACCAGACCGAAGCCACCGATGAGCAGCGGTCGGCCTTCGCATCCGCATCGCTATCGAATGATGGAGCCTGAACGCCAGTCACCGCTCATTACAGACAGGTGGATTAATCCCGAGCGAGGATTCAGGCCTTGCAGTCCTCGACCGCTTTCATGGCGCGGAGAACAACCCGCCCCAGTTGAGAGGACGTGAGCGCGGTTCCATCCGGGCTGCGGATCACCATCGGTTCCGGGCCCTTTGTGTTGTCGGAATGTCCCGGTGTCCGGGAACATGCGCCCTTCCGTGGGAAACTCCGGCGCCTCTCGGATCGCCGTAACCGCAGGGAAAGAAATTCGATGATCGCCTCGGATATCACCAAGGACCGGATCGGTCTGGATCGCGCTGACTTCTATATGGAACGTATCCGGGAGCTACACAAGGACATCTGAAATGGCCCACGCGGTGCATCATGCGGGAAGTTCCGCGCGGAATTTCGACGGAAATCCGGTAGATTACCGGGAAATACATGATTGGCTCGATGCCTCGAAAGCTCGCGGGCCACTCCCGTTACACAGAGCGCTCCGTCATCACAGTTTCGGAATATTCGATGCGTAATCATTTTCGGAAATGAGATCGTGAACGCCGACGGTCGCCGGGAACCTGTCCGGTTCATAGGAGAACGGCACGTGCGCGAGGATTGCCGTGGAATTCCGTCGGTGTCCGACTGGCTACGCGGCATTCCACTAAAACCTTGGATGGTTAACGGCGTCATTCTCCCTGACTTCGAAAATATCGGCCAAGATCCCCGATCGAGCTGGCGGGAGGCCTGACGATCCGGAACCTTGATCGCGATGACGGCGGAGCCCTGCTTGACCAGCCGATCCAGCAGACCCATGATCTGCCCGAGGGAGCGGCCGAGGCGGGAGAGTTCGCTGACGACCAGGCGGTCGTCCCTCTCCAGCATGGCCACGAGGTCATGGGTTCGGCGGCGGCGGTCGGAGGCCCGTCCGGAGGCGGTGACCTCGACAAGATCATCGATGGTTCCATCGCTGGTCTTCGCCAGATCAGATCAAGTGCCTTTCCTTCCCCCTTGCCACCACCTGTCACACCTGAGCCGAGCGACGACGATGTTATGATATCGGCGCGATTCCGCTGATAGCATTAAGCATGTTACCGGGAATCCAATACATACTGGCGTTCGGCGCGTGTTGATGAGTGTCTAGCGGGGCGTCGATCTTATAGTCTTGCACCGAGTTGATGATGGCGTTCGATTTTCCAGACGGGCAGTGGAGGAGCGCTTTACTCAGTTGGGTGCCAAAGTCTTTGTGCCTGTTGTCCTCTGTTGAGAGGTCGAAGCCGCACCATACTTTCAACGAACGATTTCTTGACCATATGACATCATATGACTAGATAGATTACATCATATGGAGAAACCTCATGTTGGAACCCGTCCAATTCGCTCCGGAAAACGGAACCGTGCAACCCGTTGCCGAGGCCGACAAGATCGCGGCAATCGTCAAGGCTGTCGTCCGCGCTGCTGACGCATGGGGCCTGTCGAACGCTGAAGCGGCTGCACTTTTTGATGTGCCGAGTGCGACGTGGAGCAGAATGAAGGCCAGCACTTACAAAGGCGCGCTCGATCAGGACAAAGTCACTCGAGCGAGCCTTCTGATCGGCCTCTTCAAAGGGCTCAGGCTGTTGTTCAATGGTCCGCTGACCTATGGCTGGCCGAAAACCGCCAACACGGGGCCGGGTTTCAATGGCAGGAGCCCGGTTCAGGTCATGTGCGATGGTGGCATTCCGGCGATGATGAAGGTCAGGCAGCACATTGATGCGCTCCGAGGCGGCGTGTGATCCGGGCCGAAGACCTCGATCAAGTTGACTTCACCGATCCGACGACAGTCCGCCTGATTTCGACCGCCTATATTGACGAGCCAGCAATAGCACCGCTGGCCGACGATGAAGGCGATCTGGCGATCCTTGAAGAGATTGAAGGGCTGACGTCAGCACGCCGTACCGTCGCGCTTCCTGTCCCGGGGGGCCTAGACCCCGCCGAGCTGTTAACCGCAGCGGCCGGGTACGGATGGACATATATCAACGCCGCATTTTGCTACACGCGGGCGACAGGCAACAGGTTCAACGGACCGGAACGCGGTGCATGGTACGCAAGCTACGGAGACAACGCGATCAAGACCGCGCAGGCTGAAGTGTCCTGGCATTTGACGCAGGAACTGGATGCAACAGGCGTCTTTGAGAACCTCACCGCGTATCGCGAACTGCTCGCTGGTTTCACGACGCGGTTGCATGATCTGACGGGGAGTGGAGGGAAGGATGTCTTGAGCCCGGATCCGCGCATCGCCTATCCAATCGGTCAAACGCTTGCGCAGGACGTGTTGGGTTCAGGGGGCAACGGGTTGCTCTATCAGTCGATACGCCGTGATGGAGGGCGGTGCCTCGTCGCGTTTCGCACACACCTGGTTCAGAACATCCGCCAAGGCGATACGTGGATTTTTGAGTGGACCCGGCGACCGATCCCCGACATTAGCCGGGCATAGCGATCTTGTCTTTTGTAACAACAGGTGGATTGCGTAAGTTCGACTTCTTTAAATTGGTTTGACTGACCACCCGATGGGGCACGCCAGATCTGCAATCCCGAATGATCGACAACAACATCCGACGGCTATGTTCCGATCACCCGGTCTCGAATTTGTCAAAGCGTTTCAGCTCTTTGTTGTTGATAAAGAAGGTTGTAACCGCATACCTGCTATGCAACGCTTGCGCTAAAGTGGCTTGGAGACCCATGTATGGTACATGAAGACGATTCTGGCGGTGATACCAATATAGTCATCCGCGAAGTAATTGAGCTTGAAAGAAGTTACTTCTTCGAAAAGCGCAATGTGAAGACCGAGCGTCTACGGAAGCTGCGTGATATCATTGAGCGCCATACGAAACCAAAGGCAGTCTCCGGTGATTCTTGAGGAGATCAGACTAAACGACTTCCGGTGCTTTTTTGGGGAAACATTTATCCGTTTTTCGGA
>JAPOUP010000049.1 GCA_026708635.1 Rhodobacter sp.
CGGGCGATCGGGGTGGAGGTCAGGTCCGAGGAGGCCACCAGCCACGGCCGCGCGGACATTGTGGTGCCTCTCGGGGAACAGGTCTTCATTCTTGAGTTCAAGATGGTGGAGGGCCCGGGCGGCGCGGAGGCCGCGCTCGGAGCGGCGTTCGCGCAGATGCGGGAGCGGGGCTACGCCGACAGGTATCGCGGGCGGGCCGTCCATCTGGTCGCCGTGGCCTGCGGGCGCGAGGCGCGCAACCTGCTCGAGGTCAGGGCCGAGCCGGCGGAGGGACCCTGACATGTGTGGCGGCTCAATCTTCGGTAAACGTTTGCGGACGCCAAAGGGTGGCCCGGCTCCAAAACGGAAATCCTGAATCCAGACGTCCCTTGAGACGATGCGATCCGATACTGTCGCTGGGGGCGGAAGTGGCCGCGCGGTAATGACCATACCCGGAGCCGGAACCCAGATTCCGGGGTGCCCTCGACGGATTGTGACCGGGGTTCGCCCGGTTTCGGACGGACGTCGATGGACCCTTTGTGAAACTCGCTGGCGTGGTCTTGAAAGACCGTTTGCCGCTACCTAAGTCGATCCTGCCGGCAGCCGAATAGGGGCCGGCACCATCAAACGGACCGTCCCGAACGGGAGGGCCATACACAAGTTGTCGCTCAATGGAGGATGACCAATGCACAATCTTGACTTTTCACCACTTTTCCGTGCCACCGTCGGCTTTGACAGGATGGCTGACATGATGGACCGGGTTCTCTCGGCCGATGTCGCCGAGCCGACATATCCGCCTTACAACATCGAGAAGAAGGCGGCTGATGCCTACCGGATCTCATTGGCGGTTGCCGGCTTCTCCGAAGACGAGCTTAATGTGGAGCTGCGTGAGAACGCGCTGATCGTTTCGGCGAAGAAGGGTGCCGAGGAGAAGGGTCTTTCCTATCTTCACCGTGGCATCGCCACACGCGCCTTTGAGCGTCGGTTCCAGTTGGCTGACCATATCCGTGTTACGGGCGCCAGCCATGAGAACGGCATGCTTCACATCGATCTCGTTCGCGAGATTCCCGAGGCGCTGAAACCGCGGCGGATCGAAATCGGCCGTGGCGAGACAATGGACGTAAAGTCCGTTGAGGCGGATCCGGCGAGTGCGCCGGCGAAAGCCGCTTGAGTTTCGGTAAATCCGTGACAACCGTGGCGCGCATCTTGCGGTGCGCGCCCATTCCGGGACTATTGAGTGTTATCGGCGGTGGGCTCCAAACCAGCCGCCTTCATGTGTCTAGGCAGACGTATTTCATCTCAAGGTAGTCATCGATGCCATGGCGCGAGCCTTCGCGCCCAAGGCCGGACTGTTTGACGCCTCCAAATGGCGCGACCTCTGTCGAGATTATTCCGGTATTGACCCCGATGATACCGTATTCCAGCGCCTCCTGGACCCGGGTGACCCGGGAGATGTCCCTCGCGTAGAAATAGGCGGCAAGGCCGTAGATCGTGTCGTTCGCCATGGCGATGGCCTCGTCTTCCGTCCCGAATCGAATGAGCGGTGCTAGCGGGCCGAACGTCTCCTCCCGTGCGATGGCCATTCCCTGTCCGGCGTCGGTGACCACCGTGGGACGGAAGAAGAGGCCGCCCAGATCATGCGCTTCGCCGCCAAGCGCGACCGCAGCGCCCTTGGATGTCGCGTCGGAGATGTGTTCCCGGACCCTGCTCACCGCCGCCGCGTCGATCAGCGGTCCCAGCGCGGTGTCCCGTTCCAGACCGTCGCCCACTTTCATCTTGCTGACGGCCTCGCAGAGCCGTTCGGCGAAGGACTCGTATATTCCCGCCTGCACGTAGATGCGGTTGGCGGACACGCAGGTCTGGCCGTTATTGCGGAACTTGCAGGCGACCGCACCCTCGACCGCCGCGTCAAGATCCGCATCGTCAAACACGATGAAGGGCGCGTTCCCGCCCAGTTCCATCGAGCACTTCATCACCTGGTCGGCGGCCTGACGGAGCAGGATTCGCCCCACTTCGGTTGAGCCGGTGAAACTCAGTTTCCGCACTGCGGGGTTCTCGCAGAACTCCTTCCCGATGCCCGACGAATCGGTCGACGGGATAATCGAGAGCACGCCTTTGGGCATCCCGGCACGGTCGGCCAACACACCGAGCGCAAGGGCTGACAGCGGAGTGAGCGTGGGCGGACGGACGATGATCGGGCAGCCCGCGGCCAGGGCGGGGCCCACCTTGCGCGTTATCATCGCGTTGGGAAAGTTCCACGGCGTGATCGCCGCGCAGACGCCGATGGGCTGTCGCAGGACCGTTATCCGTTTGCCCGGCAGGTGGCCCGGAACCGTCTCGCCGTAAACCCGCCTGGCCTCCTCGGCGAACCATTCGATGAAGCCCGAGCCGTAGGCCACCTCGCCCCTGGCCTCCGCCAGCGGCTTGCCCTGCTCCGCGGTCAGTATCGTCGCGAGGTCGTCCGTGTGCGCGACCATTAGGTCAAACCAGTCCCTCAGTATGTTTGAGCGCTCTTTCGCGGTGCGTCCGGCCCATCCATGCATGGCCCGGTCGGCGGCTGAGATGGCGCGGGCGGTCTCCGCGCGGCCGAGGTCGGCCACCCGCGCGATGACGTCCCCCCGCGCGGGATTGACCACGTTGAACGTGGCGCTAGCGTCGCCGTCCATCCATTCGCCGGCGACATAAGCCCTTGTCTCCAGAAGCGATGGGTCTTTGAGAAGGGTTGGCAGGTCGGTCGGGGTGTCAAGCATTTTGGCCTTCCGTATCAGAACTCGCGCGGCCCGGGCCGTCTATCGGCGCCAACGGCTTCGGGAGCGGAGTCACTTGATAACCGCCCGGGAAAAGTTTCAAGTCATAAACCGCCGTATTCGGTTTTCGGTTCATCGATCATCCGCGGGTTGGCCGCAAGGCTGTTTCGCTCCGTAGCGGAGTGAGCCAGTGGTGCCAGTGGCGACGAAACCGCCCGCCTCCGCTTGCGGGAGGCAATGGGGCTACTTGAAGAACTCCTTCGCCAAGTCAGTGCGCACGGCGGGTCGGGTTCGGCGAACGCGTTCCGTCTCTCCAGCAATATATGGGCCGTCCGTCGGACGGGCCGCCCTAACATTTGGG
>JAPOUP010000253.1 GCA_026708635.1 Rhodobacter sp.
CCGTCGAGCCGTTCGCGGGGCCGGTCGAACCAGCGCCGGACCCCGATGTCATTGTACGCGCCGCCAAGGTCCCCGACGATGAAGGCTAGAAAGTGGAGCCGGGCGGCGATCGCGTCCGGGGTGGAGCGACTGCCGGAAATGTAGCGCCGCATACTGGACAGGGAGACACCGAGGAGGCGGGTCAACAGTTCCATTCCCAGAATGGCCTGCAAGGTGCGCCATTCGTGCGCGGGGGCCGGGGACTGGTCGAGGGCCTCGTTGATCTTCTTCAGGAGCGTGGAAAGCAGGGCGGCGTCGGAGCGAGACATCCGCTGAAGTTCCGCGAGGAAGCCGCGGCCGATACCGGCTTCGGCCATGCCCGTTTCGAGTCCCTGAATCGCAGTATGGTCCAGGCAGGTGACGGGGCTCGGAAGCAGGCCCATCGCGTCGGCGCGCGTCAGCGCCCCGATGGCCGCGGAGGCAAGCCTGGGATCGTCGAACGGGCTGCGAACGGATTGGATATGGAGATTCGTCATGTTCCGAATGTATGCCACGGCTGCGGCCGGGTCAATGTTGACTGGATTGGGCCAGTGAGGGTTGCGGTCGAGAGGCTTCCCTATGGCGTGGCATCCAGATCCTTGTCGATGCTGTCACCGATGCGGCCGGCTGAGACCCTCACGTTGTCCGGGGCGAGGTGGGCGCATCTGGCCGGCCATCTGCACCTGCGTGCGACCGAGCAGCTTTCCGATGGTCGGCATCCTTTCGCCCAGCGTCAGATCCTTGGAGGCGAAGTCGTGCCGCATGTTCCGTGACACTCGGGCAACATTAACGCTTGACGCTCCAGACGCGGGGTAGGCCGAGCGTCCGCCCGGACTGCAGTTCCGGTCTCAAGTCAATAGGTGCGGATCAGTCCGACAAGCCGACCCTGAACATCGACCTGATCGCTACGGTATTCCTGATCGCCGTAATCAGGGTTCGCCGCCTCAAGGGTAATTTTGGAGCCGTTTCTGCGGAATCGCTTAAGCGTCGCCTCATGCCCGTCAACGAACGCCACGACAATGTCTCCATTGTCCGCGGTATTGGCTTCGCGGACCACCACGACATCGCCGTCGTTGATGCCCTCCGCGATCATTGAGTCTCCCCTGACCTCCAGCGCGTAATGGCGTGCGGCGCTCGACAGCATGACGGAAGGAACCGGTATGGTGTCGAGAACGTCGCTGACCGCCTCAATCGGAACGCCCGCTGCGATGCGGCCCATCATGGGTAGCTCCATTATGCCAACCGTACCTGATCGTTCCGCCGGTTTCCGGGCGTCGACCCTACCTCCGTCGATCACCCCCAGGGCCAATCCGGTATCTATCACCTTGGGCTGGGGATGCTTGATTAATTCGATTGCCCGAGCCCTGTTTCGCAGCCTCCTGATGAAACCGCGTTCTTCAAGCGCGGCGAGATGCCTGTGGATGCCGGATTTGGACCGAAGACCAACCGCGTCCTTCATCTCGTCGAATGTTGGAGGAATCCCGTCACGGGCTATTCCATCGCGGATTGCATCGAGCAGATCCCTTTGCTTCCTCGTCAGCATGTCATTGACCTCTCGTAAACAAAATTGGTCCGGGTCCGATTATGTTCTACACATGTTCCACCCATGATTCAAGACATTGAAGGCGTATCTCTGCCGGGAGCCTGTATTCCAGCCTCGGCGCAAACGCGTTCCGGCTTAGGCAGTGGACCTCCGCCGTGGAGCGGATTCCGTCCTCACGCTCGTTCCCGGTGCCGCCGAGGCTCCGTTCGTACGATTCTCTCTGTCCTCCGGGCCCTCATGCCCGGGGTGCCGGATTTGCCCGCCGTCCGTCCTTGGGGGTCCCCCAGTAAAGGGAAGGAAGGGCGGGAAGTCGCCGAAGTCCGCAACTGGCCGGTCAGGAACGGTATTATTTGGGGAGCCGTTCCGGCATGCCGTGGGCACACGCCAACATGCTTGGCGGGCGCCACTTTCCGGCGGGAAACTCCGTAGCCATCCCGAAACCGTCTCGAAAACCGGTTGTCCGAAACCGCCCTAGTTTCGGGAAGCGAGGAGTCCGAGAATGTCCCGCGCGGGAACGGGCCAATTCTGGAAAGCCTTTGCGGTTTGATGTATCCATTTGCAGTCAAGCCTACCTATGGGGTTTACTCCGGCACATGGAATCCGCCGCGTGTCCCCGGTTCCGCCACGCTGTCCGTATTCCTTCTTTCCGTGGCCGGCGCTTCACCTACGCCGTCCCCAGCGAACGGACCCATTTTGCCCCCTTGGACGTCCAATCCGGAAAAGGACCGTGATAAGCCGTCCGTGGTCGCCCGACAGGCGGGAAACCGGACGCGCGTCAACGCAATTCCGGAGAAAAGCCAGGGTATAGGTGAGTCGGTCGGGGCGCGGTGTCGACAGCGGGAACCGCGGCCGGCGATTGATGTGGGCCGTGCGACGCGGATAGTCGCGGAAAATGGAGCCGAAATCGGCCGATGGCCACCATACCGCCCTAAATTCCATTCCGGGGTACGGAAAGGTCAGTGTGCCGACAGTCAGCCCGGGAGCGTTTTCAGGTGGACATGACACTTATCGACTGGTTGGGCGTTTTGGGTTCGCTGATAATCGCGGGTGCCTATCTCGCGGTCTCGCGAGGTTGGATGGCGGGGGAGCGTCCCGGTTTCAATCTCCTGAATCTCACCGGCGCGGCGTTCATTCTGATATCTCTATACTGGCGTCCCAACGTTGGCGCGATTCTCGTGGAGGCGCTATGGATTATGATCGCTTTACAGGCGCTTGCCCGATATTTCCTGAGGCGCTGAAACCGTGGTAACAGGCTGATGGCGGGGTCGGGCGCGAGTCCGTCCGGTATGATCTGAACTCTATGCCAGCGAAGTCGTTCACTGACGTCGCGGCAGGCGTCCGTTCCCCGGGCAACAATGCTGGCCCCGCGGGGACGGGGGGACTTGCGGGGTTTCCGCGATCCATCATACCGTGATAATGACCGGCCGTTCGGGACGCTACTTCCGCGCGGCTTCATACGCGGCCCATGCTATTTCGAGCTTTTCGATACTGAAGTCCACCGCTTGGGCCGGGCC
>JAPOUP010000143.1 GCA_026708635.1 Rhodobacter sp.
GGCTAGAGCATAAGAAAGCTACAGTTATGTAGCATCTAAAAATTCGTGACTACTATATCATGTGCTCAATATCGTATTGTCTGAGTACTGGTGCCAGAACCTGGTAGGCCTCGGAGCGGTTCTCAGAAAGTGACGAGAATTCGGCGACACGGCCGAGTTCGGACTTTATCAGACGCTTGGCGTATTCAGAGTCCCTCTCAAAATCCTGCGGCAACACCACAATGAAATCGTGAATCAGTGCGCGTTCCTTCCCCGGTGAACGGCGGAGAATACGTCCCCGGCGCTGGACGAACTGACGAGGGTCCCTCGAACTGGCAAGAATGTAAGCCGTGCTACATGCTGGAACGTCTATGCCCTCATCGAGGCAGCGGATCGCGACCATAGCGTCAATTAAGCCGAGTCGAAAATTTTCCAAGATGTTGTCACGGTCCTTGCGGGACTCGCGTGATGTAAAGCGGGAGACATCCCAGGACATGCCGTGCAGCATGGCACTGACTGCTTCAACCTGCCGCTTGCTTTGCGCGATGTTTTCTTCGGAAGCGCCGTCGCCTTCATCCGTTTCGACCGTGCCGTCGCCACAGTAGAAGAGGGTATGCTGTGTAGGCCGCTCTCGAGTTAGAACGGCCTGAAGCATCGGAAGTTTGTTCGCTGCCGAGCCGACAAGCCGGGCACGGCGCATCAGAAGACCGGTCAGTTGCGGAGACATTTCGCTGGCTTTATCTTTCTGACGCGCCATGTTGCGCCCAATCTGCTCCGAAAGCTCCACGAACTCTTCCGTCTCTTCTTCGGTGAACTCGACAAGATGCGGATAATAGACGTAGGACGTCAGGACCTTATCCTCAATCGCCTGTTTCAGAGTGTAACGGGAGACAATGTCCCCGTAAAACTCATTCAGCCTCTCGTTCCGTTCCTCGTCGAGATAATGCTGCGGTGTCGCGGATAATCCGATCCGGAACTTCGCGTGCTCGGGCAGGAAGCCTTCATAGGCCTTTGAAGTGTGATGATGGCATTCGTCGCCGATCCAGAGCAGGCGACCGCCTTTGATCTTCGACAAGCACTCCTGAAATTCGGGGCTTTTCAATGTGCGATTTACAACGACGATGGCACCAAAACTCCGGCTGCACATTGCAAGCTCGTGTACCATGTTTCGCAGCTTATCTTCCCACTGCGCGCGGGAGATGTAGCACTTCACCGGATAGATGTTGAACGCCGACAGTATATCGACCCACTGATCAGCAAGGTTCTGATACGGCACCGCGATGACGCAGGCGAGGCCATCAATCTCTTTGGAAAGCCTGACGATGGCATGGATCGCAGTGATCGTCTTGCCCGCTCCAGTTGCGAGGTCAAAGATGCCCTGAAAATCGCCCTTGGCTTTCCAGGCCTTAAGTGCTGCGATCTGGTGATCGCGCACCTTGAAGGGCTGACCGTTAATCGTCGCAGGCTCTTTCGGCTTTCCCGAGGTTGTGCTGAGAGCGCTTCCGGTTCGCGACAGGACCCGCGCTGCAATCTCGGCCTCGATCTCGGGGTCCGGCGTGTAGTCGAGCGAGCGGGCGACCGATATCAAATTGTCGCGGGCAGCGGTCGGAATATCGATAACCGCTGTGCCGTGGCTTTCGTTTTTCCATAGCCTTTCGAAGCTCTCGATATGCGGATCGTGGAACTCGGCATGTTCCGGAACCCATGTCCGGAAGACGTTGATTGACTCGTAGTTATGGGTGGGTAGCAGGGCATGTGTGCTCTCATTGGCCGATCCGGCAAAAACGACCTGATCACCGGCATCATCCGTGATTATGCCGACCTTGTCGTGATACATGCCCCGCTCACGGAGCGCGATTTTCACGTCGAGGCGACCATAAGCAACAAGCCAGCAAAGCGTGTCGAAGCGATTCTGGAACAGCTCGTCGCTTACATTCGAGATCATCGACAGCAGCTCGTCACCGATCTTGTCCGCGATTTCTTTTTCCCGGTAGCCCTGCTTTACCGCCTCAAGGTCTTCGCGGTCCGAGAAGGTGCCTAGGATCAACCTGATCTGACCCCCGCGCTTGACGAATACAGACAATCCCTGCGCGGCATAGCTGATGGTTGACGCCGAGAAGAACCCGACGGCGCGGTCATAGCGGTTCGAGACAGAGAGTGTCGGGAAGTAAAAATCTTCTAGTATGTGATCTTGGTCGGACTTGTAGACGCCCTTGTACGATAGCTCCCGCAACATTCAAAAGGTGATCCCCGATACGTCAGGCTCTTCATCATCGATGTTCAGGAAACCCCGGTCTTTGAGAAGCTCCAGAATGTCCCGGTCCGGATACTCGCCGCCGCCGCGCAGCATGGCTTGGTGGAGTATCTGGAGGCCACCATTGGCATATTCCTCGAAGATTTCCGCACAACGGCTTTCTTCCCCGTCCTTGAGCACTTCGGGGTCCTTCGTCTCCGCGAGTGCAATCAGGTAGATGAGGTCTTCGGCGTCGCCGCGCTCGAATTGTTGATAGGAAATATCTTCGACGCCCTTGTCCTTGTCGAGCGGAAGGCGACGGCTCTCGGAATAGCCGAGCAGGGCCGCAAAACAAAGCAGTTCGCGGATCGTCGGGAAGAGTGTCCGGTTGGTGTCGGGGAGCTTTTGCATTGCAAGGCGTTGAACCATGTCTTCATGGATGCGACTTCTGTTTATGTTGGGCGCTCGCGTACTCATGGGCCTGTAATCTCCACAATCTCGGTCCCGTCATACTCGGCATCGAATAATGCGGTCTTGTACTCCTCGTCATTGAAAAGCCGGCTTTCCTGTTTGCGCCCGCCACGCGGCTCTGTGTTGTGGCGCACAAGCAGATACTCCGCACCCAAATGTTCTTTGATCGCGTTCAGAACATCCTCGGACCCTTGTGATCGGGACACGAGTAGCACGACCTGCCGCGCCATCTTGGGAATGAACTCGGCGGTTGTCGCACGGTAAGCTTCGTCAAGCTGACCGAAGGGCGAGTCGAGGACGAGTGGCGCAACCGTACCAGGCAACAAACGATAATCCTGCGCGTTCTGGCGAACCTTTGCGAACTCGACCAGCGCAGCCGTAAAAGCGAGCCC
>JAPOUP010000259.1 GCA_026708635.1 Rhodobacter sp.
CTCAACGAAACAGTAAAAGGTAATCGACTGCAGCAGCGGGTCGAAGAGGTCATGCGTTGAGAAAGGTACCGGGAGGGATGCCTTCTCGCTGTCGGGGTGAGCTAGGAACACGCTCGCGCCCTGCGTCCGCAAATTCTCCACGGCCATGTCAAGCGAACTTTCCACGCCGCCACGTCCGCCGAAGAACAGCACGGCGAAACGTTCTCCACTGATGGCGATAGGTCCGTGGAATATCTCCGCGGCCGAATGCGCCTCGGCGTGGAGCCGACAGGTTTCCTTGAATTTCAGTGCGGCTTCGGCGGCAACAGCCAGACCCGTCCCCCGACCCACGCAATACAGCGAACCGGAACGGGCCAGGGGAAGAGCCGCTGAGGACCAGTCGAGCCCCAGCGCCTCCAAGGCGAGGCCAGGCAGATCCCCGAACGCGTTCATGATGGCTTTGTCCCGTCGATACCCGGCCAGGATCCCTAGGGAGGCGAACATCATGCCGACGAATGACTTCGTCGCGGCTACGGCGCGCTCGGGACCCGCCATGACCGGCAGCACCGTGTCCGCGCCCTTACCAAGCGGACTTTCGGTCTCGTTCAGGATGGCGATCGCACGCGCCCCTCCGTTTTTGGCGGCCGTCTGCAGGGCGGCAAGATCCGGGCTGGCTCCCGATTGCGAGAACGAAAGACAGGCAAACCCCTCAAGCCGCAGTCTCGAACCATAGACGGAGGCGACGGACGGGCCAATCGAGGCGACGGGCAATCCCGTCTGGGTTTCCATAAGGTATTTGAAGAAGTTGGCGGCATGATCGGACGTCCCGCGCGCGCAGGTCACGATCCCGCGGATATCGTCCTCTTTCAAACGTTGACCGATATTCCAATAGGCCTCGACATTGTCGATCTGCCGGGCAAGCATGTCGGGAATCTCATGGATCTCGGACGCCATTATCGTGCTCCGGCGGGGGATCATGCGTGCACGCCGGTAATCATGGACACGATTTCGTTCCTGTCCGTTTCGATCGACCTCCGGACGCCGATCTGCTCGCCGCACCTAAGAACGCAGATCCGATCGGAGAGCCGGAAAACCTGGTCCAGACTGTGGCTGACGAGCAGTATGGCCAGATCGCGCTCTTTCAGCGAGGCCACCAGTTCCTCGACCCTGGCGGTTTCGGCCACACCCAGCGCCGCTGTGGGCTCATCCAGCAGGATCAGCTTGCTGGCCCAATGAGTTGCGCGCGCGATCGCTATTCCCTGACGCTGGCCGCCGCTGAGATCTCGGATCCTGGAATTCACGGACGGAATACGAACGTCAAGCTCCTCCACCAGCGACTGACTTTCCCGCCGCATCCGTTCCCGGTCAAGGAGTCCGAAAGGTTTTCTCGTCAATTCGCGGCCGAGAAACATGTTCATATACACTGTCTGCTCATGCGCCAGCGCGAGATCCTGGTAGACAACCTCGATTCCCATGCTGCGCGCCGAGCTGGCGTCAACCAGTGCGACCGACTCACCATCCAGCCGAATATCGCCGGCGGTCGGGCGATGGACACCGGAGATCAATTTGATGAGGGTCGATTTACCCGCGCCATTATCGCCCACCAGAGCGACGATCTCGCCGGCGTAGAGATCGAGAGAGAAGTCCTGGATCGCGATGACACCCCCGAACACCTTGTGTATTCCGGTCAGGGACAGGACGGGGGATGTGGCGATCATTCCGGGAAAATCCCCGGCCAGTCAACCGCTTGACCAAAACCGTTCTCGACGGAGGTGACGCGGGGTTGGCCTGACGAAATCCCGCGCACCCCCACGACCATCGCCCGCGTTGTGAACGCCTGGCCGCGGAAACCGAAAACGACGGTATCGCCCGCCGCCGGTTTCCGCGGGCCCGTGGCGTCAATCATGGCATAGTAGTCTATTGCCGAGTAATCCGGGATCTCAACGTCAAGAAGCGCCGCCGGATCGACTGTCGGCTCCGGGGAAACCAGCGCACGAACCTGATATTCCGTAAATACCGGGTCGATGTAGAGACCGCCACCGAAGCAATAGGCCTTGCCTCCGTGATGATGGGAAACTTCCGTCAGGTATAGAACCGCGGGATCCTCAGGCAGGTCCTCAACCGCATGGAGCGGTGTCGTACCGTGCAGACCGTTACCCGGCTCGACCTGTGTGGCTCCGGCATCGGCAAGGGCCGGAAGCACCACCGATGAAGTGGTTCCGGGTGCGTTGATCTCAATGTCGGCACGGCCGGCGGCCGCCAGCGCCTCCGCCGCGCGGGCCAGGGTGTTCAGGTTGGGCGTCGGTTTGACCGTGCGGCTTTCCCTATCGAACAAGAGAGCCGGGAATGTGGTGAGGCCGGCAAATCGCGCACCATCCAATGCGTCCAGACGATTGGCGACGCTTACGGCCTCGCTGGCGTCAAAGCCCCCCTCGTGTCCGCGGTAGAAAGTATCGCCCTCGGCTTGGATACGGGCCATCAGCCTCTGTTCACGGCCGGACCTTGCGGAGGCGGCCGCGGCTTCCCGCGCCTTGACGTCGGAGAATACGGTCCAGAAGTCCGGCTGGAGCCTGGTGGCGGCATAGGCCGCCTCGTGAGCCGGAACCTGCACCAGATGGCCGAGATGGCCGGTTTTAAGTCCGGCCCGATCACACGCGACCGCGCAGGCCACGTCAACCGCGACCGACCGTTCGATCCCACCTTTCATCACCGCCGTGCAGAAACCCGAATGGCGACCGACCTGCTTGGTCATGGCGAAGGCCGTCAGTCCGTGTCCGCTCGCCTCGGCCTGGAAAATCCGGGTGTTGCGCTCCACTGCGTCGAGGTCCAGCACAAAGGCATTGGCCGGTATCCGGGCGTTGCGGTGAAGAGCGATAGCCGTCCTGACGAATTCCGGATTTCGTCGAATGAGGAGATCGAGGAACATCTTCCCCTCCCGTATCAGCGGTTGCCGTCGCGCAGCGAGACCGCGACGGCTACCAGAATGATCAATCCCCGAACTATCATCTGATCGGAGACTCTGAGACCCATGAGAATGAGACCGTTATTGAGCATACCCATCAGTAGCGAGCCAAGCAGGGCACCGACAACCGAGCCGCGGCCACCGTTCAGCGCGGTGCCTCCGATTATCACGGCCGCGATCACCGTCATCAGGTCACTCTCGCCCAACGTGTATTTCGCCGCCTGCAGGCGACCCGCGTAAAGCAGTCCGGCCAGTCCCGCGGTCGCGCCGCAAAGGGTCAGGACATGGACCCGGACGCGCGACACCTTGATTCCCGAAACCTGAGCCGCATGGGCGTTGTCTCCAACCGCAAGTACATGGGCGCCGAAACGTGTATGACGATACACTACATGACCGACAATGACGGCGGCGACGGTCCAGAGCACAAGCGACGGAATGGAGAAGAGCTTTCCCGAGCCAAAGAAACCGGTGAAACCGTCATGCACGACCGGGATGGAGCGCAGATCCGTCATCGACCGGGCTATACCCGCGAACAGTCCCATGGTCGCGAGCGTCACGAGGAAAGACGGCAGGCGAAGATAGGCGACGAGCACACCGTTCATGCATCCTATGGCGATGCCCGCGCCCAGCCCGGCAAGGACGCCCACGAACATCGGGTAGCTCTGCATGGCGACGGCGGCGGAAAGCGCCGACACGGCGACGATCGAACCGAAGCTCAGATCGATCTCACCGGCCGAGAGGGCGAAAACGAGACCGATGGCCATGACGGTCGCCGGGGCTGTCTGCAGCACGATATTGGTCAGGTTTCTGGACGTCAGGAACCCATCGTCGTGCAGGGTTACGGCGAAGAAAAGGAAGATGCCGAGAAAGCCGAAATAGATAACGCTTCGCTGCAGGTCGAGGGACCTAAGTCTTTGTATGGCCGGTGTCATTGCCCGATCTGCCGGAATTGATCTGTCGGTGGGCCGGTGATTTGGCCCGCCGGGTAAGTTCATTCATTTCACCGCCTGGATCAAGGTGACGTGACATTGCGGCCCGCCCGGACGGACGGGCCGCAATTGAAGGATCAGTTGGCCCCGGTCACACTGGAGGGTGGATCCATGTTAAGCGATTGATTCCAGCCCTCGACGACGTTATCGGCCGTTACGGTAAGCGCGGGGGCGACAACGAATGGTGGTACCTCCTGACCGAGCAGATCAAGAACGGCCGACGCCGCCATTGCCCGACCAAGCTCATACGCTTCGTCCGCAACGATCGCCACGACGTTGCCACCACGAACCATATCGAGCGCGATCGGCTCGGATAGATCAAGGGTAACGATCTTGGTTGTGGTATTGTCATTGGCGCGAAGCGCCGCGAGTACGCCTTCGGCCGGCCCCGCCCAGGTCACGTAAATCCCGCCCAGATCCGGGTTCTTCAACAACATCGCGTTGGCGATTTCCTCAGCGCGCGCGGGATCGCTGATCCCCTGTTCGGCGACGATCGAGATGTTCGGGTAATCCTTTTCGATCGTGGTCCTGAAGGCGTTATCGCGCTGGTTCGTCACATAATAGGTCGCGTCGTGAAATATCCATCCCACAGTGCCCTCGTTGCCCATAGCCTCGGCAAGCGCGTCAGCCGCCTGCTTGCCCATCTCGAATAGATCGTCGGTCACGATCGCCGAGTAGTCCGCCGGGTGCTCATAGCCTGACGGCAGGTTTGACAGGAAAGTCAGCGAAACCCCGGCTTCCCTAGCTTCCTCGAACGCCGCCGCGGACGTCACGGGGTCAAGCGGGAGCGACAGAATGATACTGGGCTCCTTGGCGAGCGCCGTCTCTATATCGCTACGCTGCTTGGCGGCGTCGAAGCCGGCGCTGGTCACGGCAACGACCTCGATTCCGAGGCGCGCGAACTCGTCACTCGCGCCAGCGGTGACGGCGTTCACGAAATCCGACTGGTCATGCCAAAGCAGAGCCGCGGTGTAACTGGCGGCCCTTACCGCGGCGACCTGATCATCGGCCACGAGCACCAACGTGGACGGCGTGGCGGTCTCGCCACCCGGACCGATCGTCTGCGCGGACGCGGACGTCACGGTCAGGCCAAGCAGCAGGGCCGCTGAGAGACATTTTGAGAGATCGTACATCGTTTTCTCCTCAGGTTTGTTATGTTAGGGGGGATCTTTCCGAGAGACCGCAGAACATAGCCACGAACAGGGCAAAGACCCGGACGGCGGCAAGATATTCCTCGATCTCAATGCGCTCCTCAAAGGTATGGGCCACGGCGATATCTCCCGGCGCGCAATAAACGGCGGGACAGCCGATTCCGTTGACCAGGAAAGGCATCTCCGACCAATAGGACGCCCCGCCGATCCTGCCCGCGTCCGGGCGCATACGCCTGATGCAGGCCTGCAGCAGACTGCAGGCAGGGGTGTCCCGGGCGATCTCCACGGGCGATCCTCCCATGTCGTGGTCGCGCCCCGCCGGGTAATCGATGGAGACCGAGATTCCCTCGGCCTGTTCGGCGGTGGCCACCGCCGCCTCGAAATCCGCTACCGCTTCGTCCATGTTTTCGCCTGGGCGCAGCGCGCGGATCAACGACAGCCTGCATTGACCGGGAACCGCGACGAAACCTCCACCCGTGATACCGGTGACGAGGATCGACGACTTGCCCACAAGCTCATGCGACGGCCCGTCCGCCAGAGTGGCCCCATGCGCCCAGATCCGCGACAGGATCCCGTGGGTCGCCTTAAGCGCGTCGACGCCAAGCTCGGGCGTTCCGAAATAGGCCGTCTTTCCGGTGACGGTGATTTCGGCGATGAAGAATCCGATCTGGGCGACGTAAACATCAAGCTTGGTCGGTTCCACGTAGATGGCGAAATCCGGTTTGGCGATCTCACCGGATCGGACGCGCCGGACGAGATCCCTGGCGCCGGCGCTTACGCCGGTTCCCGGCTCTCCGCTCTCCTCATCACCGACGAAGGCCAGCGTGACGCTCCCCGCGGGATGGCATCCGGCTTTCCGTAGCAGCCGGAGCCCGGCAACCGCGGCGCAGATACCGCCTTTCAGGTCACTGGCTCCCCGCCCCCAGATCCGGCCGTCCCTCTCAGTGCCGGCGAACGGATCGGAGCGTGGATCATCCCGCCAGTGCTCTTTCCAGCCCCGCGTATGAACCACATCCGAGTGTCCCACGATCATCAGATTCGCTCCGGCGCCTTCGGAAGCGCTCACGCCCCAGACATTCTCGCGGCCCTCGAGAAATTCACCCCGCCCGGTCTCGAAGTCGAGATCTCCCATCCGAGATTCAAGGAAGCGCGCGAAGGGCGTCTCGTTTCCCGTCACGCTTTCGATCGCGAGAGCGTCGCGCAGCAGTTCGATATCCGCCTTCGCGTCCTGGGCCCGGGCGAGCGCGGCATCCAGCCGGGAAGCGTTCATTTCGCCACTACCCTCAGGCTCTCCGGGGTGAAGCTCTCCAGGGCGGGAGGCGGTACGGATATTTCCGCGCCTTTCTGCCCCTCGGCGAAGATCGCGATATGCAGGCGCGACAGCGCGACGAACACGCCACCCGCGAGCGTCGCGTGATCGCCCAGCCGTGATTTGGCGATCCCAACCGTTCGCGGATAGCAGTCCGACACGAACCTGACGATACGGTCGAGCAACTCATCGCGCGATCCGATCGAACCGCCAATGATGATCACCGACGGATCGACCACGGCGACGATGGCCGTAACCGCGCGCGCGATCTGTTTCGCGACCCGATCGAGCGTTTCCATGGCGGCCGTATCCCCGTGATTCGCGGCATCGAACACGCCCGGAACATCTGTCCTGCGGCCCGAAAGCGACCTGTAGAGATCGATGATCGCACCCGTCGCAGCTACACGCTCCAAAGCCCCTGTCTTCAGGCTCTCGGCCTCGAACGGATCGGCGCCAAATGGAAGAAACCCGATCTCTCCGGCCGCGCCGAAACCGCCGCGCACGAGAGCCCCGCCGACGACGACCCCGGCCCCGATGCCCGTGCCGATGGAGATGAAAACCAGGTTATCGTCGTCACCGCAGTTTCCCAGCCAATGCTCTCCAAGCGCCGCGAGGTTCACGTCGTTCTCCACGAAGACGTCGATGCCCAGAAGTTCCCGGAGCGAGCTCGCGAGATCGATCCGGTCAAACCCCGAGATGTTCGGGGCAAGGAGAATGGCGCCGCTTTTGGGGTCGGGAACACCCGGAACACCAACAACGGCGATACGCAGATCCCCGAAATGATCGGCCATGTCGGATTTCGTCTGGCGCACCATGCGGGCAATCTGCTCGACGACGTTGATGCCGCCCGTGCGCTCCGTAGGCTCCACCCGCTCGGCAAGCACATTGCCGGTCAGATCGCAGAGCGCGACCCTGACCTTGGTGCCGCCGAGGTCGACGCTGACAATCGTCGCGGCCGAGGGGGAAATCTCGAAAACGATGGCCCGCCGTCCCACGTGCCCCTCCGTCTGCCCGACGGTTCGCACCCATCCATCCGCTTCGAGATTCGCGACGATCTCGGAAACCGTCTGTTTGGAAAGCCCGGTGATCTTCGCGACGCTTGCGCGGGAAACGGGCCCATAGCAGGCAATCGCCTCGATCACGGCGCTTTGGGACATGCGCCTGGAAATCATGGATTGGCTGGCCAAGACTCGCCCTTTAATTCGTTCGGTTACCGAACAAACATGGATTCGCGACGGGAGTCAACCATCCCGCCCGATGGGAACCCGGAGCGAGGGACGCTTTCGCAGGCTCTTGGGACGCTATCGTTGGGCCGTCCGCCAGTCCGGATGAATCCAGGGTTCGAGATTCTGTGGAGGAAGCGGGTCACGGCCGAGTATGTGGTCCGAAGCCTTCTCCGCCAGCATTATCGTCGGCCCGTTAAGGTTGCCGTTGGGGATCAGAGGAAAAACCGAGCTATCGGCGAGGCGCAGACGGTCAACGCCAATAACCCGGCATTCGGGATCGACCACCGCCATCGGATCATCCCGTCTACCCATACGCGCGGTTCCACACGGGTGATAGGAACTCTCCGCATGGTCCCGAACCATCGCGTCGAGTTCGTCGTCGCTCTGAACGCCGGATCCGGGAAGAATCTCCTCACCGGCGAAGTGGCTGAAGGCTTCCTGAGCGAATAGCTCCCTTGTCAATCGAATGCATGCACGGAACTCTTTCCAGTCATCGGGATGGCTCATGTAATTGAACCGAATGGCAGGCGCATCCCGTGGATCCGCCGACCGAAGCGTCACTGACCCACGGGATTTTGACCGGGTCGGGCCGACGTGGGCCTGAAATCCATGGCCGCCCACAGTGGACTTCCCGTCATACCGCATCGCTATCGGCAGGAAGTGGAATTCAATGTCCGGATACTCGATTCCGGCGCCGGAGCGAATGAAACCGCAGTTCTCGAAATGATTGGACGCGCCGATACCTCTCCCGGTAAGCAGCCAACGGGCACCTATAGCGCCTTTACCTAACAAACTCAAGTGATTATAGAGACTTACAGGCTGTGTCGCCCGCATCTGGATCAGAACCTCCAAATGATCCTGAAGGTTACGGCCAACACCCGGCCGGTCGGCGACCACCTGGATCCCGCGTGCCGCCAGATCGGCGGATGGCCCGATTCCCGACAGCATAAGCAGCTTTGGCGAATTGATCGCCGACGCGGCGATTATGACCTCACGGCGCGCCTTCGCGGTCATCGACCGCCCGCCCTGACGCAAACGCACCCCGGTGGCGCGGCCGTCCTGAATGACAATTCTCTCGGCCAGCCCCTTCACCAGCCTGCAGCCGGCCCGTTTCAGGGCCGGTTTCAGATAGGCGTTCGCCGCCGACCAGCGCCGACCGTTCCAGATCGTCGCTTCCATAGCGCCGAAACCTTCCTGCTGGCACCCGTTGTAGTCACTGGTGACGGGATAGCCCGCCTGCCGGCCCGCCTCAACGAATGCCTGGACCAAGGGGTTTTCCCGGGGGCCGCGGGAGATATGGAGCGGACCGTCCGTTCCGCGCCATTCGGGATCGCCGTCCAGCCCGTGCCAGTTCTCCATTCTCCGAAAATAGGGAAGCACTTCGGCAAAGCTCCAACCATGCGCACCCATCTCGGCCCAGGTGTCGTAGTCCCTGGCATGTCCGCGCACGTACACCATGCCATTTATGCTTGACGATCCCCCGATGACCTTACCGCGTGGACAGGCCAGCCGCCGCCCCCCCAAATTCGGTTCAGGCTCCGACTGGAATCCCCAGTCATAGCGCTTCATGTTCATCGGATAGCTTAGGGCGGCGGGCATCTGTATGAGCGGTCCGTAGTCGGAACCGCCGTATTCGACAACCAGCACGGATACTCCCGCCTCGGAAAGCCGCCAAGCCATCGCGCAACCGGCGGAACCGGCTCCGACAATGACAAAATCGGCTTCCAGCTCACGCGTCATGGTTCCGTGAACCGTACGCCCCGTTCGGCGGTATCATGATCCCTGGTCCGGGACGGTCAGAGCGGCGGCCGTCGGCGGGAATCGCACGCGGTCCGCGGATCGCTCTCGATTCGGTCACAGCCCCGGTCGGCGACAGAATTCCCGGCAATGAAACATATGCCGGACGCATACCCGTCCATACCGCCCGCTTCATCCGCCTCGTTTCGGTCCGGTGCTCATTATCCATTTGGCGGCGCCTCCCGTTTGACAGCGACTCCAGCGTGACGGCGACCGAGGCGTACCACGGAAAGCCGGCGGACCGAATGCCGTAGGCGGCGCTTCCGCGGAAAACACCGACGCCCGGTGCCGGATTCCGCCAGACGGCGGAAAATAAATGCGAGTCGGTACCGATGGGCCGTTTATCGACAATCTTTCACGGACACCGGATCTTTCAGAACCTTGTCGCCTCCGCCTCGCTCGCCTGGGTTCTACGCTTCAGGGCCGCTTCACGTAAAGCTATGAAACTCACGGAGGCGCAGATCAAGACGCCCCCGAACATCACCCAACCGTCAATCCGCTCGGCGAAAATGACCGCGCCGAGCGCGGTGGCCCATACCAGTTGCAGGAACGTCGCCGGCTGGGTCACCGCGATGGGCGCGGCGCGTAGCGCAAGGGTCATCGTGTAGTGTCCAGCGGTCGCCAGCGCGGAGACAACGAACAGCCAGCCCAGTTCCGACCATGTCGGCCAAATCCATACCGCAACCGCGAAGGGAAAGAGCGCGATGGTCACAAAGACCGACAGCCATCCAACGACCACCGACGCGGGCACCCTGTCCGCCACGACCTTGGCGATGAGGAAAGACATGGCGAACAGGACACCGTTGCCAAGCATGGCGAAATGCCCGCCGGAGATTTCCCTGAATCCGGGGCGCAGAATCACCAAGGCACCCACAAGCGCGATTAGAATCGCCGCGATCCGTCGGACCGCAAGCCGCTCTCCGAGAAACAGCGCGGCGCCGATGGTGGCGTATATCGGCGTGAAATATGACATCGAGGTCACCTCCGCGATGGAAATCTGGGTCATTGCGTGGAACCACAGCATGACGCCAAGACCGTGCAACAGACCGCGCGCGCCAAACAGTCCCAACGACGCCGCGTTCAGCCCTTCGCGGATCATCGGCCCCAGCATCGGAAGGAGAAACACCAGTCCCAACACGTATCTCAGGAACGCCGCTTCCGCCGCCGGAATTCTGTCACCGATATGCTTCACGACCGCGGTCACCGCCACGAAAAGCAGGCCCGTGAGTATCATCCAGGCAATTCCCTGCGCCGGTCGCGCGGCGGAAGACGGCTCCTTCGACATGGCTTCGCGGCTAAACCCGATCAATCCGGAGGGCAAGGCGGAGCTTACCGAACCCGGACGCGCGTGCGCCGCAAACACCCTTTCCGTCAATCTGGCGGAGCCGCCGGATCCAGATCAAGGCCGATCGCCGGCCCGAGGCTCGGGAGGCTCTTCCGCGACGGCGCCGTCCGCGCCCGACGTGGAGTATAACGGTCTCCGGGACGGAACCGCCTCGCGGTCCGGCACAATCAGCGGCCACTCCGGAACCGCCGGAAGACGTATCGCTTCGCTATCGTAGCGGACAACGGACAGCGCGGAAAACGTCAATTCAGTGAATTCGCCGCCAAGCGGGTCACTTGCGGCTCTTCAGCGCGAGGTGAGCCGCCGCGAGCCGCGCGACCGGAACCCTGAACGGCGAGCAGGACACATAGTCAAATCCCGCGTCGCGGCAGAACGCTATGGATTCCATGTTCCCGCCGTGCTCACCGCAGATCGAGAGCGTTATTCCCGGCGATGTCCCGCGGCCACGCGCCGCGCCGGTCGCCAGCAACTCGCCAACCCCGTCCACGTCAAGGACGTGAAATGGATCCTCCACGTAGACGCCCTGATTGACGTAGTCGGACATGAATCTCCCGGCGTCATCCCGTGAAAGCCCGTATGTCATCTGGGTCAGGTCATTCGTGCCGAAACTCAGGAACGACGCATGCGCGGCGATCTCGTCGGCACGAAGGCACGCCCGGGGGGTCTCGACCATCACGCCCAGCCGGTAATCGAGGCCCAGACCGGTCTCGACACGGACGGCGGCGGCCACGGCATCTATCCGGGTCTTGACGATCTCGACCTCCCGTCTCGCGGAAACCAGCGGAATCATTATCTCCGGCACCACTGCATCACCGCTTCGGCTGACCGCGATGGCGGCCTCGAATATCGCGCGCGCCTGCATGTCATAGATTTCGGGCACGGTGACTCCCAGCCGGACGCCGCGCATCCCGAGCATAGGGTTGAACTCGGAAAGCTGCTCAACCCGCGCCGTCACCTCCGCGATGGGAAGGGCAAGGGATTCCGCCAGCGCGCGCTGCGCCTCCCGCGCGCCTGGCAGGAACTCGTGCAGCGGTGGGTCGAACAGACGTATGCATACGGGCTTTCCCCGCATGATCTCGAACAGTTCGACAAAATCCGCCCGTTGCATGGGAAGCAGCTGATCGAGCGTCGCCTGCCTGTCCTCCGACGATTTGGCGAAAATCATCTCGCGCATGACCGTCAGCCGGTCATCCTCGTAGAACATATGCTCGGTGCGGCACAGGCCGATTCCCTCGGCCGCGAATCTACTGGCCACACGGGCTTCCGCCGGCGTATCGGCATTCGCCCTTATCCCCATGTCCCGCACCCCGTCCGCCCATCCAAGCAGGGTCTTAAACGAGTCATCGAGATTGGGACCGACCATCCCCACGGCTCCCTCAAGCACCTCGCCGGTCGCGCCATCAAGCGTTATGAGATCGCCCTCGGCAAGCCGGCGCCCATCCGCGAGAACGAGTGATTTCTGTTTTTGACGGATCGTGATGCCGGAAACCCCGACCACGCACGGAAGGCCAATGCCGCGCGCGATCACCGCGGCATGACTGGTCTGGCCACCACGTTCGGTCAGAACGCCGCCGGCCGCGTGCATTCCGCGTATGTCCTCCGGGGCCGTTTCCCGGCGTACGAGGATGCACGCCTCTCCGCCGGCGGCGCTCGCCTGGGCGGCCGCGGAGGAGAACACGATCCGGCCGGTCGCGGCTCCGGGGCTGGCCGCGATACCTCGGGCGATCACGTCGCGTGGCGCATCGGGCGCAACCTGTGGATGGAGCAGTTCGGCAAGCGACCGCGGATCCACACGAAGAACCGCCTCGTCCGGCGAGAGTACGCCGTCCTCCACGAGAGAAACCGCTATCCGCAGCGCCGCCCGGCCACTTCGCGCGGCACTGGCGGCGTCCAGGATCCTCAGGCGACCGGCCTCGATGGTAAAGTCGATCCGCATCTCATCCCGAAGGGATTTACGGCATGTATCGCCATACTCCGTAAGCTGTCCGATGATATCCGGACAGAGATCCTCGAGTGACCGCGCTTCGGGATCACCCGTGACGCCGACCTTGCCAAGATCGCCCGACACCGCATCACGGCCCTGGCCTTGAGGCAGGTAACGCCCGTTAACCCGCCTCTCTCCGGTCATGCCGTCAACGAACTGAACAACCCCCGAACCGCTCTCCACCGGGCCGAGACCCAGCGCCATTTCCTGTACGACCAGCCCCAGGCCGGCGTCGGCCGGCGCTCCCCTGGCCTGGCGAAGCAGGCGTGAGGTGGTGCCTTCCCACGCCCGCGCGGTTGATCTGAGCACCTCTCCGAGCTGGACAGCGGGATCCTGGGGAAACTCCTCATCCGTCTCCTCCCGAAATACACCCAGCATCCGTTCCAGAGCCGCCCGCGTCGGCCGCTTCGGCAGTTCGAACATGTCCGGATCAAGACGGGCTACATGCACGGCGTAGGATTGGATGAACCGCAGATAGAGTGTGGTTGCCGCCAATTCGCCGTGACTGTCGGAAAGCGCCGCATAACGCTCCTCGGTCATGCCCACGTTCAGGATCGCGCGCGGACCGCCCCAGTCTGGATCCATGCTCGAGGGGCGAACGGATACAAGTGGCCTGTCTACGCACGCGTCCAGGATTCCCCGCAGATCGGGCATGTTCCCGATCGCGATCCGGCGGACGGTCTCAAAGCTAAGGGCGACGGTGACGGGAACCGGAAAACCCAGCCGCTGGAGCCGCTGAAGGCACATGGCCCGGCAACCGTGCGTATCCGTCGCGATCGACACCGTAGGCGTGATCAGCGAGAAAGGCTTTAGGGTCGTCACTCTCTGCACTGCGGCAACCTTTGCTGTGTTGCGGCATGATATCCTTTGCCAAACAGCGCGCAAGACGCGTTTCCGACCATCGGGACAGCCCGCGCGGCTCCCCCGCCGGCACGGGCGGCAGACCGGATTCCAGGGCTCTGTCTAGCCCTCGATTCGAGTCAAATCCGCCACTGACAGGCAGATCCGCCTGATGCGATGGAGCATTCGAAGGCGGTTCGAGCGCAAGACGGCGTCGTCCGTGTCGATCTGGACAGTCTCGAAAAACGCGTCGATAGGCGGCCGGAGGCTGGCCATGTGCAGCATCGCCGTCCCGAAGTCCTCGGTCTCCATCGCATTGTCGATTGCGGGGTTCGCCGCTTCGAGAGCCTGAAACAACGCATGTTCCGTTCCGTCAACCGCCAGCGCCGGGTCCGGACTGGATCGGTAATCACGACCGTCCCTGCTTTCGGCCTGAACAAGAATATTGTTCGCTCTCCTGAATCCCTGCAGGAGATTTGCGCCATTATCCGATCCAATGAACGCGTTGAGGGCTTCGGCGCGTCTCGCCAGAACCGCCAGGTCGTCGTTCCCCGGCATCGCGAGACAGGAGTCGATGATATCGTTACGGATGCCCCTGTCGCGAAGATGGACCTTAAGCCGGTCATGAAGGAATGACATGAGATCCTCCAGATCCGGGGTGGAGGCGACCGCTCCAAGGTTGGACGCGGCTTTCCGAAACACGTCGCCAAGTGGAATGCGCAGGTCGCCGACCAGTATGAGCCGAATCACGCCCAGCGCAGCCCGCCGCAGACCGAAGGAATCCCTGGAGCCGGTCGGCTTCTCGTCAATTGCCCAGAAGCCTGTCAGCATGTCGATCCTGTCCGCCAGCCCCACCGCTACGGAAACCGGCCGGATCGGCACTTTGTCGGAAGGGCCCTTTGGCAAGTGGTGCTCCTCGCAGGCCAGCGCAGCGTCGTCGCCGTGACCGGCCATACGGGCGTAGTAGTTCCCCATGATTCCCTGAAGCTCCGGAAACTCACGGACCATATCGGATGAGAGATCCGCCTTGGCGATCCGCGCCGCCTCATCCACCATATCGGGATCGGCGCTGACAAAGGGCGCGATTTCCCTCGCGAGCGCCGCGATACGCCCGACACGGGCGGCCATCGATCCAAGCCGGCCGTGAAACGTGACCGTCGCCAACGGCTCCGCCATTCCCGTCATTCCGACGCGCTCAACGGTCCGACGGTCATTCTCCCAGAAGAATTTCGCGTCGGAAAGCCTTGCCGCCAGCACTTTACGGTTACCGGAGAGGATGGCTTCTCCCTGGTCCGGCGCCTCTATGTTCGCAACCGTAAGAAACCGTTCAATACGTCCTGAAGCGGCGTTACGCACCGAAAAGAACTTCTGATGCTCCCGCATCGACGTCTGCAGGACCTCGGACGGCAGGGTGAGAAACTCCGCGCCGATCTCACCCATTAGCACGACCGGCCACTCCACGAGGCCAGCGACCTCCGCGAGTAGCCCGCGGTCCTCCACGACCTCCATACCATGGGCGAAGGCGAGGTTCCGCGCTTCCGTCCAGATACGGTCGGCCCGCTCCCCGGCCCGCAGGATCACGCGGCCGCGCTTCAGTCTCGTTTCATACTCCTCGAACGAGCGGACGCTGAAACCGCCCGACCCCATGAAACGGTGGCCCTCGGTCGTATCGCCCGCCGTCAGCTCATCAATCCGCACCGGTACGACCCTGGAACCGGCTTCGTCAGTCAGGATACAGACAATCGAGTGAAGTGGCCGCACCCATCGTAGGTTTCCGGTCCCCCACCGCATCGATTTCGGCCAGGGAAAAGTCCTGACCGCCGCCTCCAGCACCTCCGCGATGATTTCCGCCGCCGGGCGGCCGGTCCGCTCCGTCACGGCAAACCACACCTGTCCTTTCCTGTCGTCCCGCAGGTCCAGTTGATCCATGGTCAGCCCGGTGGACTTCAGAAACCCCTCGATCGCCCGTTCCGGCGCACCGAACCGCGGTCCCTTCCGCTCCTCGCGAACGGCGGGGCTCTCGTGTGGCACTCCCTCAACCACCAGAGCCAGACGCCTCGGCGTGGAGAACGCACCGGCATGCGCGTAGACAAGGCCAGCCTTCACGAGTCCTTCGGTCACCAGTTTCCGGAGATCCTCCGCCGCCCGTTCCTGAAGGCGCGCCGGGATTTCCTCCGAAAAAAGCTCGATGAGAAGATCGGGCATCAGTCCCGGCGCTCCCCGCTCAGCTGGTGCCAAGAGAACGCCCGACCGTCATCGAAGACCGCAACCACACGGTCCACCCCGTCATGAACGCCGGCCTTTCCGAGCAGGGCGATCGCCAGCCCACTCTCGAGCGCGGCTCCCAAAGCCGTCGCGTCGAAGCAGTCAAACCAACCGGGAGCGTTCAGTGGCACGGCACCACCATAGGTAACGTAAGACTCGGCCAGCGTCGCCTGACTGTATGGTGTCGTGAAGCAGGCACGATACCGCAGCGGCGAGCTCTTCGCGTCGATGGCGGAGGCGTTACCGGCCGGAATCCTTTCCGGCTGACCGGTCACTACGGACGTAAGCACCACTTCCGGAGCGTCGACCTTCTGGTAATAGGCGTGGACCTGCAGGTACCAAACCCCGACCCCGGCGATCGCCGCACTGGCGACAATGATGATTCCCAGAAGCCGCCCCGTCATGGAGGCCTCCAGCCAAAAGACGCCCGATTCGTAACCGTTGCACGGGCAACTCCGCGCGGGGCCATGGAGAGGACACGGCCGAAGGAACGAAATACCCGAACGGACGGCTCCAGAGTCATTCTGTCCAACCTCCCGCTTCGGTTTGCAGGAATGCCTCAACGCATTGTCTCGCGAGAGCGCGGACCCGGGCGATGTAGGCCTGCCTTTCGGTCGGGGAAATCACGCCCCTCGCGTCCAGAAGATTGAATAGATGGCTGGCCTTTATGCAATGGTCATAGGCCGGATGCGCCATAACTATGCGCCCGCCGGTTCGGGGGTCGGTTTCCGGTTCGGCGAGGATGCGCGCGCATTCCCTCTCGGAATCCCTGAACTGCCGAAACAGGATCTCAGTGTCGGCCACATCGAAATTCCAACGGCTGTACTCCTCTTCAGCCTGCCGGAAAACATCGCCGTAACTCAGTGGAATCGGCGAATCCGGATCGTTGAACGGCATATCCATCACATGGTCAACGCCAAGCACATACATCGCCAAACGTTCAAGCCCGTAGGTCAGCTCGCCCGGGACGGGGTGGCAATCCCGCCCGCCCACCTGCTGGAAATAAGTGAACTGGCTGACTTCCATGCCGTCGCACCAGACTTCCCAACCCAGCCCCCAGGCGCCGAGGGTCGGGCTTTCCCAGTCATCCTCGACGAAGCGGATGTCATGGAACGCCATATCCACTCCTATGGCTTCCAGCGAACCAAGGTAGATATCCTGAAAATCCGGAGGACTCGGTTTCATCAGCACCTGAAACTGGTAATAGTGCTGAAGCCGATTGGGATTCTCGCCATACCGGCCGTCAGTCGGTCGCCGCGACGGCTGTACGTAGGACGCGGCCCAGGCCCGCGTTCCGAGTGACCGCAATGTCGTTGCCGGATGGAAGGTGCCGGCGCCCACCTCCATATCATAGGGCTGCAGGACCGCGCAGCCATTCCCCGCCCAATAGGTCTGTAACCGTAGGATGATGTCCTGAAACGAACGGGGAACGTCTGCCATGGGAGCCTCGCCGGAACCTCCGCTCCCAATAGGCATCGCCGTGGCCGGGGTCAATCGGGCCTCGTGACGTAGCGCATGCCCCGCCGCCCGGAAACCGAAGACAACGGGTTGCCGGCGAGGGCGCGGGCTCCCCGCACGGAAATTACCCTCGCGCTCCAACGCGACCGATGGTCCGATCGCCCTTCCATTTTGCCGTGAAACGTGAATATGAGGCGGAATGACCGCGAAACGAAGTCAGCGAATCACGAGGGGCCATTCCGGCGACGCCATGGCGCGGGCGGTCGCCGTCACGGAGCACGGGTCCGGCGCTGGTCCGGCAAGGTGGGTTGGACGCGGTCCTGCCGCGGCACCCGCGAGCCCGCCACGGCCCTTCGGCGGGGCACCGGCGGGCCCGGGTGAGGGGATCGTCCCGATCTACCCGAAAACTCCCGGGGGCGCCTTCGGGGCCGCGGCGAAAAATCTCCAAACGTTCAGGCGGGAGACGGAACACAGGCATTCGGGGACTGAGGGCCGTCGCGGATCCGGCGTCGCTGCCAGCAAACCGCCGGTCTTCGGGGCGGGAGCGCATCCACGCCACATCGGGACGGTCAGGCGAGGTCACCGCGCCGGAACCGGACCGCTCCCGGCACTGGCTTGAACCTGGCGTCTCCCTAGGGTTCCACGATGAGGGCAATGACGTTTCCCGCCGCCATCCTTGCTACGATCAAGCTGCTGGCGCTCGTCGCTCTTCCGTGGGGAACGGCATCGGCGCAGGACATGTTCATTCAGATCGAGGCGCATCCGGATCTCTCCACCGCGCGGGAACGGGCGCGGTTCTTCGCCGGGTCCCTCAACGACGTGGGAGGCTTCCAGATCGGCTCCCGATGGTACGGCATCGCGCTTGGCCCCTATGACCGGCAGACCGCGGGTCGTCGCCTCGAGGCGCTAAAGCAACTGGGTATGGTTCCCAAGGACAGTTACCTTGTGGACCGCGACACGTATTCGCGGCAGTTCTACCCCCCCGACACCACCGGGCTTCCGGCGCCGGAAGCCGCGCCGGACGGCTCGGAGCCCGGAGCCCCCTCCCGCGCGCCTACAGTTACCTGGCCCCAGACGTCGGCCGGCCCCACCGAATCCAGAAGACAGGCCCTGCGAAGCGAACTGCTTCTGACCCGGGACCAGAAACTGGATTTGCAGCGCGCGCTTCATCACCTGGGATTCTACCGGGGCAGTCTTGATGCCGTTTTCGGCGGAGGTACCCGAAGGGCGATGGCCGCGTGGCAGGCGTCGAAAGGCTACGTACCGACCAATGTCCTTACAACACGCCAGCGCGAGGAAATCATTTCCGAGCATCGGGCCATGCTTGCGTCACTTGGGCTGCGGAGCCTTAGGGACGAAGTCGCGGGGATCGAAATCGATATCCCGCAGGCGATGGTCACCTTCGACCGGTATGAACCGCCTTTCGCATACTACGGCACCATTGACGACAGCGGCGTGGAGGTCGTCCTGATAAGCCAGTCGGGCGACGAGGTCACGCTGCGGGCGCTCCACGAGATATTGCTGCGCACGGTGGCGGTCGCGCCAACGGACGCCACGCCCAGACGAACATCGAACCGTTTCACTATCTCGGGCACCGGGGGGAGCGGCAGGACTTTTGTCCACGCGGCGCTCATCGATGACGCCATCAAGGGTTTCATCCTTGTTTGGCCCGAACGGGAGGACCCGAATTACGAAATCGTCCTGCAGGCGATGCGGGAGAGCTTCACGCCGCTATCCGGAATAGTGCTCGCCGATTTCCACCGCGGCGCGCTTCCGGCGATCTCGATAGACCTCCTCAATGACCTCGACCTTCGCCAACCGAGGGCCTCGCGCTCGGGCTTCTATATTGACGGCAGAGGAACGGTACTTACGGCCGATGGCGCCGTGAACGGGTGCGGGCGCATCACCATCGACGGCAGCCACGGCGCGACGGTTGTCGCTAGTGACCGGTCCGCGGGACTGGCGCTGCTGGCGCCAACCGAACCATTAGTCCCACCCAACTATGCCCGAAGCCGGACGGATACGCCGCGGAAGGGATCCAAGATCGCGGTGTCCGGCTATTCCTTCGAAGGGAAGCTGGGGGCGCCGACGCTTACCTACGGCACCCTAGAGGATATACAGGGCCTGAACGGTGAGCGAACGGTCACGCGGATGGCGGTGGCGGCCAACCGGGGTGACGTGGGCGGCCCGGTCCTCGATACCACCGGATCCCTGCTCGGGCTGCTGCTTCCGGAAGACAGCGGATCAGGCAGGCTTCTGCCTCCGGAAGTCAGATTCGCGGTCAATGTAGCCGCGATCTCCAAGTTCCTGGAACACAGCGGGTACGTCATTGAAGTGTCCGGACGTGACGCGCACATCCCTCCCCTGACCATGGCGGAGATGGCCGCCGAGATGACCGTACTGGTGAACTGCTGGGAAGAGTGACCCGCTATCCGCCCGAACCGCGGTTCCAGCATCGGAAAACCGGTGGTCTGTCGGTTCCCGACATCGCAACGGCACGTTCGGAATTCGAGGCATTGTCCTCCAATGCACGCATCCTCACTCCCCGGAGAGCGAGAACCGCCCCATCCGGAAGAGCGCGAATGCGAGAAACAACCCAAAATCGTCGATCCCGGACAATCCCATAGGTTCGGCGTAAGCCATCACCAACCCATCATCGCACGGCAATCTCCCCGCGGCGATCGGGCGGAATCCACACGAACCCCAAAGCCGGACGGCCACGCGGAGACCGGACGGAGTGCCGGCGCACAGCCTCTCGACTGTCGAGATGCCGGGCAGGATGATCCATTGGCACCGGCATTCCGCCACTCTCGCGCGGTCAAGCGCATCACCCCACTCGCCCGGTTGATCGCGAAAGATACGGCCAGCTCTCATCCGGACGAGCCGCCAGCCGAAGCGTCAGGCGCGGATGAAATCCGATGCGCGTTCGCCGATCATGATCGACGGCGCATTGGTATTGCCGTTGGTGATCCTGGGCATGATCGAGGCATCGGCAACACGCAGCCCGGCGATGCCGTGCACCCTCAGCTCAGCATCAACGACCGCCATGTCGTCTAACCCCATCTTGCAGGTGCCAACAGGATGATAGATCGTCTGCACATTGGCGCGTACCCATTCCTTGATCTCGTCATCCGACGCCACGGCCGCACCGGGGAAACGTTCTTCGCCACGGAACTCGTCCAAGGCGGAGGAGGTCATGATCCTGCGCGCGATCTTTACGCCCTCGACGACGACATCGAGGTCTTTCCCGTCACCAAAGCAGTCGGGGTTGATATTGGGCTTGTCCGCCGGATCGGCGGAAGCGAGCGTCAACTCTCCCACGGACCGGGTGCCCACGACGCCTGGCAGCAGCGTGAACCCCTCGCTGCCGTCCGCCGGATTGCCCGCGCCGTCGGAAATGAACCAAGTGGGCGCAAAGTGGAACTGCAGGTCCGGCGCGGGGGCATCATCCATCACGGTCAGGTATCCGCCAGCCTCACCGATGTTCGAGGTCAGAAGTCCCATGCCTTTATCCGCAAGCTTCGCAGCCTCTTCCGGGGCCGTCGCATGGGCCAGCGTCACCGGCTGCGTGCACTCATAGGCCACCGGCACCATAAAGTGATCCTGCAGGTTCTTGCCCACGCCCGGAAGGTCATGCAAGACGTCAATGCCCAACGCCTCAAGCTGCGCTTTCGGCCCGATGCCGGACAGCATGAGGAGTTGCGGCGATCCGTAGGCGCCTGCCGAGAGGATCACCTCGGCATCGGCCTTCACATCAAACAAATCGCCGCCCGCCTTGAAGCGCACGCCGATACAGCGGGCGTCTTCAACGATCAGATTCTGGACATGCGCCTCGGCTTGGATGGCGATGTTGACACGCTCAAGTGCGGGATGCAGGAAGGCGCCCGCGGCAGAGTTGCGGAAGCCACCCTTTTGCGTGACCTGATAAAGGCCGAAGCCTTCCTGATCCGCACCTGCGTTGAAGTCGTCGCGCACAGGATAGCCGGCCTCGACGGCCGCCCTGACAAAAGCTTTCGACAAGATGTTCGGGTCGCGTTGGTCAGCGACATTGAGCGGCCCGCCTGTGGCGTGGTTGTCATCCGCGCCGCGCTCGTTGTTCTCGGACCGCTTGAACACCGGCAGGAGATCCGCGAACCCCCAGCCGGGATTGTCCTTGCCCCAGGCATTGTAGCAAGCGGGGTTTCCGCGCTTGTAGATCATCGCGTTAATCGAACTGGAGCCGCCAAAGGTCTTGCCGCGCGGCGAATAGAGGGTTCTGCCGCCGGCGTGTTCCTGCGGCGCGGTCGTGTAAGCCCAGTCCAATTCGCTGAGGAACAGATTGGGAAACGCCGCCGGGATATGGATGAACTGGTTCTCGTCAGGCGGCCCTGCCTCCAGAACAAGAACGGTCTTGTCCGCGTCCTCGGACAGGCGCGCCGCCAGAGCGCAGCCCGCCGACCCTGCGCCGATTATGATAAAGTCATACCTTTCCGCCGCCTGGGCGGCCGCGTGGCGCGCGCGCAGGGTCAAAGGCGCCGCAGCGGCAACGCCCAAAGCCGCAGTTTGCAGCATGAACGCGCGGCGAGAAAGCCGGCCGTTCAAAAACGCTTCCCGCAAAGCGTCATGCCTTGCCTTGATCTCCCGACCGCTCATCTGTTCCTCTCCCTAATCAGGCACGTCATACGCCATGCGCACCGTTTACCGCTGAACCACTATAAGGGACTTTACCCCGCCGCGGCCGATCCTGCAAACGACCCAATGGCATTCGGATAAGGATTCCGTGCGTTCGGACAAAAAAGGGCCCGCGCTTCGGGCGTGAGCCAGAAGCCGGGGCCCGCATTCGGGGCGGATCAGCGTATCAGGTGGCCACTTGCCTGATCCACTTGCTCCCGGGCTGTTTCGACCGGCGCTCGTAACTGCGCCCGGGCCTTTCGCGCCGCACGCACCGCGACAGCTCCTAGGCAGGATGGTCTTCGACCCGTCGACGGCCAGGATCCTGCGGCCCTTCCATGACCGGCACTCGAGGCCAGTGGCGATGATCTCCCGATGAAGGCACCTGAACGCGGCATCGTCAAGATTCCCGTGCCCGCGGGCCGTCGATGTGGCCGGGGCCCATCCCGCCGCAGTCCAACATCCGCCGCCGGGTACCGCTCCCAGAGCTCGCGGAGCGTGGTCCGGTATCCCTGCCCGCACGGCACGGCGACGAGGCGGGGTACGACCGACATGATCAGCAGGCTGTCGAAGACGCGGTTCCTCTTCCGCCAGCGGGCGTCCTCGCGAGCCGCGACGGCCGTGGCGGCTGCGATCAGCCCCTCAAAGCGCTCCGGAAACCGGCAGTGGATACGCGGGATGCAGAGAACCGGGTTCCGCCCGATCCGGCTGGTGACGAACGAGAACCGGAGCGGCGACCGCGCGCCGCATTTTAGCGGAGCGCGGGTTCGAAGATCGCCGGGCCGGTCTGGACGTTAATGCCACCCGATACGGGAATCACGGATCCCGTGACATATGCCCCGCCTCTTCCACAGAGGAACTGCAGGCAGGCCGCTATGTCCTCCGGCACCCCGACCCGACCCAACGGCACCGCTCGCCCGACCAGGTCGCGCTGATCGGGATCCGCGGTCGCGAAAGCCGTCATTCCGCTGACGAACGGCCCGGGAGCCAAGGCATTGACCGTTATGGATCTCCCGGCGAGTTCCTTGGCGAGAATCCGGGTCAGATGGTGCACGGCCGACTTTGAAGCGGCGTAGCTGAACGCGCCATCGCCCATCGCGACTTCGCCCATGACACTGCCGACGTTGACGACGCGGGCGGGATCGTCGGAAGTCGCGGCGGTGCCCAACCACGGCATAAGCCCCTGAGTCAAGTGAAACAGTCCCGTGACGTTAACGCTCATGACCTTTTCCCACGCGTCGTAGGGAAAGGCCCCGAACTCCCTGCCCCAGGTCCGGCCCGCGTTGTTCACCAGGATATGCAGGACGTCCGTCCGGTCCCCAAGCGCCAGGACCAATGCCGCGATACCTTTCTCGTTTCCCACATCGCCCGCGAATCCCTCGGCGTGACCCGGTAAATCCAATTCGTTCAGCTCGGCCGCCACCGTCCCGCAGAGATCACCCTTACGGCTGGCGATCATCACATGGGCACCGGCAGCCACCAGACCATGGGCGGCCATCCGCCCTATACCGGTCGCGCCACCGGTCACCAGAGCGGTCTTTCCTGACAGCGAGAAAAGCTCATCCGGGGTCATTTATCACCCACCTTCGCCACTACATCGCAGCGTGAATGAGAGTTGACAAGGGGGTAGACCGCTGCAAGGAAGTGCCCGAGAATCTGGAGCATTCGATGCGCGCGATGTTAAGCACCCAAGCCGGCGGTCCCGAATGTCTGCGGCTTAGGGAAATGGAAACGCCGGAACCGCGCCCGGGCGAGATTCGGATCGCGGTGCGCGCCGCGGGCGTTAACTTTCCCGACACGCTGATCATTCGTGACATGTACCAGTACCGTCCGGAACGTCCGTTCGCGCCGGGAGGGGAGGTCTCCGGAGTGGTGGACTCAATCGGTGAGGGTGTAAAGGGCCTCTCCGTAGGTGACCGCGTGCTCGGCCTGCCGCTGTTCGGAGGTTTTGCGACCCATGTCTGCGTCAACGGCGCAATGGTCCATCGGATTCCCGACGCGATGGATTTCGAGGAGGCCGCGGGATTCGCGCTCACCTACGGAACGGGCATATACGCGCTCAAAGGGCGCGGTGACCTGAAATCCGGCGAAACCCTTCTGGTGCTTGGCGCGGCCGGAGGAATAGGCGCAAGCGCGATTGAGCTTGGCAAGGCGATGGGCGCGTCGGTCATCGCCGCGGTATCGACGGACGCCAAAGCCGAGTTCTGCCGGCAGCTTGGTGCGGACGAGGTGCTGGTCTATTCACGCAAGATGGATCAAATCGCCCGGAAAGCCTTCAGCGCATCGATCAAGGCCATGGTTCCAGATGGCGTTGACGTCATATATGACGCGGTGGGCGGCGACTACGCGGAGCCGGCGCTACGGGCCATTGCGTGGCAAGGACGGTATCTGGTGATTGGCTTTCCCGCCGGTATCCCGGCTATCCCGCTTAACCTGACGCTCCTGAAGGGCTGCCAGATCGTTGGCGTGTTCTGGGGAGCGCACGCTTCCCGTGAGCCGGAGGCACATCGTCGGGAAATGGAAGAGCTTATGGCCCTATACATCGAGGGAAAGGTGAGGCCCAGGATTTCGGAGCGTCATGCGCTTGAGAACGCGGCGGATGCGTTGCGGCGGATCGATGCGCGGGAGGCGAAAGGCAAGATTGTCCTGACGGTTTGACGGCCGCCCGTTCGGGCGGCTTCCCTCATCCGAGCCTCTTGCACAATTATCGCGGTTCCGGCGGCCGTGGCCGGCCTTCGGCGTCCGC
>JAPOUP010000335.1 GCA_026708635.1 Rhodobacter sp.
ATGCCTAAAAGCTGCTTCTCTGGTTGCGCCGGAGTCGGTAATCCAAACGTTCTGCGCCGCACTCAGAATTCGATCAATGTCCTGCTCGGTCGGCAGCGCTCGAAGACCTCGGCGCCAGGGCGCAAGGATTGCAACGGGTTCGTCCTCAAGCATCTGCTCCCACACCGCCGGTTCGTCAGCGTTCGAAGATCCGTGGTGCGGAATTTTGTACACCGAAGCCTTGCCCGGTAGCCGATCCGTATCCGCCAGAATCGCCACCCAACCCTTTCTCTCCAAATCCGCGCCGAGCAGGAGCGAACTCCCGTTGCATTCAACCCACAGCGCGACCGCGACTTCGTTGGGTGAGAAGCTTCGTATTCGTTTCTTGTTTTCGCCTCGGCCCGGAATCAATCCGCCCACAGACGTCAGGAATTGCTGGAACACCTCGTCTCCGGGCGACAGCGACGATATGGTGCACCCGCCTTTCCGGAACACGACACGGTTGGCGAGGGCGTGTATCGGCATTTTCCCGATGTCGTCCAACCGAGAAAACACACCGTGTATTTCGCGTAGCCCGGACCCTGTGGCGGAAAAATGCCGACCTTCCAACGCTCCCACCAAGGTGAGAAACTCCTCCTTGCAGAGAACGCTAGCACAACAAAACTGAGCGTTGGGGCACAATTCGACCAAGCGCGCCATCCCACGAATATGGTCGTCGTGCCAATGCGTCGCGACGATCAGAGCAACGCTTTGGGCCGGCTCAAGTCCGATGCCCTCCAAGTAGCGCAGCGCTCCCGGTCTTCCATCCCTATCGAGACAGGAATCGACAACGACCCACACGCCGTTTCCAACATGCAAAACGATGCTCTCTCCATAACCGGGACCAAGAAGGATGATCTCGAATTCATCGTCTTCCGGTGGGCCTGCCGCATTCGTCACGGATTAAGCGCCGGTGCAATCTTTTCTGCCCACATCCTGCCAGCCCGAAAGTCGCCCTCGGTCATCCTCGGAAGATCACGAAAGACGATTTGAGACACTCGCTTCTGCGTTCCACCTGGCGAACGCTCATATCCGATCACCCAACGAAAGATGCTGCCCACCTCCATGTTGGCAGCATCGCGGTGAGAGATTTCGTCTAATGGGATTGTGGCTTCCTCGCTTTCATGTGTCGCGCCGGCTGTCAAATCGACCAGACGCGCCACGAAGGCATCGTCTCCGATACTGGCCACATACCCTTCCCACTCCTGCAAGGCAAGAAACGTAGCCATAGGTGGTGCGGACGCGTTCAAAGGCGGGAGGCGCCCGACTGTGATCGCATCTCGACTGCTCAACGTGCAAGCTCTTTCATGATCGGGGACGTCCCAGCTCCCTGCGGTCTCTCCGCGTATACCAAATTCGCGGTCAGGGATCGACGCCGCCAATGCATGGCTCACCGCAGCTTCGGCGCTCGACTCAAGACAACGCGAGTCGGCTGGATCGTCTGAACTGCTATCTCTTCCAAAAGTGTCGAAGCTCTGGACAGTCATGGATTGGCCGGTCTGTTTCATGAACCTTTTCCCTCCCGATCCAGCTACAGTGACATGATGTAATCGATGATGCTGTCGCTGCGTTGGATTGACTTCTCGAAGCCGTCTTTCAAGAGGCCCATCAACTCCTCGCGCGCCTCAATGCCATCTCTATCGATTGCGTAGTGATCGTTTACCCTGACGTAAATGGCAGACCGACCGCCATCGATACGACTGGACGGCTCTACCGTCACATTTACTTGTCCGCCAACCGGTCGATCCTGGGGACGGGTCTGTGCCATTGTCAGCGAAATCATCCCCCCATAATCATCACTCAATCCGAGCTCATCCCTCCATGGCCCCCATGGCTCCGCTGGCGCCAGCAGTCCGCCAATTCTGGCTCTTTCAGCCTGATCAGCCACTCGAAAATGGACGTCACGATTGATGCCGAATGCCTTGAGCGGGGTATGGTAAAGATGCTCACTGAACATGCGGACCAAGAGGTCTGGCACCCGAACATACGGCTCTCGTTGTGTGCTGGCCTCAAAACGATCCGTCACGACATGAAGGTGAAGCCACTCCATGGAAAGTCGGGTCAGTTGTGGATGGGCAACTTGCAGTTCGGCATTCTCCGTGGCTTGCCTCGGCAAGAGATCATGCAAGGCGAACCATGCCGGTGTGAAAATCGCCGGATTGAAGTTTCCGAGCAACACAACGCTTACGCCACTTATTTCCGGATTGATCCGCATCACGCCTCTCCCATCACCACCCGGGTTCAGTCAATAAGCATCTCATCGCAGTCAGCTTCGGCCAAGGATGCTTACGATGCATCATCATTTCCAAACAAGTACCCGACCTACTCTTGGCCCATGGAGTCGATGCCTCCCGCCACTGTCCTCATATTATCGCGCCCAGCATCGGCGCGATTTTCGAGTTTGCCTCTGCCCTGCGACAGCCTTTGCGGAATCCGATGTCCCGCCAGTTCGAGGTTGCACCTTGGACCGCCAGCAGACACCGTGTATCTTGCTCCGTACTGGTCGACCCACGGTTGCGCACCCGCAACTGATATCGGGGCGCGGATTCGGGCGTCCCCATGCAGGACTAGCGTTCCGACTGCGTCGTTCATGTCTCGACCTCCGCCATGGCCTATACATACGCAGTGACGCTCTCGAACCTGCTGAGTCACTGGATCGGGCTCTCCGCAACGTTGCCCTTCATCGACAGCCAGCCTTCGAATGTCAACTCAAAGGCCTCTTAGTCGGCTACCGCCGGTCCCTGACTTCCTTCCTGGACCAACAGGGAGAGTGTGCGACGCGCAGGAAGCGTGGGATCCAGTCGTTCGCCCCGCCCGTCGTCGCGTTCCCGAGCCGCACTAGCCCGATCCACGGACTTCGGACATGCCCGCTTTCCCGTACCGGGCGGCACGCCTCCCGGAGACAGCGACCGTAGGTCACGGGGCGGCTCAGGCGCGAGGTCGGCGAGTTCCCCGTCGGCTCCTTCGTAAGGCGGGACCCGAGCCTGCAGCACTCGCCCGCCTTCATCCGCTGGGCCGCCACCCGCACCCAGTGAA
>JAPOUP010000222.1 GCA_026708635.1 Rhodobacter sp.
ATCCTTTCCGCCGGGCATTCCGCACCGGTGTTGGGGTTCCGCTTGGGGAGAGGGGAAGATGGGAACGCTTTGGCTGAGTTCCGCGATGAGGCGATCAACCTGCTTATGGTATTCCTTCCGCTTGTCGGCCGGAAGGCGGAGCACGTTGCTATCGTAGTAGCGCAATTGGGTGTCGTTAGCGGCACGCTTTACCCCGTGTATCGTCGCTTCGTTCATCAAGCCGCTACGCCATGCCGAACTGCCGCCGCACTTCGCCGGTGCCAACGAATTGCGACAGTAGCCGGTAATTCCGCCTCTCGTACCGGACCCTGCCCGCGACGACCGCCGGATGAATATGAAGCGCATTGGCCAGATTCATGACGGACATGGGGGTCGGGTGGTCCTTCACGGCACTCGCCTCCCATGCCGCCTCTGGAATCAGTGCATCTTCCGCCCAGTCGTCCGCCTGCGTTTCTCGCGGATCTTCCCGGCCACCTTCTGCTCTGCGGAGAGTCAGATCGTCGACAAAGGCGTTGCCTTGGCCGTTATCCAGATGCCGGCCCACATGAGCCAACTCGTGCAGCAGGCAGAACCAGAAATTGTCGATGCGGTCGTAGCGTAGAGTCAGCCCGATCACCGGCCGGTCGTCGCCAAGCCGCAGCGCCGCTCCATCGAGATACGTTTTTGGAAGATGTTGCACGATAACGAGTGGAATCCCATGCTTGGCCAGGAGATCTTTCGCCTGTCGCGGCCCATCTTCTGACCGGCTTTCCCGTGCGACTTTCCTAAGGAAATCCATGGTTACGGTTCCGCGCCTGTAGCTCACCCTCGGCAGTTTCCCGTTCGCCTTCGCCAGAACCTGCCAGCACCAAGCCTTAAGCGCATAGGGATCCATTTTGGCGTTCACACGCACATGATCGTTCTTACGGTAGAGGGCGGCGCGGGCCACGTCCGGTCCTCCCGCCCGATCAATCAAGTCCCGGATGATTTCCTCGGCGTTCGACGCGGGGTTCAGCTTGTCGGGAATCCAGCCCCGCTTCACCATCGCGTTGATGGGAAACCGGCTCCATTCCATGTCCGCCAGCGGATCACCAGGCGCGACTCCCGGCTCGCTCAGCAGCACGTCAGCGGGAATGCCGAGATGCTCGTGGAGCGCGCGGGCCATTGGCATGGTGATCGCGCGCTTGCCGGAGAGAACCTCCGAGACCTTGGCGCGGCTCCCAAGGAATGGGATCAAATCGCGCGGGCTCAGGTTCTCCTGTTCCATGCGAAACTCGATTGCGGCCACCGAACTGGGATAGCCCATCGGCTCGTGTTTGCTCTCATAGAGTTCGACGAGGTCGGCCAGAACGTCGAGCTCGTCGAACTCAGCGCTGCCAGGCCTCGCGTCCATCAGCGCATCGATCCGCACAAGCGCGGCCGCGTAATCCTTCTCGGTCCGGATCGGTTTGAGCTTGCTGTTGACCATCTAACACCTCCTCGACGTCTATGGTGTCATATTCAGCGTGGGTGCCGATGAAACGCACGTAGACGATACGCGCCGGGTAGTTGATTCTCACCACGAGCCGGTAGTCGTTGCCCTTGATGTTGAAGACCACCCGATTGCCGCCAGCGATGCTGGCGCTACGGTACTTCTCCTTAACTTTCGCCGGCGTACCCCAGTCTTCCCTCAGAACCTCGCGGTACCAGGCGAGCAGAGGCTCCTCCACATTCGCATGCCGCTCCCAGAACTCCCGGAGCGTCCTCTTGGCGATGATCCGCATGATGCGACATGAACCACTCCCAAAGTGATTGCAAGCATAAAGTTCCCAAAACAAACAGAACTAGTTACGCCCAGCCACCGGAAATCAACCAGAGTCTCGCCGCCAACTGGAAATAGCTGTTAACATTTGCGGTTCCGGGGATTTTCCTGCCCTTGCCCCGAGGTTCCGGCGCGGGGCGTCAACCCGTTCATCCCCCGCGAGAGCGAGGCGGTCGTCGAGGAGATGCGCCGGCTCGTGTCCAACCGCCCCGAATCGCTCTCGTGCAGGCGGCCGATCGCGAGGAGGCCGTCCCGGCTCTTACCATGGCCGCCGCGCATTGAGGCTCCTCATCCGCCTTGTGTGCTCCACCCGGCTACGCCGCGCGTCCAATTCGAGAGACCATATACTCCTGGTGCTCCCGCTCCCACCTGGTGGCCCGTTTGTCCATGTCGCGGCCCCACAGGTGGAACTCCCGGATGACGACAGCGACCATGACGACATGGAGGACGATCCCCGCCGCCAGGATGATGGGTATCGTCGGGACCGCTACCGTGAACGACGCCAGGGTCGCGGAATAGACCCTATGGTCTTCCATGGCGAACCGATCCCTTCTCAGCCAGTGGCGGCCGTCAGCAGGGCGTTGAGCCTCTCCACCTTGCCCGTGGGTTCGGACGCGAACCCGAACGCCTCCAGCGCCAGGAGGTGGTGAATCGGTGTCAAGTTCAGTTCAAAACTGACCCGAGTGACAGGTTGGGTCCGCTGGAATCCATCATCAGGAAACCGAGAATGAACGGGATTCCAGCCTGACTTCTTCGGGAAGTTCAGACTGACCGCCCATATCGCGATATTGTGAATCTCGCTTCGGTTGGGTGACATTTCGGATACTGGTGGAGCGATCCTGCCCGGGAATCGGACGCTGTGCCACAGTATACATTGGGGGATGGGTGTCGGGCTGTGGGATTCTGGCCGGGCGTTCCAGCCGGATGGCCTCCCTGACCGGTGCCACCCCGGAGGCCGAAAGGGGAGGAAGGTACTTGCGCCGTTCCGACAACCCGGTTAGGTCGTTGATCGATATGTCTTTGGCCGTTCCCACGCGGAACTCCGGGCGGCCGGGGAGGCGCTTCGGGCTTGAACCGGGGCGTCAATTCGTGATCGGGGTCCGTCCGGGCCCACTTTGTCAAGCCCTCACATGGTTCTGAGGAGAACAGATGCGCAGTCTCGCTTCCGTCTTTGCATTTCCGCTTACGTTCGTGCTGTTCGGCCTCTCGGGCACCGCGCCCTGGAGCGCGGAGCATGTCCCGGCTCCGGGAATAAATG
>JAPOUP010000291.1 GCA_026708635.1 Rhodobacter sp.
GTCGCGCTCGCCGCGTGATTCGCGGACGGAACACAAGGGAACCAAAAGTTGACCATATGAGAATCGCGCCCCTCGCTTGGTGTCGGCGTGTCAGCCGACACTAACCATGATATTCTTGCTTGTTTTGTGTGCTGTGATCTCGGGTGCGGATGGATGGACATCCGTCGCCCTCTACGGCCAAAAAAAGTTAGGCCTCTTGTAGGGCTTCTTGCCGTTCAAGTACGGCATTCCCAGTCATGATCAGTTCGGTATTCTCTTCTCTCGTCTCGATCCCGAGGCATTGCAGGACAGTTTCACGAATTGGATTGCAAGCCTGCTTGACATGCTCGAAGGCGTGGTCGCGGTCGACGGCAAGACGCTTCGGCGGTCCTTCGACACTAAGTCCAACACGGCGGCGACCCACATGATCTCGGCCTGGTCCTGCGAGCGGAAACTGGTGCTTGGCCAGCGCATGGTCGATGACAGGTCAAACGAGATTACAGCCATTCCCAAACTGTTGGAGATGCTGGCGCTTGAAGGCGCGACCGTCACGATTGATGCCATGGGCTGCCAGCGCAAAATCTGTCAACAGATCATCAATAAAGAAGCAGATTATGTCATTGGTCTGAAGAGCAATCAGGGCAGCTTGCACGAAGGCGTCGAACTGTTCTTTGAGGAGCATCTGGACCGGGGTATCGGCGGCGCGCTTCTGCGGAAAAGCGAAACGATGGATGCCGGTCACGGCCGGTTTGAAACACGCCGCCACACCGTGTGCACAGACATCGTGGTTGGACAAACGCCATCGCTGGCCGGGCCTGAAGGCCGTCATCATGACCGAGTACACGCGTGGGACCAGAGGCAAGGTGAAAAGGATACGCCATTTCTACATCTCATCAATTGCCAGCGATGCGGAAAAGATGGCCGGTCACATCCGAAACCACTGGCAGGTGGAAAACTGCCTGCACTGGGTTCTGGACGTCACTTTCCGACAGGACGATTGCCGCATTAGAACCGGGAGGGCCGCTGCCAATTTTGCCGCGATCAACCATTCTGCAATCAACCTGCTGCGGTAGGCACCCGGCAAAATGAGCATGCCGCAGAAACGACGCTCAGCGGCATGGGATGACGCGTATATGGAGCAATTGCTCCGGAAATAGCGTTCAATCGATTGCCCTGGTTCCGTGGGCCTCCAGTCGTTGCTGCGGCTCAGGCGTAGCGCCAGCGGGGCGCATGCCCGGCGGAGGTGTCCGGACTCGGGGAGCGCCCGGAAGGTCAGTAGGCCCTGACCGCCGTCGCGGCCCCGGCCCTGCCCCGAGCGCTTCATGCGGCCTGTCACGAGCACCCTGTTCGCGGATTCCACGGAACCCGATCCGATGGCGTGGCTCTCGGCGGTGGCGTCCGTGTGGTGCATGCGGCTACGGTTCCTGCAAAAGAAGGCCAACTCCCTCCAGATGCCGTCGGTCCCCTTCCTCCTGTGCAGCGGGTAGCGCAGTGCGCCGGTCACCCTGCCGGCGCTCCGAGGGCGTCGCAGGCCGCGACCTTCATATAGCTGGACCGAGGGCCGGAAGTCCACCGGGGTCACGCCAGGGCAAAGGGATTTCGGGAACGTCAAGTTGTCGGGGTCGCGCGCCGGCCCGCATCCGTTGGCTTTCCGTCCGCCTTACCGGTGTTAATGCGCATCATGACACCGTCGAGGGGCCGCTCCCGCAGAGCCACCGCTACGCGTCATCGCACTGCGGTGCTCCGTTCACTGACGCAATGTCATTTCTTTGACCGAACCGGTCGCAAGCCGAATTTTGGACACGGCATCAGCAAAATGAATTTGACTACTTGTCCGAATATACGTGCCGATATAGGCTGATAGCCGATAAGCTGCGAGGCTGGAGATCTCGATATGTCGACGTCGAGTGCTGAATCTTTCGACCTAAAGGAATGCATCGCCTATCAAACGGCAATCCTCGAAGACGTTTCGCGGACATTTGCCTTAACCATTCCGCAACTTCCAGGCTCGCTCCGGGATTCCGTCGGTAACGCCTACCTGTTATGTCGGCTCGCCGATACAATCGAAGACGAAAAGGGTATGACATCGGCGCAGAAGACGGAATTCGGCGAACGCCTCATTTCCGTGATTGGTGGAAGCGAAAGTCCCGACGAATTCGCGCGGGAGCTGGGCAAATGCCTCTCCTCTTCCGCGAGTCCAAGTGAGCATGACCTCGTATTTAATACGGCTAGGGTGATCAGCATCACGAACAGTCTTTCCGCGCCGCAGAGAGGGGCAATCGAGCGCTGCGTTAGAATCATGACTCATGGAATGATGGAGTTTCAGCGTAACGCCGGAACGAAAGGTCTCCGGGATATGAATGATCTGAACCGCTACTGTTACGTTGTTGCCGGAGTCGTCGGAGAGATGCTGACAGAACTCTTCTGCGATCATTCCCCGGAAATAGGCTCTCGTCGCGACCAACTGCTTCCTCTTTCTGTTTCATTCGGCGCGGGATTGCAGATGACGAATATTCTTAAGGATATGTGGGAGGACCGGCGTCGCGGTGCCTGCTGGTTGCCAAGAGATGTATTCGGAAAGACGGGACTTGACCTCGGTTCGGTTGTGACCGGACAAGACAACGCCAGAATGGCGCCGGGAATACGAGAACTTGTCGGAATTACCCGGGAGCATTTGAATGACGCGCTACGGTATGTGTTGATGATTCCGGCTTATGAAACCGGCATAAGACGTCACTGTCTTTGGGCGCTGGGAATGGCGGTTCTCACGTTGCGGCGAATCCATGCCACTCCGACTTATCATAAAGGAGACGACGTGAAAATTTCCCGTCGTAGCGTGAAGGCCGTTATCCTGGTTACCAACCTGACCACACGTTCCGACCGTGCGCTCAAGCTTCTTTTCGCCGCATTGAGCCGAGGACTTCCGCAGGCCGGGCAATTTACCTCCCCCGTTCCGCAGTGAGGTGGAACCCGGGCGATTATATACTTGAGATTGGGTGTGTCCGGATTTATTCCGCTCAAGCGGCCCGGCGCCAGTCAAAGAGGTCGG
>JAPOUP010000185.1 GCA_026708635.1 Rhodobacter sp.
GGATTACCCGGAAACTTTCCCCTAAAGGAGCGCACAATGGGCGACGAACCTCACGAGTATGGATTTGACACCCTACAGATACACGCCGGCGCAAGGCCTGACCCCGCAACCGGCGCGAGGCAGACACCGATTTACCAGACCACGGCATACGTGTTCAGGGATGTGGATCACGCCGCGTCGCTCTTCAATCTTCAGGAAGTCGGATTCATATATTCGCGCTTGACGAATCCCACGGTAGCCGTTCTGGCCGAGCGGATCGCATCGCTCGAAACCGGCGAGGGTGCGGTATGCTGCTCATCGGGGCATGCCGCGCAGATCATGGCGCTGTTTCCGTTGATGGCGCCGGGACGTAACATAGTCGCGTCAACGAGGCTCTATGGCGGCACGGTGACGCAGTTCAGCCAGACGATCAAACGCTTCGGTTGGTCATGCAGGTTCGTCGATTTCGATGACGCCGCCGCGGTGAGGGGCGCCATAGACGAAGACACCCGGGCGGTCTTCTGCGAGTCGATCGCTAACCCCGGCGGCGTGATCACGGATCTGGACGCAATCGGCAAGATCGCCGATGAAGCGGGGATTCCGATGATCGTCGACAATACTTCGGCAACACCCTATCTGTGCAGGCCAATCGAGCATGGCGCGACACTTGTCGTGCATTCGACCACAAAGTATCTCACCGGCAATGGCACGGTGACGGGCGGCGCGATCGTTGATTCGGGCGCATTCGATTGGTCGGCAAGTGACCGGTTTCCGTCGCTCTCGCAGCCCGAACCCGCCTACCATGGGCTGAAATTCCATGAGACGTTTGGCCATCTAGCCTTTACCTTCCACTCGATCGCCGTCGGTCTCCGCGACCTTGGCATGACCATGAATCCGCAGGGAGCGCACTATACCCTTTTGGGAATCGAAACACTCAGTCTTCGGATGGAACGCCATGTGCGGAACGCGACCAGGGTTGCCGAGTGGCTGGAAACCCATCCGGCCGTCAATGCCGTGACCTACGCGGGACTGAAGTCATCTCCATATGCGGACGTCGCCAAACGTATATGCCCCCGCGGTGCGGGTGCGCTGTTTACGATTGAGCTCAAGGATGGCTACGACGCCTGCGTCAAACTGGTTGACAGCCTCCAGCTGTTCAGTCTGGTCGCGAATCTCGGCGACGCGCGTTCGCTCGTCATCCATTCGGCCTCCACGACCCATCGCCAGCTAACGGCGGAGCAGCAGGAGGCGGCGGGAGCGGCACCGAACGTCGTGAGGCTATCGATCGGGCTCGAGGATGCGGATGATCTCATCGCCGACCTCGACCAGGCGCTGTCGAAGGCGGCCTCGATCTAAAGCGGAGCCCGACCCGCGGATTCGGTTACCGTGCGTCGCGGAGGACCGCTGCGGCCGTAATCGGCCGTTTGACGGCAGGAACGATCGTGATCCGGGTGCCGGCACCCATGCGAAGCCGGGGGATTGCACCATTGATTGCGAATGGTGGAGGTTTCGCGGCCCATGTCATGGCGCGGTTTTCCGACTGTGACGACCGCCGGGAAAGGCCGGGCATAGTACGGGAGGGACCATGTCGGTCGTGATCTGCCGCCGGACCCGTGATGCGGTTTCGAGGGAATGCTGGACCCGAGGCCGGAATTCGCTATAGCGGCGAGCCATGTGAACGCCTTGAGGGCGCGCTCGTGGCGAATCATCCGCGCGGCATCCAGAAACGTCGCCTGCCCGGCAAAAACCTACGGGAGTCCCGATACGTGATCCAAGCCCGAAACATTGTCCTTGCGAGCCGCCCGGAAGGCGCGCCAACCCTGGATAACTTCCGCCTTGAGACAAAACGGATTCGGGAGCCCGATCGCGGCGAAGTCCTTATCCGCACGCTGTGGCTATCGCTCGATCCGTATATGCGAGGCCGTATGGACGCCGCGAAATCCTATGCTGACCCGGTGGAAGTCGGCGGCACGATGGAAGCGGCTGGCGTTGGGGAAGTCATCGCCTCAAATGATGACCGGTTCCGCGCCGGCGATTTCGTGGTCGGCCGTACGGGGTGGTCAAGCCACGCCATCGTTGAAACAAGGCAATGCCGAAAGGTCGATCCTGACATCGCTCCGGTGTCCACGGCGCTTGGAGTGCTCGGCATGCCCGGGCATACCGCATGGGTTGGACTGAATGACATACTTGCCGGGCGATCGGGCGAGACCGTGGTCGTGTCCGCCGCGACCGGCGCCGTTGGCTCCCTGGTCGGCCAGCTCGCGGGCCGCAGGGGCATGAGAGCGGTCGGTGTCGCTGGAGGGGTGGCGAAATGCGCATACGCTGTCGAAAAGCTGGGCTACGACGTCTGTCTGGACCACCGCGACCCGGATCTTTCGAAACGGCTTGAGGCGGTGACGCCAGAGGGAGTCGATTGCTACTACGAGAATGTTGGCGGAAAGACGCTGGAGGCCGTCCTTCCGCGGATGAATGATCACGGACGGATCGCGGTATGCGGCATGATCGCATGGTATTCCGGAGAGGGTGTCGGTGACGCCATGCCCTTGCCGAGGATGTGGCGGACGATTCTGGTGCGGAAACTTCGGGTGCGGGGTTTCATCGTGTTCGAGCATATGGATCGCCTCGGTCCATTTCTGCGGGAGGTTGGCCCGTTGGTCAGATCGGGCGAGATTCATTACAGGGAGACCGTCGCGGAGGGCCTGGAGAACGCGCCGGAGGCGTTTCTCGGCCTGCTGGAAGGCGGTAATTTCGGCAAACAGCTTGTTCGTGTGGGCGTGTAACCACGGACCACCGTAGGGACGACGCGCCGACTACCCCAACATTGAGCCACTACGGATGCGCCGGGCGGGAGTCTCGCGGCGCTCCGTCGTTCGCCGCCGGTCGGGGTCTCGACCTATGGTGGCCGCGTGCCGGGGCTGCGGGGTCGTTCTTTGGCGCGCTACCCGATCCATGCGCGACATCCCGTGTCACGGAGTTCCACAATCGACCCTTCAATTGATCCGCGCCGCGTTCCCGC
>JAPOUP010000272.1:0-19992 GCA_026708635.1 Rhodobacter sp.
CTTTAGAAGAGCCCGCTAGCACTGAGTGACACGATGCATGACCGCTTGCGCTGGCTCACGCACCGCGGGATTCAGCTCGGGATGCCGGAAAGCCCTACCGTACGAAAGGAGCGCTCTGGCGAGACGCGCGCAACGCATGGATGACCGAAGTCAAGAAGAATCAAACGGAATCAAGCGCGGGAAAGTCCTGTTATGTAACGTTGTAACGTTGCATTTGCTATCCTCATCTACTAAGTCGCCAAGAGCGTCGGCGACAGGGAGGTGCCAAATGCAGCGGGGACGAACTCGCCCCACCCATGCAGACAGGGTGCTCGAGTTTCTAAGGCGCCAGACGCACCCGCTTTCCGCCTATGAGATTCTGGAAGCGCTCCGCGAGGACGGCGTGACCGCGGCGACGACCGTGTACAGGGCACTGGCCAAGCTGCTCGAGGCTGGCCACGTGCACCGGATCGAGTCCCTGAACGCTTGGACGGCGTGCCGCGCGCCGCATCATTCCGAAGCCCCGGTCTTCGAGATCTGTGACGGCTGCGGCAGCGTCACGGAGCACGTAACCTCGCGTCTCGCCGGCGACATCGCTGCCCTGTCCACGGACTCGGGCTTCGCGCCCGGCCGAACGGTCATCGAGATCCACGGGCTCTGTAGCGACTGCGGCCCGACCACACCAAGCAACTGAAAGGACAATAGATGGATCAACCTGCACAAGTTCCCGTAACCGTACTCACCGGCTTCCTCGGCGCCGGCAAGACGACGCTCCTGAATCGCATCCTCACCGAGCGCCATGGCAAGCGCTATGCGGTCATCGTCAACGAGTTTGGCGAGGAAGGCATCGACAACGATCTCGTCGTCGACGCCGACGAGGAAGTGTTCGAGATGAACAACGGCTGCATATGCTGCACGGTCCGCGGTGACCTGATCCGGATCCTGAGCGGCTTGATGAAGCGCGGCGACCAGTTCGACGCCATCATCGTCGAAACCACCGGTCTTGCCGATCCGGCCCCCGTGGCGCAGACCTTCTTCGTCGACCAGGATGTCGCCGACCGCACGCGGCTCGATGCCATCGTGACCGTGGCGGATGCCGTCCATCTCGACGCGCAGCTCGGCGAACATCACGAAGCCGAGGAACAGGTGGCCTTTGCGGATGTCGTCCTGCTCAACAAGACCGATCTCGTGGAAGCGAAAGGGCTTGAGCGGATCGAAGGGCGGATCCGCAAGATCAATCCTTACGCGAAGATCATCCGCACCGCCCGCTGCGCGGCGCCGCTGGACGAGGTTGTTGGGCTGAACGCGTTCAGCCTCGACCGCGTCTTGGAGGCGGAACCGGATTTCCTGACCTCCGATCATGACCACGACCACGACGATGACGTCACGAGCGTCTCGTTCGTCTCGGAAACGCCGCTTGATCTTGACAGGTTCCAGAAGTGGTTCGGCCAGCTCCTGCAGCGGCGCGGCCAGGACATACTGCGCTCGAAGGGCATCCTTGACTTTTCCGGGCATGACGACCGTTACGTCTTCCAGGGGGTGCACATGCTGATGGACGGATCGCCGATGGGGCCTTGGCCGGAGGGCAAGCCCCGCGTGTCCCGCGTGGTGTTCATCGGCCGCGATCTCGAAAGCATGGGGCTGAAGGAAGGGTTCGAGGGGTGTCGGGCGGCGTGACGCCAGACATGCCACGGCGCGGACGTCATCGGGACGGGTTCCCGGAATCCGCGCTGGAGAAACGCGGCCTGAAGATTCAGACCGGCGCTCCAGTCACCGGCGCCGTTGCCGCAGGCGAGGCCGTCGCGGTGGCCACTGGCGACGGAACCGTTCGCTTCTTCCGCGATGAAAGGGCCCCCTCCGTGACGAGGGCTCACGACGGCGCGGTGCTCTGCCTCGCAGCTGACGCCGACCACGTGCTGACCGGCGGCGATGACGGAAGGTTTCTACGCATTTCGCCTGATGGCCAGATCGAAGAGATCGCCGAGTTCGGCTCTCGCTGGGTCGATTGCGTCGCCGCCGGTCACGGGCAGCGGGCGTGCTCCTCCGGAAGGTTCGTGCATGTCTGGCGAAAGGGCGCGACCTCGGCGGCATCGCTCGAGCACGTCAGCACCGTCGGGGGCATCGCCTTCGACGCGAAGGGCAGGCGTCTGGCCGCCGCCCACTATGGCGGCGCGACGGTTTGGACGCGCGGGGAACGGCGCTGGAAGCCTTCAAAGCTTGTGTGGAAGGGATCACATGGTGCCGTGAGCTTCAGTCCGGACGGAAAGTATCTTGTCACGTCCATGCAGGAAAACGCGCTCCATGGCTGGCGCCTCCGCGACAAGGGCCACATGGCCATGGAGGGGTACCCGGCCAAGATCAAAAGCTTCGCGTGGGCAGGCGACACGCCTCATCTGGTCACGTCCGGCGCGGATGAAGCGATCTGCTGGCCCTTCGACGGAAAGGACGGACCCATGGGCCGGACGCCGCTGTGCGTCGCTCACGGCGGCAAGCGCCTGGCAACCTGCGTTCAGTCCCTGAGCGAGGAGAACGCCGTTTTCGCCGGATTCCAGGACGGTGCCGTTCTCCTGGCGGAGCTTGACGAAGCGAGGGAGTCGATTGTCGTTCGAGGCTCCACGGGCGCCGAAGTCACGGCCATCGCCACCACCAGGTCCCTGTCCCACATCCTGGTCGGCGATGCGAAGGGCGGTGTTCTCTGGGCAGCGTTGCGGACAGGAGACGCCCATGCGCGGAATGTTTGATCGCAGTCGCCCCAATCCGGGTGCGGTGCGCCGAGTCAAGGCGATGGTGGCGGAGCGGTTCGGTCTGCCTGAGACCACGACACTCGCCGTGGCGGAACTGCGCTGCCATGAACCGGACTGTCCTCCGGTAGAGACGGTCATCACGGCACGGGAGGCCGACGGGTCCATGCGGGATTGGCGGGTCGCCAAGCCTCTGGGCGACATCGGGCGGGCGGACATCGAAATGCTGGCAACGGACCGCGGCCGGCCCGCCGCCCAAGCGTAGCTGAAGCGGATTTCGAAAAGCGCGGGTATCCCGCTGACGCGGGCCGTCCGTTTTCGGGATTCCCAACGCCAGACACCGATTCCGGCATACGATCGGCCACGCAGTCCGAACCCGGCAACGCTATCCCGGCGCCGGGGGCGAGGGATGCGGCGCTGACGCCTGGAGCGGTGTCGGCGTTGGGTTCCGGGCCGGGGGTTGCCATCCGATCTGATTCGCCAGCCCCGGGGCTTCGACAGGGATTGGCGCTTGCATCGGCGCCGTCAGATAAGCATAATGCATGCACGATAGCTGGAGGGTGATCGACCATGCCGATGCTGACCGTTCGCAATGTGCCGGACGAGGTCCACCGCGCCCTGCGCGCTCGGGCGTCCTTGCGCGGCCGCAGCACCGAGGCCGAGGTGCGCGCCATCCTCAGGGAGACGGTGCTGCCGGAAGGCCGCGCGGCGCTGGGTTCCCTACTGACCGCCGTCGGGCGGCGCGCCGGGCTCACTGAAGAAGAGTTCGCGAGCCTCGTCCAACGCGACAGGTCTACGGCCCGGCCGGTCGACTTCGAATGATCGTGGTCGACACGAACGTGGTGTCGGAGCCGCTGCGCGCGGCCCCGGAACCCCGCGTCGCCGCGTGGCTCGACATGCAGGCCCTGGAAACGCTCTATCTCTCCGCCATCACGGTTGCGGAGTTGCGTTTCGGGGTACGCGCGCTCCCGGCCGGGCGTCGTCGCGACCGGCTTCATGAGGATCTGGAGAGTCAGGTGCTGCCGATGTTCGCGGGGCGGGTCTTGGCTTTCGATCTTGCCCCCTCGCAAGCCTATGCGGAACTTATGGTGAGGGCGCGGAAGGCGGGCGTCGCGATCTCGGTTTCGGACGGCTACATCGCGGCCACGGCGGCAGCCAACGGCATGATGGTGGCGACCCGGGATACCGGCCCGTTCCGGGCGGCGGGGCTGAAGACGGTCGACCCCTGGACGGAACCACACAGGACATGATCGGCGCCAGACCCAAAGGAAATCCAGTACCGGTCCCCACCTCCACGTGGGGAATCCTGTCCTCCCGGGGACTCGCGCGTGGACGGGGAATTCTCGGGGCGAGGTTCCAGCAAACTGGAAATGCCCGCGTTTCCTCTTCCGTCGACCCCTGACCCTCTCGGTTGCCGCACGTCCGTGATCCCCTCGTTCAGACTATCCCCACCAACTGGACGCGGGTGCGGTTGAATGAACCGTCAGACACTCCGGTCACCGAACCACATGCGCCTGAAAAGTCCGTCACGGCGAATGAACTGGTGATAGAGAAAACCGGCGATATGGGCGATAATCAGGACAACCAGAACGTTAGCCAGAAGCCCGTGGACCATTCGCGGTGGATATATGAGGAAATCCACTGGAAGTGGATCACCGGACCCCCCGAACACAATGGCCGGCAGTCCGGCGGCTATCGCAAGCGCCAGGCCCGACAGGGCCATTGCGATAACCGAAATATAGAGAGCCCAGTGAACGAGGACGGAGATAGAGTTCAGCAACGGGTTGCCCGCGTCCGCGCGGGGCGGCTTCTTCGAACGCAGCCGCACCACAAGTCGGACAAGCATCAATGCGAGAATCGCGATACCGAACGTCATATGTCCGCGTAACCCGAACACCTTTGAAGGATCGTCGTTCGGCATTCCCGAGAGGAATATACCGCCCATGAAGAGCGCGAGCATGATCATGGCCGCCAACAGCCAGTGCAGCGTTATGAGTGCGGGATGGTAACGGGTCATTGTCAGGTCTTTCATGTCAGGTCCGGTCGGTCCGTCCATTCGTGCATTTATCGGTATGGTATCGCAACCACGCAACCAGGTTTTGCGGCGGCCCGGAAATAACGGCACGAATCAGTGGACGGCGGCGCAACCGGTTCTCTACACCACGCCTACTGACCCGCGAGCCATGACATCACCGCGGGCCGAACGGTCATACTTCCGCCGGCACGGGCAGCGTCAATCACCGATCTCGCCTCCGCAAGATCCACCTGGCGCAGCAGGTGCTTGACAGGCCCGATAGATGCCGGGCGCATGGACAGCGAACGAAGGCCCATCGCGGCCAGACAGACCGCCTCGATCGGACGGCCCGCGTCCTCGCCGCAGAAACTGACCCGCGCGTTGGATTTTGCGCAGCGCTCGACAATTCCCTCTATGAACGTCAGGTAACTGACGTTCAGTGTGTCGTAACGGCGGCGCACCCTTTCGTTCTCCCGGTCAGCGGCGAAAAAGAACTGCTTGAGATCGTTGCCTCCGATCGAAATGAAATCCACCATATCGAAGAACTGGCGCGGTGCGAACGCAAGGCTCGGCGTCTCCAGCATGGCACCTATCTCAACGTTCTCCGGCAGAACGTGGCCCAGGGTCGCCTCCCTCTCCAGTTCGCGGTGGAAATGGTCACGACCGGCACTGAATTCGTCGATCTGCGCGACGAACGGAAACATGATCCTAAGCGGGCGCCCGTTCGCCGCCCGGATCAATGCCTGAAGCTGCATCCGCATCACGCCCGGCCTGTCCAACCCAACCCTGATCGCCCGCCAGCCCAGTGCGGGATTGGGCTCGTCCGTCGGTTTCATGTAGGGCAGCACCTTGTCGGAGCCGATATCGAGGGTACGGAATTGGACGGGCTTGCCACGCGCCGCGTCCATCACGCGGGAATATATCGCCACAAGCTCGGAGCGCTTCGGCATCTGATTGCGGATAAGAAACTGCAGTTCGGTGCGGAAAAGGCCCACACCCTCGGCGCCAGACCCGGCCATTGACGGCAGGTCAGCCATGAGCCCCGCGTTCATGTGCATTTCGACGATGGAACCGTCCCTGGTCCGCGCCGGCTTGTCGCGCAGCGACACATAACGTTTCTGAGCCTCCGCCTGCATCGCCGCTTTGTCACGGAAAGCGGTGACGACGTTATCATCGGGTCTCAGGTGGACCACACCGTCGTCGCCGTCGACCAGGACGTGATCCTGGTTCAGCGCCTCCGCGATGATCCGCTCCGCGTTCACCACCAGCGGAATGGCCAAGGCGCGGGCGACGATGGCGGCATGGCTGCCGACGGACCCTTCCTCCAGAACGATCCCGCGCAGGCTCCGGCCATAATCGAGAAGTTCGCCCGGCCCGATGTTACGGGCGATCAGGATGGGATCATCGGGAATTTCCACGCCTGTATCGACGCCTTGCCCGGTCAGGAGCCGGAGCAGCCTGTTCGAGAGATCGTCCAGATCGTGCAGTCGCTCCCGGAGATATGCGTCGGGCACAACCTGCATCCGCGCCCGGGCGGCTGACTGTTCCTTCTCGACCGCCGCTTCGGCGGACAGCCCGCGCACGATGTCTTCCTGCATCCGCTTAACCCAGCCACGCGAATTCGCGAACATCCTGTAGGCTTCGAGTACATCCCGCTGGTCTTTTTCGACCGGATTTACGCTACTGAGCATCTGGTCGACATCGACGCGCAGCCGCTCCAGCGCCTGTTCAAGCCTGGACAGTTCCGACTCGGGATCATCGGCGACGGGATTGGCGACCACGACCCGTGGTTCGTGCAGCCAGACATGCCCTTCCGCCGTTCCCTCCTGTGCGGAGGTCCCCCGAAACAGCATGGCGCGCTGGTGAGGCGCCGACAGCGCCGCGCCCTCGCCCACGAACGCGCCGAGCTCGGCCATCTCCGCCAGAACCATGGCGACGACCTCGAGAGCGTAGACCTCGTCGTCGGAGTAGACGCGTCGGTTCCTTGACTGCACCACCAGAACGCCGAGCGTTTCGCCAAGGCGCTGGATTGGAATGCCCAGAAAGCTTGAATAGATCTCCTCTCCCGTCTCGGGCATATAGCGGAAGCCACGGGTCGAAGGCGCCTCCGCGGTGTTCACCGGTTCGGCGGTCTTCGCGACGCGGCCGACGAGGCCCTCACCCACGCGAAGGCGGGTTTGATGCACGGCTTCAGGTTTCAGTCCCTCGGTGGCGCACAGCTCCAACGTATCGGAGTCCATGAACAGATAGATGGAACACACCTCCGTGCTCATCGAATCCGCGATCAGGTACGTGATCCGGTCAAGCCGCGCCTGGGCGGGCCCCTCCTCTGCCAGAGTGTCGCGCAGACGTCCGAGCAGCTTTCTGCTTTCGCCGCCGCTGCGGTCAGCCATGCCAGCCATGCTCACCCCCAACAGCTGTGGTCAGGACCCATTAGACCATATGTCTGTATCGGGCGAAAGAAATTTGCGACCGCACTGCGGCCGACCCGACGGGGCGACCCGAAGGGCAAGCCTCCGGATTCACCGTCAAGTGGCCCGTTCCAGCTCAAATCCGTCGTGCAGCGCCTGAACCGCGAGTTCGAGATATTTCCGGTCGATCAGGACAGATATCTTGATCTCTGATGTCGTGATTACCTGTATGTTGATGTTTTCACGAGCCAAAGCCTCGAACATCTTGGCCGCGACCCCGGCATGGCTGCGCATCCCGATGCCGACGACGGAGACCTTGCAGACGTCAGTGTCCGACAGAAGGCCACGGAAATTGATCACACCTTCGGATTTAGCCTCCTCAACCGCCCTCATGGCCCGCGCGACCTGATCGGTCGGGCAGGAAAACGTCAGGTCCGTACGGCCCTCCTCGGAGACGTTCTGAACGATCATGTCCACGTTCACCCCCGCGGCGGCCAGAGGACCGAAAATCGCCGCGGCGATACCTGGACGGTCAGCGACCGAAACGAGGGTCAGCTTGGCCTCGTCCCGGCTATACGCCACACCGGACACAACACTGCTCTCCACGATTTCCTCCTCCTGACATACGTAGGTTCCCGCGCCGTCGTCCGGGTCTCCGAAGCTGGACAGTACCCTGAGTCTCACCCCATGCCGCATCGCCAGCTCGACGGAACGCGACTGCAGGACCTTGGCGCCGAGCGCCGCGAGCTCGAGCATCTCCTCGAAAGCGATGCGATCAAGCTTCCTCGCCCTGACCGAAATACGTGGATCGGTCGTGTAGACGCCGTCCACGTCCGTGTAGATGTCGCAGCGTTCGCCCCCGAACGCGGCCGCGAACGCCACCGCGGTCGTGTCGGATCCTCCCCTTCCAAGGGTGGTGACGCGACCATCCGATCCAATTCCCTGAAAACCCGCGACCACGGCGACCTTCATACCCTCGCCGAACTTCGCGAGAATGTTCCGGGTCGGGATCCTCTCGATCCTGGCGGCCGCATGCGCTCCAGTGGTCATCAACGGAACCTGCCAGCCAAGCCAGGATCGCGCGGGAACGTCCATTTCCTGCAGGATGAGCGCCATCAACCCGGCCGAGACGCTTTCGCCGGAGCTCACGACGGCGTCATATTCGCGGGCATCGAAAAACTGGCCGGTTTCCTTGACGAGACCGACCAGCCTGTCCGTTTCGCCGGCCATGGCCGAGACGATGACAATAACATCGTATCCGTTCGCGACTTCCCGCCCGACCCGCGTGGCGGCGCTGCGGATCCGGTCGAGCGTTGCAACCGAGGTGCCGCCGAATTTCATCACCAGAATTGGCATGGCCAGTCCCGCTCCACCGTCAGTCGCAGCGCGGGCAGGATACTTCCTATCAGCTCCGGGATACAAGATTGCCGCTGACTGGAACGGGAAGTTTCCCGCGCTGGCTACGTATGGCGATTATTTCCGACGACGGGTGAAGATGCCGAAATTCACGGATTGCCCGAGCGATTCGCCATACCGGAGGAACCCATCGGGACGATGGGAGAATGGCGGGAGAAAGGGTCGGGCGCGGCTTCGCGAGGACATCGCCAGGCGCGGGGCGCGGTCAATCCCGGCGACGGACGGAATGATCATCACGGGCTTCGCCCTCCCTGCCACGCCGCTGACCGCGTTCGGGCTTGGCATCCCGGGCTGATCCCGAGAGGAGCTTGGGGGAGAGTTGCGGCTTCAACGTCCGATAAACCCAAATCATCTGACGCATGGGTGCCGCACTTCATCGCGGAGCGGGAATTCGGGACGAAAACCCGCTTATGAAGTCCGCCTAGTTCGCCTTTCGGCTCGGTATGAACGGCAATGGGGCGACTGGCACACCGTCCTCGAAGAGTTTCCTGGCCTCATCCCTGCCGGCTTCGCCATAAATAGAACGATGCGGGATTTCCCCGTCGTGCATCCGGCGCGCCTCCGAGGCAAATCCATGTCCGACATAGTCGGAATTCTCCTCAACGTGCCGGCGCATCTTTTCCAGCTTCGCCTCAAGTTCCGATACCGGTTCCGTGAGGGATGCGCCCCGCTCCCTAGGCGCGTCCCCGGGCGCGGGAAGCGGCATCGGAGTCTTCGTCCTGGCCTTGGAGGGACGGACATCCGGGGCCATCATGGCCTTCTCGACCGCATCGGAGCCACAGACAGGACACGAGACCATTCCCCCTCCACGCAGCCTGTCGAACGCCTCGGCGGAAGCGAACCAACTCTCGAAGTTATGGTCCCGGCCACATCTTAGGGTGTAACGGATCATATGTTCCTGTTCCCGAACTCTTTAACTGAACATATTGTGAGAATTCGCCAATGCGCAAGGGTGTTTCAGCGCCGCAAGGCGCGCGGGTCGAAATCCAGCACCATTCTCTTCAGCTCGGGCTCATCGAGCAGCTGCGCCGCTTTTTTTCGGGAGAACCATTTGCGGCGGCGCTGCCCGGATTCAGGGTATTCCCGCTTCAGCGCGATCACCTTGACGGCGAACACCGCGACCACGCACGGACGTGTCCCGGTGTCATCCTGTTTCATGTAAGAGTAGATGCCAAGGCAGCCACCCTGTGTCTTGCCCCGAACACCCCCCTCCTCCCAGGCTTCCTGCATCGCCGCCCCGGCGGGCGTCGCTCCGGGCACGGGCCATCCCTTTGGCACGATCCATCTTCCGGTTCCCCTACTGGTGATTAGGAGCACCTGTAGCTTATCCTCCACCACGCGATAGCACAGGGCCCCGAACTGTGTGCGGACGTCGCGCTTCTGGGACGAGGTAATCCGCATCGGATTCGCTTTGCGGCCCTGGGTCTTCATTTTCCGCGGCCGGCGCGCCGTCCGTCAGTTCCGTCGCGGATGGCTGCAATCCGTTCGCCAATCCCACGCCCGGCCCGAGGAACGCGGCCCGCGGAAGACGCGGAACCGGCCGAAACGCGGAGTAAGGAGAAATGGTCAACGATATGGATGGCGCCATTGACCCCTGCCTGACGGTCCGGCCTCACTTCCCCGGGCTCGCTCCCGGAAGCCCGACTCCCCGCCGGAAACGGAATGCCACCGGATCTGCTTCGCCCGCCCCGGCCCGATCGGACCGGGGCCGCGCCGCGCTCCCACCCCAAAGCGAGGGCGGTCAGGATAACCCTCCCGCCGCCGACAGGGGGTCGAAACGTCAGGCGAACGGAAAGGGGGAGCCCCCCATACAATCCGGTCACGCCCTCCCCATCGTGTCCGGTGGCTCCCATGCCCGATATCCCGGCGCGGGGGACGAAAGACGGGCGTCCGTTCCCATCGAGGCCGGGCTGGCGCGGATATCGCCGACGGTCGCGGATGCGTAACCGGGCGACCGTCACGGAATCCCCGGGCGGCGGACGATCGATCGCCATACGGGGAACCCGGAACCTGACCGTAGCCTCACCGCCACACCAGGCACGGCATACCGGCGCGGGAGCGGGGCCGCGGCTATCCGACATCGGTCCTGCCACGCCGGTCCAAACGCAGATTGGCGTAGAGAACATGGTTTCTCCACCTGCCATTGATCTGCAGATAGCTCTGTGCGACACCCTCATATTTGAAACCGGCCTTTTCCAGCACCCGCCTTGAGGCCACGTTCTCGGGAAGGCAGGCCGCTTCCATGCGTGAAAGATCACGCACCGCGAAAGCGTAATGCACGACGGCATCGATCGCTTCACGCATGTAACCCCTGCGGGCATACGGCTCGCCGATCCAATATCCAAGCGTTCCCGCGTGCGCCGGGCCTTGCCGGATATTCTCAAGCGTGATCGCGCCCAATAACGTCTCGTCATCACGGCGAATCAGAAACAGCGGCACCGCATGGCCGTCGGAGATGGAGCGCTGCGCCCAGTAGACCCGATCCGAAAACGCCTTGCGCGTCAGATGGTCATGCGACCAGGCGGGCTCCCAGGGCATAAGGAACTCACGGCTGGCCTTTCTGAGCTCCATCCAGGGGCGGAAATCGGAGTGCCGCGGAGGACGCAGGATCATCCGGTCGGTAAAGAGCCGGATCGGGCGGCGGCGCACCAGCATCAGGCCACCAGCCTCTCCTGAAGCTCGGCCAGACGCGGAGCGTCGCCGACGGGACCATACATCGCGAGCGCCGGCCGTGACGAGTATCGGATGCGTCCGGCGAAATCCCGCACGCCGGCAACGGTCACCGAATCGATCCGCGCGAGTATCTCGTCAACATCCGGCACCCTGCCCCAGATGGAAACAAGACGCGCCATCCGTTCGGCCCGGGCCGACGGACTCTCAAGTCCCATTAGGATCCCGGCCCTGATCTGCGCGCGGGCGCGCGCGATCTCGGTTTCCGTGATATCCTCGGCGACGCGCTTCAGTTCATCCACGGCAAGATGCGCCAGTTCTCCGATCCGCTCGGCCGAGGTCCCGGCGTAGATCGTGGTAAGACCGGTATCCTCGTAGGAGCCGGTCTGCGCCGAAATCGAGTAGCATAGACCGCGCTTCTCGCGGAGCTCCTGGAACAGGCGGGACGACATGCCACCCCCGAGCACGCCGGAGTGGATCTGCGCCGTGTAGATATCGTCGTCCCGATAGCCGGGAGCCTCATAGCCGAGGGCGAAATGAACCTGCTCCAGCTGCCTTACCTCGAACCGCTCTCCTCCGGCGAACCTGGCCGTCTCCTGCTTTACGCCCTCGCCACGCGGCAAATGCCCGAACCGCCGTTCGGCCAGGCCAAGCACCGCGTCCTGATCGAATGCGCCCGCGACCGCGAGAATCATTCGCTCCGGCGTGTAATGCTCCGCGACAAAGCCCGAAAGATCGCTCCGCGTGAAACCCCTCACGCGTTCCGAAGGTCCGAGGATCGTTCGCCCGAGCGACTGCCGAGGGTAGGCGACCTCCTGCAACCAGTCGAAAATCACGTCGTCGGGCGTGTCGTGGACCTGACCTATTTCCTGAAGAATCACGCCGCGCTCGACCTCTATCTCGGCTTCGTCAAATACCGGATTCAGCACGATATCGGAGATCACGTCAAGTCCAAGCGTTACATCTTCCGCCAGAACCCGCGCGAAATACGCCGTGATCTCACGCGATGTGTAGGCATTGATGTAACCGCCGACATCCTCGATGTCTTCGGCGATACGCCGGGCGGACCGATTTTCGGTCCCCTTGAACGCCATATGTTCCAGAAAATGGGCGATACCGTTCTGCTCGACCCGCTCATGCCGCCCGCCGGCCATGATCCAGATGCCCAGGGCCGCCGACTGAAGCCCGGGCATTCGCTCGGAAACGACGCGAAAGCCGTTCGGAAGTTCATGAAGATGGACAGTCACTTTGCGATACGCCTCCGGATGAGTTCTTCGACCACGCCAAGATCATTGGGAACGTCGGTCACGCGTTCCGGGCGCGAATACAGGTCGGCCATATGCGGCGGTAAGGCGGGGCGAACCCCAACCGCTGACTCGACGGTGTCGGGAAACTTCGCCGGGTGGGCGGTCGCGAGAGTGACCATCGGGTTCGGACCGAGACACTCTTCGGCGACTTTCACGCCAACGGCGGTGTGCGGACACAGGATCTCGCCGGTGGCGCGGTACCGCGCGGCGATGGTCCTGACGGTCTCGGCTTCGTCGGCGCGGCCGGACGAAAACATCTCGCGAAGGGCCTCCAGCGCCCCCTGGCTTACCGTGAAACCGCCATCAGCCGTCAGGGCCTCCATATCGCGCGCCACCGCGGAGGAGTTCCCGCCGTAGGCGAAATAGAGCGCACGCTCGAAATTCGAACTGACCTGGATGTCCATCGACGGGCTGACAGACGGCCTTACCTCAAGTCTGGCATGATTGCCGTTGACCAGCGTCCGGTGAAGAATGTCATTCTGGTTGGTCGCGATGACCAGACGTCCTATCGGCAGGCCCATGCGTCTGGCGATCCAGCCGGCGAATATATCGCCGAAATTACCTGTCGGCACGGTGAAGTCGACCGCCCGGTGCGGGGCGCCAAGCGCGACCGCGGACGTGAAATAATATACGACCTGCGCCAGGATCCGCCCCCAGTTAATCGAATTTACCGCAGCCAACCGCACGCCGTCACGAAAGCCGAAATCATTGAACATGTCCTTCACGCGGGCCTGGCAGTCGTCGAAATCTCCGTGAAGCGCGAGCGCGTGCACGTTTCGCTCGGTATGAACGGTGATCTGACGGCGCTGGACCTCGGAGATCCGGCCATGCGGGAAGAGTATGAACACGTCGGCCGCCGCAAGCCCCCTGAACGCGTCGATGGCGGCGGATCCCGTATCTCCCGACGTGGCGCCCACGATGGTGACCCTCTCCCCCCTACGCTCGAGAACGGCCTGGAACAGCTGGCCGATGAACCGCATCGCGAAATCCTTGAACGCCAATGTCGGCCCGTGAAACAGTTCCAGCAGGAAGTGGTTCGGTCCGATCTGCGTAAGGGGCGCCCGCGCGTCGTGCCGGAAGTCACTGTACGCGCGGGCCACTATGCCACGGAACCCATCGTCGGTGAAACCGTTCCCGACGAACGGGCGCATCACGCGGAACGCGACCTCCTCGTAGGACTGCCCGGCCAGCGCGGCGATTTCAGCGGTCTCCATGCCCGGAATGGTATCCGGGATATAGAGACCGCCGTCGCGGGCAAGCCCGGCGAGCGTCGCCTCCTCGAATGTCAGTCCCGGGGCCTTGCCACGGGTTGAGATGTATTGCATTGCCACCTTGCTTCAGACCGTTCTCCGACTAATACGCCAGAGCAGGAAAGCTGTCATCCCCATCCAGACCGCGGCGAGCGAAAACCATGTGATCGCGTATCCGAGGTGATCGTTGGGAATGCCGGACGTATCCACGGGCAACGGCGCCACCGCCGGTTCGGATTCGGAGGTCTCCCGCAGAATGATCAGGATTGGCTCGGTATCGAGAGCGTTCGCCAGAGCCGGTATGTCGCGGGCGAACCAGTAGTTCCCCTCCAGGTCGGGATCGGGCGTGAACCGATCCACCTCGTCGACGGTGCGGAAGTTACCGCTGATGCGGACATCCCGCTCCGGACGCGGGGCATTCTTTAGGTTCTCCGGAACGAATCCACGGTCAAGCAGGATCCTTCTGCCCTGGGTCTCGAAAGCGGAAACGATGCGGAATCCCGCGCCCGCATGCCTTACCGACGTCAGTATATGTGCCTCGGATCGGGTGATCCGGCCGTCCGCCACAACCGGCATGAACTCCTCGAATGGCCGACTGAAGATCGGCACGGGATCTTTCGCGAGCTGGATCTCGATCCGCTCCAGCATGCTTTCCTTCCAGGAAAGCCTCTGCATCTGCCAGACACCGAGCGATATCAGGGCGACGCAGCCGGCGACGCCGACCGCCAGGGGAACGGGCCATCGCCCGGATTGCCGTCCCATTCAGACGGGTTCCCGACGTGGGTCCGAAGGCGTCACATACCCTTCAATGTCGAGCGCCCCCCATCCGGTCCCCGGCGAACGCCGCTCCGGAGCGACGGACATACCTGACGTCCGCCGGAGTCGGATCGCGCGCCGATCCTGACCGTGGGACCACGGGATCGGTAAGGTGGCGGCCGTCCGGACACCGTCGGGACCTTCCCCGGCGATCGCGCCCGCTCCCCGGGACGACGGAGCGCGAAGTCCGTGGGCCGGAACGGAGGCGACGTCGATCGTCCGATCCCTTCCCGCGCCACCGCGCGGATGCATCGTCAGGCGAAACGGCACGGGGATCCCGAAGCGCGGCGTCGTAACCTTACGGGGAAGACCGCGGGCGCGCGTCGATCTCAGCTGCCCCAGATATAGACGGCCGCGAAAAGAAATAGCCAGACCACGTCGACGAAGTGCCAATACCAGGCCGCCGCCTCGAACCCGACATGCCGTTCGGGGGTGAAATGCCCCGCAAGGGCACGGAACAGACAGATGAGCAGGAATATGGTTCCGATGATCACATGCGCGCCGTGGAATCCCGTCGCCATGAAAAAGTTCGCGCCGTAGATATTTCCGGAATACCCGAAGCCCGCATGGCTGTATTCGTAAATCTGGAAAAGGGTGAACACCGCCCCGAGCACGACGGCGAGCGCCAGTCCGTTGACGAGATCCCTGCGATTGTTCTCGTGGGCGATCGCGTGATGCGCCCATGTCGCGGCGGCGCCGGAGCAGAGCAGGATCAGCGTGTTGATCAATGGAAGATGCCAGGGATCGAAGGTCTCGATTCCGGCCGGTGGCCAGGGCCCGTCGACCGCGGGGCTCAGTCCCCCGGGATCGATCGGATACATGGCATGTTTGAAGAATGACCAGAACCAGGCGAAAAAGAACATCACCTCGGACATGATGAACAGAATGAATCCGTAGCGGAGACCGATGCGGACAACCGGCGTGTGATCGCCCGACTGCGCCTCGTGAACGACGTCGGACCACCACGCGAACATCACGTACGCGACTCCCACAAGACCGATCAGAAACAGCCATGGGTGGTTGTTCGTCACATTCGGTGACACCATGACCACGAAGCCGAACAGCATCAGAAAACCTGAAACCGCCCCGATGAACGGCCAGACCGAGGGATTGAGGATATGGTAATCGTGGTTCTTCGCATGCGCCATAAGAGCGTTCCCCGTTCCTTGGGCTAGTTGTAGCTTCGGCCGCTGTCCGGCCTCAAGCCTGTCCGGGCCACTTCCGGAAGGTCAATTTCATGGAATGTGTAACTGAGGGTGATGCGGTGGACGCCGGCGGCGTCACGATCGGTCACGATCCCGGGATCGACGTAAAACGTCACCGGCATCCGGACGCGCTCACCGGGCCGCAGAACCTGCTCCTCGAAGCAGAAGCAATCGATCTTCGTGAAGAACCCGCCCGCCTCGTAGGGAACCACATTGTAGCTCGCCGAACCGGCGACCGGTCGATCGGTCGGATTCCAGACCTCGTAGAACGCGAGTCCCGTCTCTCCGATGCGGATTTCCATCGTGCGCTGGACCGGGCTGAATTCCCACGGCATCCCACGCGCCAGCGACGCGTCGAAACTTACGGTAACCGTCCTGTCCAGCACCACATCGCTGCCCGAGGCCGCAAGCGCCGGCTCTCCGCCAAACCCCGTCACGCGACAGAACCAGTCATAGAACGGCACCGATGCCCAGGCGAGGGATCCCATCAGCACGACAACGGAAACGGTGAGCGCCGCGGTCTTGCGCGGACCCTGGAGATTCATTCGTCCGCTCCCGCGAGTTCCGGGCGAATGGTGTGGTCAAAGCCCTGCACCGGACCCGTCGTCGATATCTTCACGACGCTCACGGCGAAAACCAGCGCCGCGAACCCCACGAGCGTAAGACCGACACCGACGTTCCGCGACAGCCGCCGCGCGTGCAGTTCGTGCTCCACACGGATCGCCATCACCAAATGTCCATGCCGAACTGGCGCAGCGCCGCCTCGGCGAGAAGCGCCGCGAAATGTACGAAAAGGTAATTGATCGAGAAGCGGAACGCCGACTTTTCGGCTCTGTAACCGTCCGCTTCGGCATCGGCTTCGCCGCGCAGCCAGACAGACGCCGACCGGCGAATGAACCAGGCGTTCATGGCGATCGCCACGACAAGATAGACCGGACCGCCAATGGAGGTCAGGCCGATGCCCACGGCTAGGGGCGCCATGAGCAAGGTGTATGCCATGATGTGGCGGCGGGTCGCGCGATGGCCGTGGGTCACGGTCAGCATCGGCACGCGGGCGTTGGCGTAATCCGACTTCACGAACAGCGCCAGAGCCCAGAAATGGGGCGGCGTCCACAAAAAGATCAGCGCACACATAAGCATGGCTTCCACGCTGACGCCTCCGGTGGCGACCGCCCACCCGATCATCGGCGGGAAAGCGCCGGCGGCGCCACCGATAACGATATTCTGCGGGGTGGTGCGTTTCAGCCACATCGAATAGACGACAGCGTAGAAAAATATGGTGAAAGCGAGCAGCCCCGCCGCGAGAAGGTTGGCGGCGAGGCCCAGCATCGTCACCGAAACTCCCGATAGCGCGACGCCGATCGCCAACGCGTCCTGCCGCGACATCCGGCCCGCGGGCACCGGGCGTCTGGCGGTGCGCTTCATGAGCGCGTCGATGTCCGCCTCCCACCACATATTCAGCGCACCCGCCGCTCCCGCGCCGACCGCGATGAACAGGATCGAGGCGAACGCGATGACTGGATGGACCTGAACCGGAGCGACCAGCAGGCCGGTAAGGGCGGTGAAAACGACCAGGGACATCACGCGGGGCTTGAGCAGGGCGAAAAAGTCGCCGAAACCCGCGTCCCGAACGTCTTTCGGCGTGATGACGGTTGCTTCGGTCATGTCATTCTTTCACGAAAGTCGCTCATGGCGGGTACTCACCGCGGCGAACCGGCGTTTCCGCGTCAGTCACCGCAGCTCAGTCCGCGGCGGCGATCTTTAGGGCCGGCGGGCGATCCCTGACGGCGTATTCCCGCGCCGGTCCGGCGAGCCAGTCCTCGTACTCTTCCTGCGTCACCGCCTTGACCGTGATGGGCATGTAGGAATGGTCCTTGCCGCAGAGTTCCGAGCACTGTCCGAAATAAACGCCCTCCATACCCTCATCGACCTCGAACCAGAGTTCGGCGAGACGTCCGGGTACGGCGTCCTGCTTCACTCCGAATGACGGAACGGTCCATGCGTGGATCACGTCCGCGCCGGTGACCTGCACGACGATTGTCTTTCCGGTGGGGATCACAACGGCGGTGTCCGTGGCGAGCAGGTATTCGTCCGCGTTGTATCCGGCCTCCCGCACCGCCTCGGGACTTGCGAGCATGAATGATTCGAACGCCAGCCCCTGTTCCGGATACTCGTAGCCCCAATACCATTGATAGCCGGTCGCCTTGATCGTCAGGTCCGCCTCCGGGATCTCCTGTTGCTCGAACAGCGCGGGCAGGGAAAACGCGCCGACGAAAACCAGGATCACGACCGGGATCAACGTCCAGGCCACCTCAAGCGGTGAATTATGGGTGAACCCCGCGGGCTCCGGGTTCGCGCGGCGGTTGAAACGGAGAATTACGACCAGCAGGAGCAGCATAACGAACGCCGAGATCACCGAGATGATGACAAGCAGCATTCCGTCCAGCCAGTAAAGGTTGCGCGCCAGTTCGGTCGCCGCGGGCTGGAAACCGGTGCCGCCGGGTTCGGGCTTTCCGATGGACTTAAGACCCTCCAGACCCTCCTGGGCCGTCGCGGCGAAGCCCGCCAGTGTCATGCCGATAACGGCCATAAGGCCGGGGAGAACCGTCTGAAGGCGCATATGCATTTCCCGTTCGCTTCGGCGGTCCGCCCCGCCCGGCCCGGATCCGGCCTGACGGGGGGAGGCGAACCCCCGATGGACAGACCCCATTGTCTCTCAATCCATGTCAAACCATATTGGAAGCTGGCTCTCAAGCCATTCCTTTGCGGCATTCAGCCGCTTGTGCGGTCCCGGCCGGTCAGAAACAGAGGGCAGGATGACAGACGTTCCCTTCAACCCATTCGATACCAATCTGGACAGGCAAGCGGCGCTTGCGACCCTCCAGGACGCCGTTACCGGAGCTGACGACGGCGAGTTGTTCCTGGAAAGGCGGCGTTCGGAAACCATCGTTTTCGACGACGGGCGCGTAAAGGCCGCCAGTTACGATGCGTCCGAGGGGTTCGGACTTCGGGCGGTGAAAGGCGAGACATCCGCGTTCGCGCATTCAAGCGAGATTTCCGAGTCGGCGCTCAGCCGGGCGGCCGCCACCGCCCGGCTGGCCGTCGGCGAGGGCGGCGGCGTCCTGGACGGACCTCCGCGGCCGTCGAACGTAAGGCTGTACTCCGATGCGAACCCGATGGATGACGCGGCGTTCCCCGCGAAGATCGATACGCTGCGGGAGCTGGACGCATTCGCCCGCGAACTTGACCGGCGCGTGATCCAGGTCTCGGCCACCATCGCGGCGTCCATGCAGGAGGTCGAGATACTCCGGCCCGACGGCACGCTGGTGCGCGATGCGCGACCCATGGCCCGGCTTAACGTCTCCCTCATCGTGGAGGAACGGGGGCGGCGCGAATCCGGATCCTCCGGAGGGGGCGGCAGAACGGGCCTTGGGGTATTGATCGACGACGGGAACTGGAAAGCCACGGTTCGCGAGGCTCTCAGAATCGCGCTTGTCAACCTACGGGCCGAACCGGCTCCGGCCGGCGAGATGGACGTGGCCCTCGGATCCGGCTGGCCGGGAATTCTATTGCACGAGGCCGTGGGTCACGGGCTCGAGGGGGACTTCAACCGCAAGGGGACATCCGCGTTCTCGGAGCTGTTGGGGCAGCGCGTGGCGGCCCGGGGCGTCACGGTTCTGGATGACGGCACCCTTCCCAATCGACGCGGATCGCTTTCTGTCGACGATGAAGGCACGCCTTCGGGCAGGAACGTACTCATCGAGGACGGAATCCTCGTCGGTTTCATGCAGGACCGGCAGAACGCGCGGCTTATGGGGGTCGCGCCGACGGGAAACGGCAGAAGGCAAAGCCATGCCCATATCCCGATGCCGCGAATGACGAACACATACATGCTGGGCGGCGACGCGGAGCCTGACGCGATAGTGGCGGACCTGAAGGACGGAATCCACGCTGTCGGCTTCGGCGGCGGCCAGGTGGATATCACCAACGGTAAATTCGTGTTTTCGTGTACCGAGGCTTACCGCGTTCTTAACGGGAAGGTCGGCGCCCCGGTAAAGGGCGCCACGCTGATCGGGGACGGACCGACGGCGCTGCGCAGGATAAAAGCTATCGGAAACGATATGGCGTTGGATCCGGGCATCGGCAACTGTGGAAAGGCCGGGCAATGGGTGCCGGTCTGCGT
>JAPOUP010000272.1:20182-22879 GCA_026708635.1 Rhodobacter sp.
TCATGTGAAATGCCGCCACGAAGATCCGTCGATCCCGCAATATCGTGTCGCGCCGTGGACCCCGCGCCGGCCCAACCCCGCCGGAAGCCGGTCCGGGTCGACAGCCCCGACCATTGCGTCCCCGGACGGTCACAAAGTGTGTCAGGATGTCGGCTGACCGTCACTGACATTGACATTCCCCTTTCGGGACGGTCATTTGCCCGGCCAATGCGTCGTCCCTCGATTCGAAAGTAGTTCCATGCCCGTCGTAGTGGTCGAATCGCCAGCCAAGGCGAAAACCATCAACCGGTATCTCGGAAAGGACTTCACCGTACTCGCGTCCTGCGGACACGTGCGGGATCTCCCGCCCAGGGACGGATCCGTCGACCCCGACAGCGGCTTCGCGATGAGCTGGCAGATCAACCGCGAGTCGCAGAAGCACGTCCGCGCGATCGCCGACGCGCTCAGGGGTGACAACGCGCTGATTCTGGCCACCGACCCGGATCGCGAGGGTGAGGCGATCAGCTGGCATCTGGCGGAAGCGCTGCGCGGACGCCGGGCCATCGGGAAGGACACCCGGATCAGCCGTGTCGTCTTCAATGCCATCACGGAGGACGCCGTCACCCGGGCCATGGGCAATCCCCGCGATGTGGACAGGGACCTCGTCGAGGCGTATCTGGCGCGGCGGGCACTTGACTATCTCGTGGGCTTCAACCTCTCACCCGTTCTCTGGCGCAAGCTTCCAGGCGCCCGAAGCGCCGGCCGGGTACAATCGGTTTGCCTGCGCCTGATCGTCGAACGCGAAATGGAGATCGAAGCGTTCAGGGCCCGGGAATACTGGTCCGTGAAGGCCCTGCTCGCGTGCCCGAGGGGACAGCCGTTCGAGGCGCGGCTCACCGAACTGGCGGGCGAGAAACTGGGCAAGCATTCCATCAAGGACGAAATCCACGCCAACCTCGCGGCGGATGCGATCAGAAGCCGCGATCTCGCGGTCACCTCGGTCGAAGCGAAACCGTTCAAACGCAATCCCGCTCCACCGTTCATGACGTCAACGCTGCAGCAGGAGGCGAGTCGGAAGATGCGGTTTGGACCGCGCGAAACGATGGCCGCCGCGCAGCGGCTGTACGAGGCCGGGCATATCACCTACATGCGCACGGACGGAATCGACATGGCGCCCGAGGCCGTGTCGGCGGCGCGCGCCGCCATCAAGGATCTATACGGCGATGACTACGTTCCCAAATCCCCGCGCGTCTACAAAAACAAGGCAAAGAACGCGCAGGAGGCGCATGAATGCATTCGCCCCACAAACCTGGCGCTTCGTCCCCGGAGCCTGAAAACAAGCGAGCCCGGCCAGCGGAAACTTTATGACCTCATCTGGAAACGCACGGTGGCGAGCCAGATGGAAACCGCGCGTCTCCAGCGGACGACCGTCGAGGTGGAGAGCGCTGACGGACAGGTCGGCCTGCGGGCATCCGGGCAGGCGGTTGTCTTTGACGGCTACATGCGGGCCTATGAGGAGGGCCGCGACGATTCGACGGCCGATCACACGGAAAATCTCCTTCCAACCATCGGCGAGGGCGAGGCCGTCGAGAAACGCGATGTAACGCCCGAGCAGCATTTCACGTCGCCTCCACCCCGCTACACCGAGGCGACGCTGATCAAGAGAATGGAAGAGCTCGGAATTGGCCGCCCCTCCACCTACGCGAATATCGTAACGACGATTCAGGACCGCGAATACGTTCGTAAGGAAAAGGACCGGCTGGTCCCGGAGGACAAGGGACGGATCGTTACCGTCTTCCTGCTGAATTTCTTCGAAAAATACGTCGGATATGAATTCACCGCAAACCTTGAGGAGGAGCTCGACGACATCACGGCGGGCAAAAGGGGCTGGACAAGCGTGCTTGAACGGTTCTGGCGTGACTTCAAGCCACAGGTGGACGAGGCCAGCGACCTTCGTGTGTCGGATGTCCTTGGAAAGCTTGATACCGCGCTCGCGCCGCAGCTGTATCCACCCCGCGCGGATGGCTCGGATCCCCGGATCTGCCCTCTGTGCGGCGAAGGGCGGCTACATCTAAAGACATCCCGATCCGGCGGGTTCATCGGCTGCGGAAACTACCCGGAGTGCCGCTATACCAGACCCCTGTCCGTCACCGAGGACGGAAAGGACGGCCCGGCGGGCACCGGCGACAGGCTCTTGGGCAATGATGGAGAAGACGACATTTTCCTCAAGTCCGGTCGGTACGGATTCTATGTCCAGCGGGGAAGCCAGTCATCTGACGGAACGAAGCCGCCTCGGGCGAGCCTTCCCCCGGACTGGCCACCTGAAGCGATTGATCTGCGGCGCGCGCTGAAACTGCTGGACCTCCCCAGGAATGTGGGCCCACACCCGGCTGACGGCGAAATGATCATGGCCGGCATAGGACGTTACGGACCGTATGTGCGCCATGGAAAGACATACGCGAATCTAAAGGATACCGCGGAGGTGTTCGAGGTTGGCATGAATCGCGCGGTCGAACTGCTCGCCGCGGCCGTTGAAGGCCGTAGAGGCAATGGCCGCGCGCCTGAACCTTTGAGCAGACTCGGCGAGCATCCCGCCCGCGGTGGCTCCGTCAACATCATGAACGGGCGTTACGGCCCTTACGTGAAATGGGAGAGAATCAACGCCACGCTGCCAAAGGACGTTGACCCCGGTTCGGTGGATATGGAAATGGCCGTGCG
>JAPOUP010000272.1:23025-24391 GCA_026708635.1 Rhodobacter sp.
GAACACAGGGAATCGATATGAAGAAAATCCATAAATCGGCCACATCCGCGCTCGAGGGGCTTCTGCATGACGGCATGCTTGTCGCGGCGGGTGGCTTTGGCCTCTGCGGTATTCCCGAGAACCTTATCGCAGCGATCCGGGATGCGGGAACCAAGGAACTGACGGTCGTGTCCAACAACGCCGGGGTTGACGACTTCGGGCTAGGCGTTCTGCTCCAGACCCGCCAGATCAGGAGGATGATCAGCTCCTATGTCGGCGAGAACGCGGAATTCATGCGACAGTACCTTAGCGGGGAGCTTGAGCTTGAGTTCAATCCGCAGGGCACTCTCGCCGAACGCATGCGGGCCGGCGGCTGCGGGATCCCGGGTTTCTACACGAGGACCGGTGTCGGTACCGTCATCGCGGAAGGCAAGGAGCACAAGGAATTCGACGGAGAGACCTACATTCTCGAGCGCGGCATCGTTGCGGATCTATCGATCGTAAAGGCCTGGAAGGCGGATGAGACCGGCAACGCGGTCTTCCGCAAGACGGCGCGGAATTTCAACCCACCGGCCGCGATGTGCGGCAGGGTCTGTGTCATGGAGGTCGAGGAGATCGTCGCGGTGGGCAGCCTGGATCCGGACCACATACATCTTCCCGGAATCTACGTACATCGACTGGTCCAGGGTCAGCACGAGAAACGAATCGAACAGCGCACGACGCGTTCGGCCTAGGCGGAGGAACTTAGACATGCCCTGGGACAGGAACCAGATGGCCGAACGGGCCGCGAGAGAGCTTGAGGACGGGATGTACGTCAACCTTGGCATCGGGATACCGACGCTGGTGGCGAACTACGTCCCGGAGGGAATCGACGTGACGCTGCAATCGGAAAACGGAATGCTGGGCATTGGCCCGTTTCCGACGGACGACGAGATCGACGCGGATCTGATAAACGCGGGCAAGCAGACCGTCACCGCGCTGGACCGCACCAGCTACTTTGACAGCGCCACCAGTTTCGGCATGATTCGCGGCGGGAAGATCGCGCTGGCCATTCTCGGCGCGATGGAGGTCGACGAGAGGGGCGATCTCGCGAACTGGATGATTCCCGGCAAGCTGGTTAAGGGAATGGGGGGCGCCATGGATCTCGTGGCCGGCGTTGGGCGGGTGGTTGTCGTGATGGACCATACGAACAAACACGGCAGTTCCAAGATACTGAAACGCTGCACGCTGCCCCTGACCGGAAAGGGCGTGGTGGACAGGATCATTACGAATCTGGGAGTGCTCGATGTCGCGGACAGGGGTCTGCGTATCGAGGAACTCGCCCCCGGGGTCACGCGCGAGGCCATGATCGCCGCCACCGAAGCGGCGGTGGTCTAACGCCCCTCAC
>JAPOUP010000142.1 GCA_026708635.1 Rhodobacter sp.
CCGCCGGACGTGCCTTTCTTCCGATGGCACGGGAAAAGCGCCATCAATCCCACCCGCGTTCCGGGCCGGTCTGAAAAGCCCGGTCCTTGATGGCGGCAACCCACGACGTCGTGGTGACGGCCGTAAGGACGGTCACCTAATGACGAAGAGCGAACGGGCGTTTTCCGGTCATCAGGTCATTCACCGCCATACCCCCGATTCCTGACCAATGCGGTCCCGGACCGCAATTCGCCCGTCTGTGGAATGCGCGGCTACCGGAGTCCGCCGCCGCAAACACGCGCTGGCTCCCCAGGCTATTGTGCGCCGCCCCCATCTTCAAGGGCCGCCAGGAGCCTCTCGCCATAACGTTCCAGCTTCGATGGACCAACACCGTGACAGGCGGCAAGGTGTTCGAGGCTTCGCGGCTGGCGGAGGGCGATATCACGAAGGGAGCGATCGTGGAATATGACGAAAGCCGGCACTTTCTCGGCGCGCGCGATCTCAAGCCGTACCTGTTTCAGGCGGGCGAACAGGGCCGGGTCAACCTCTTCCGGATCCGTGCCTGAAACGAAACTTGGACGCTCCACCCGCTTACGCTCCTCCACCCGGCCGGCGGCCACGGAATGCAGCGCCACCGTCTCCGCACCCTTCAGCACCGTACGGCCCAGGCCACCGAGTTTCAGCGCACCGTAGCCGGTGATGTCGATCTTCAGCACATCAGCCGCAACCAGCTGGCGCAGATAGGACCGCCACACCGTCCTGCCGATATCCGCGCCGACTCCAAAAGTGGGCAGTCGGTCGTGACGGAACTGGCTCACCTTGTCCGTGGCCTCTCCCCGCAGCACCGAAATCAGATGTTCCGCGCCGAAGCGCTGTCCGGTGCGCAGCGCCGCGGACAACGCCTTGCGCGCGATCACGGTACCGTCGACCGTCTCGACGGGGGTCAGGCAGCGATCACAGTTTCCACAGGGTTCGCAGGTCTCGCCAAAATAGCCGAGAAGCGTCTGACGTCGGCAGCCAGCGGTTTCGCACAGGCTGAGCAACGCGTTCAGGCGCTGATGTTCGACACGTTTCGCGTCCACCGACCGACCGGAGCCGTCAATCATCATTCGGCGCACACGGATGTCATCCATACCGTAAAGCATCAATGTCTCGGCGGGGAGACCGTCACGTCCACCACGGCCTATTTCCTGATAATAGGACTCGACGGTCGCGGGTATGTTGGCGTGTGCGACAAAACGTATATCCGGCTTGTCGATGCCCATACCAAACGCGATGGTCGCCACCATCACCAAGCCACCCTCGGTAAGGAAACGGTCCTGATGTCTGTCCCGGACGACCTGTTCCATTCCCGCATGATAGGGTAGCGCCCCGCGTCCATTCGAGGCCAGGCGCCGCGCCGTTCGCTCGGCATCCCTGCGGGACAGGGTGTAGACGATACCGGATTCCCCTGAATGACGTTCCAGAAGACGGTCGATCTGCGAAGCCGTTGACGTCCGCGGCGCTATATTGATCCGCAGGTTCGGCCGATCGAAGCCGGCGACGAATACCCTTGCCCGACCGCCGAACAGCCGCTCGACTATATCCCGCCGCGTCACAGCGTCCGCCGTCGCGGTGAACGCACTTAGCCCGGCGTCAGGAAAGGCGTCCGACAGCCCGGACAGGCGTCCGTAGTCCGGTCGGAAGTCATGTCCCCACTGTGATATGCAATGAGCCTCGTCAATGGCGAACCGTGCCGGATCGTAACGGGAAATACCCTCCAGAACGTCCGGTTGCATGAGTCGTTCCGGCGAGATGTAGAGAAGACGCAACCGACCGCCGCGCAACTGGCGGTGCGTCTCGGCCGCGTCCGCCCGGGATGTCGCTGAATTAAGCGCTCCGGCCGCGACGCCATTGAGGCGCAGCGCGGCCACCTGATCGCGCATCAAGGCGATGAGCGGTGACACCACAACCGTCAGGGTCTCCGTCGCGAGTGCCGGAATCTGGTAGCAGATCGACTTACCGGAACCGGTCGGCATGATGGCCAGCACGTTCTCGCCGGCAAGGATCGCCTGAACGATATCCGCCTGCCCGGGACGGAACGCGTCGTAGCCGAATGTGTTCTTCAGAAGTACGCCCGCGGCGTTTAGGGTCGGCATTTCAACTAACGGTGGTTCCGAGAATATCTACCGATATCGTAACATCCTGTATGGTGCCCGAAAACACCCCGCAAGACCAGCATCAGGCAGTCACCCCTCAGCGGTTCCCGCTAACGGATTTGCTGGCTGGGTGACGGCCGTTTTCGACGCACGGCATGGGCCGGGTTTTCCGGGCGCGCACGACTGAGGACCAGGCGACTGCCCGGTTTCGGAAATTGGGTATCGGCGAAGGGCGGGGTCGGGGACGCGGTCGAGCCATTCGCGCGCGGCGCGGCGCATGCCGGGCATCGACGGATGCTTTCGGAAGGAGTTCCTGGACATTTGATCGCTCGGCTTTTGCCTGTTTGGGCGCGGGAAAGTCGATCCAACGCGAAAAGTCCGCGAAAAAGAATCTTCGGAACCGACTGATAATGAAAGAAAATCTAGCGGGAATTGCTGATGGGTTTTGCCTGACGCACCCAGACCGAAGCCAGCGGTGACGCCGCCGCGCGCAACCGACCGTAAGCGAAGGCGTAGTACAAGCCGGTCGGCGAGGTGACCGCCCGGCGGGCCGGGAGCTAGCCGGGCAGGCCGATCAGGAGCGCGAGGAAGGCGACCGCGAGGCCGCCCCCGCCGATCACTATCGCGGAGATGGTCACGATCATCCGGGTTTCCCGCGCGGCCATGTCGGCCCGCATCTCGTTCAGCGTTGAGTTCACGTTGGCCCGCATCTCGTTCAGCGTTGAGTTCACGTTGGCCTGCATGGTCTCGAAATCCTTCTTCAGAAGCTCGAACCGCTTCGCGAGTTCACGATTGTCCGGCCCGTCGTCCATCATCCGAACCTATGCGCTCCCGCCGCTTCGGTCAAGCCCGCCCGCGCGCAGGACTTTCCC
>JAPOUP010000177.1 GCA_026708635.1 Rhodobacter sp.
ATGTTCTGGTCCGGGCCCGCCTTGAGGCGCTGATAGACCGGAAAAGCTTCTACCGCCTCGTTGACATCGGAACGGTGGAAAACCTCGAAGGAAGCGATCAGTTTGGCCTATGGTCCGGAGGTAAGTTCTTTCCGATCATTCCGGCAAAAGAGCTATCCAGGTGAACGGGTCCTAACCCGGTCGGCCGGAAACCATCCGGCCGCACCGGAGCCGGTCACCCGTCAGGCGTTGGTTGACAACCGCAATCCGACCGCGCCGACCAATATCATCGCCACGAACATGAACTGCATGGCGCTCAGCCGCTCATCGAACGCGAACCAGCCGATCACGGCCGCCGCCAGGATTCCGACGCCGGCCCAAATCGCGTAAACAACCCCCAAAGGCAGATACTTCATCGCGGGCGAAAGCATGCCGAAACAGGCGGCATAGCAGCCAATTGAGGCAAAACCCCAATGCCATCTTTCGAAACCGTCGGAAAGTTTGAGGAACAGCGTGCCGACGACTTCCAGCGCGATTGCCGCCAGAAGGAACGCCCAACCCATCAGGCTACGCCTTTGGTGCCGGATATCCTCTCGCCCGTAACGGTCTCCGTCACGCGCACCGGGTTTGCGACGGGATCCATAGATGCGGGGTATCTTTCCCGTCCGGTCCGATAGGCATCGTCACGCCCCCTACACCTATACAGAACGGGTCACGGTTATTCGTACCCCTGGCACCACTCCGATCCCGCACGGAAACGGCTCGGTCCCTTTGGATCCGAGCCTAACCGGCACCTCCGGGCAGCGCAAGACATGCCTGCGGGCACGTAGGATCATCCCACGCTAGTTTTTCTTTACAGCGAACCGCCACCTGGGCCCGGAAATCCGGGAAACGAATCGCCTTTCGGGCCCGAAAGAGGCCGTTTCAGCGTCTGGACGACCACCGCTGGCGGCAAACCGGCTAAAACCAGCCACCCCGACTCCAACTCCCATACCCCTTCTTGGCCTCGGTAGATCGGCTCCTGCATTCCCTCGGAAATGTTCAGAACCTCTTGCATCAAGTCGCACACGATCATTGACCAGCATTCCCCGCTTCCATGCATTCAGCGCGCCTTCGCCGCTCATGCTTTTGAACCACTTTTCCAGTGCCATTCGACCACGGCCAAATCAAGTTTTTGCCCGAACAAATCTCGCAACGTGTCGGCGACTTCGTGCTGGTCCGCTTTCACGCTGTCCTTGCCAACCCTCTTTATCTCCCTGGCGGCCACGCGGCCGTCGTGAAACACGGCGATCACGTCCGGAAAGCCCTTGAGCGTTCCCCGCTTTTCTCTGACGCGGGCCAGTACGCTTTCGATTTCGGTGTGATGGCCGTCAACGCAGATAAGCCTTTCGTCAACCAACGTCACTCCAGACCACAGTTCGACGAACGCGGTTTCGATGGCTCCTTGCGCCTTCATCTCGCGCGCGACCATCGCGCCTACAGGAACAGCGGTTCCGTCATCGTCCAATGCATAGAACTCTGACTGGCCATGAGCCAGATCGGCGTCAAACCAGCTCTGTCCCGGTTTGAGAACATAGGTTTGGCGATATGGCTGTGACGGAGCGCAGGGCCATTCCCTTTTCAGGAGCGGAACTGATGCACAACCGAATTTTATCTGATCATCAGTCATCAGCCTATCTCTGTTTCAGTGTCTTAAAAGGCTTCGTTCGAAGATGCTTTTCCGTCCGGACAACAATTTTTTGTATTTCCATAAACTCCACATTGTCCCTAATTCTTTCCCCCACCTTCTCCAGAACCGCAAGCGGATCGGGAGGAGGAAGTAGGCTTGCAAGTTCTCGACCGGCACGCGTCAGCAGAATAACGGGAATGCTCACCGGTTTCCGCGCCTCAACAAAAAGCAGAAGACTTTGTTCTTCCATGTACCCAACCCCATTATCGTCTGGGGTAATGGTGTGAGACACTCCGCCCATCTGCTCAATCGCGTTCAGAAACCCAGATTCCAAAAGGAAATAATGGTCATCCAGAAGCTGGCCCTTCATCTCGCTTTCTTTCGGCTTCAGGATGTAACGCTCCTGCATTCGATGTTCGACCGCCGTCTGGAACGTTTTGGCCATCCGCCGGTCCAGCTCTGAAAGCAGCCTCAGACAGGAAAGCGAAAACGAGCCGGCGCGACGGATTTCACCGGCCAGAACTCTGCCCCAGAGATCACGCACCTTCTCGGAAGACGCCTTTTCGGCGTAGCTGGTGAAATGATTCATCCAGTCATCATCGACCACTGCCTCGCTATCTTCGGGGTCTGGAACCGTCGCTGTCGCGTCACCGTGGTCCGCCAGTTCACGGATTGCGGCTTCCGCAACCCTGATTCTATTCGCCATGGGCCGCAGTCCGGAAGATATGACCAGTTCAGCGGCGATCGTGTTGAATTCCTCGTCGTTCGCGATCGCTGAAACCAGACGGTCTGTTGCCGCCTTCTGAATGCGGGCTTCGGTCTCTGTGCTGTTTTGAATGCGGGATTCAATTTGCTCGGCAAATGCCGCAGGAATTCCCATCCAGGCTCCCAGCAGCCGTTCGAACGCTGATATTGCCCGAGATTTCACGCTTGCCGAAAAGCCTGCCGAAACACCCGCCTTTTCCAGTGTCGCCCGGACACTGATCTCTTCCGGTCCCTTTGTCTTCCCGTTCTTTTGCATGGCTGACATCCTACAAACCACCGAATCGCCCGGCATTGATAGAAGATCAGTATTGGACGAACAAATGGCTCATAAGTGTAGCGGCCCAAGACCATCCTCAGCCGTGCCTGGGATCATCGCGGCCTCCGGCACGAGTCTCATCCTGCGGCAGGACCGGGAGGGAGTGACCCGCAGCGCTCATGGCGTGGGTGCGGGCGACAAAGAGTCAGCAGCGGGAGACCCGCATGCCCGCTCTATCGTCTACGTATGCGTGCGACCAAGCGGATGAGTCCGTTGCGCATTCGGCCTCCCGCGGTCATGG
>JAPOUP010000062.1 GCA_026708635.1 Rhodobacter sp.
GGTCAAGCCCGCCCGCGCGCAGGACTTTCCCACGCTGCGGCTGAACTTTCGGGATGCTGGCGAATGGAGGCCGGATCGGGAGAACCCTGAAACCCGGGTGGCCGCAACTGAGTTGTTTCCCCCACGACTCAGCCATAGAACAGGTTTGAAGAGGTAAGCCGGATGCTGACTGGAAAACGCGTTCTTCTGATAATCGGCGGCGGGATCGCGGCTTTCAAGTCACTTGATCTTATCAGGCGACTAAGGGAACGCGGCAATACGGTCGTTCCCGTGCTGACCGCGGCCGCGGAGAAGTTCGTGACACCGCTATCCGTTTCGGCGCTCGCGGCGGAACGGGTCCATCGTGATCTTTTTGACCTGACCGGCGAGGTCGAAATGGGGCATATTGAACTAAGCCGCTCCGCCGACCTGATAGCCGTTGCTCCCTGCACCGCCGACCTGATGGCCAAGATGGCGGGAGGTCACGCCGACGATCTGGCCTCCACGTTGCTGATGGCAACGGACAAGCCCGTTCTGATCGCTCCATCGATGAACGTGCGGATGTGGCTGCACCCGGCCACTCAGCGCAACCTAACCACACTCAGGTCGGAACGGATACTTGTCGTCGGACCGGAGGAAGGCGAAATGGCCTGTGGCGAGTTCGGACCGGGCCGGATGTCGGAAACAACTGACATCATAAACGCGATGGTTCCGGCACTGGGCGACGGGCCGTTAAGGGGTCGGCATGTTTTGGTAACGTCCGGACCCACTATCGAGTCGATTGATCCGGTTCGTTATATCACCAATCGGTCTTCGGGAGCGCAGGGGGCCGCAATCGCCGAAGCGCTCGTCTCGCTTGGCGCGCGCGTGACTTTCGTGACGGGACCTTCCTCCGTTCCGCAGCCTATTGGCGTCGAGGCGGTCCGGGTTGAATCGGCGGCGCAGATGCTTGACGCGGTCGAGGCGGCCCTTCCGGCCGACGCGGCCGTTTTCGCCGCGGCGGTCGCAGACTGGAGAAGCGCGAAGGAGTCGTCGAGGAAAATCAAGAAAGACGGATCGGGTGGGCCACCGAAGTTCGAGTTAATGGAAAACCCTGACATCCTTGCGACCATCGCCCTCAAACGGGACGGACGACCCGAACTTGTGGTGGGATTCGCCGCCGAGACCGACGACGTCATCGCCCAAGCGGTCGCCAAGCGCGAACGTAAAGGCTGTGACTGGATACTCGCCAATGACGTCTCACCGGAAACCGGGATAGTGGGCGGTTCCGAAAACGCGGTTACGCTGATCTCGTCTGACGGCGTGGAGGAATGGCCACGCATGGGCAAAACCCAAGTGGCGGCGCGGCTTGCCAACCGCATCGCAGAGACACTTGCATGACAACACCCGTCATCCGACTCGCATGGCATGAAGAAGCGGATAACACCATACCACTGCCGCAATACGCAACGGACGGGGCGGCGGGAGCGGACATCCGCGCCAACCTACCTCCCGCAATCCGCACCCACGGCATCACCTTGGAAAGAATGGAACGCCGGATCGTACCAACGGGACTGCGTATGGTGATACCTTTCGGATACGAGGTTCAGCTAAGACCGCGATCGGGGTTGGCGCTTGATCAGGGAATCACGCTCTGCAATTCCCCCGGAACGATTGACTCTGACTATCGTGGTCCCGTTGGCGTCCTTCTCGTGAATCTCGGCGACCGACCGTATTCGATCGGTCACGGCGATCGAATCGCCCAGCTGATTGTCGCACCGGTGGCGAGGGCGGCATTCGCGGTTTCGGATCTTCGGAGTCCGACTGTAAGGGACGCTGGCGGGTTCGGCTCGACCGGCCTGCGCTGATGGTCTGGTTCCTCGCAGCCGTAGCGGTCATTTGGGCGCTCGGTCACGTTACCGGTTCGAGCCGCCGGGCGCGACTGGCCTTGATCGCCCTTATGTACTGCCTCGCACTCATGGCCGCGGTCTTGCTGCCCGAGACCCATGCAGCACGGGCCATGATTGGGAGATCGCCGGGCGCGTGGCTGCTGCTTGGCATACTGGCGACGCTGGCGTTCCTATATACCGTCGGGCTCAGATTTTTGCGGACGAGAGCTAGGCGAGAAACATCCGAGCACCGTCGGCAAGATACGTTCAGGGATGCCGAACTGCCGCGATACGCGCGACACATCATGCTTCGTGAGATCGGCGGGACAGGCCAGAGGAAGCTGAAGGAAGCGAAGGTTCTGGTTGTGGGCGCCGGCGGGCTGGGCTCGCCGGCGATGATGTATCTTGCGGCGGCGGGCATCGGAACGATCGGGGTGATAGACGACGATGAGGTCGAGATCACCAATCTGCAGCGACAGATAGCGCATACGGATCCGCGAATTGGTATGCCAAAGGTCTTTTCGGCCGAAAGAACAATGAAGGATCTGAATCCCTTTGCCGATATTCGCCCATACAGTCGTCGGCTAACCGAAGATATCGCCGCCGAACTGGTGGAGGACTATGACATTGTTCTGGACGGCAGTGACAATTTCGACACACGGTACCTGACCAATCGGGTATGTGTCGCCGCCGGAAAACCACTGGTCTCGGCGGCCCTGACACAGTGGGAAGGACAGATCAGCGTCTTTGACCCGGCCCGCGGCGCGCCATGCTATCAATGTGTCTTCCCCGAAGCGCCTGCATCCGGACTGGCGCCGAGCTGCGCCGAAGCCGGCGTGCTTGGCCCGCTGCCTGGCGTATTGGGAGCGATGATGGCGGTGGAGGCCGTCAAGCTGGTCGCCCGGGCCGGTGAACCGTTGCGCGGGCGCATGATGATCTACGACGCTCTATACGGTGAAACCCGAACGATCGGGCTGACGCGCCGTGAGGGCTGTGAAACCTGTGGTTTCCCGACCGACACCGATTGATCGAGCGTTCCCGCCGTCATTTCGATATGCATCTAAC
>JAPOUP010000140.1 GCA_026708635.1 Rhodobacter sp.
TCAATGATTCCAAGGCGGAAACTGGCCCAGATCACCAAACGGCTCGAATATGTCGAGGCCGCCATGGTTGATGGCGCGGGGGATATGGTCGCCCTCGGCAGGGAATACGCCGAACTGCGCCCGATCGCCGCCGAAATCACGGAATACCATCGTCTGCTTGACAGTATCGACGAAACGGAAGCGATGCTTGACGACCCTGAACTGGCTGAACTGGCCCGCGATGAACTCCCCGCCCTCAGAGAGCGGTTGCCGGACGTCGAGCGCTCACTCCGCGTGGCGCTGCTGCCAAAGGATTCGGCCGACGCCTATCCGGCGATTCTGGAAATCCGTCCGGGAACCGGCGGCGAGGAAGCCGCGCTTTTCGCGGCCGACCTCCTGCGCATGTACCAGCGATTCGCGGAAGCGCAGGGCTGGAAATTCGAGATGGTTGAGGAACAGCATACGGAACTCGGCGGGATCCGTGAGGCGGTGGTTAACGTCCAGGGGCAGGGGGTCTTCGCGCACCTGAAATTCGAGAGCGGCGTCCATAGGGTGCAGCGGGTGCCGACGACCGAGTCCAGCGGGCGAATCCATACATCGGCTGCTACGGTCGCGGTGCTGCCGGAAGCGCGTGACGTTGACGTGAGTATAGAACCTTCCGACATTCGTATCGATACCATGCGCGCGAGCGGTGCCGGGGGCCAGCATGTCAACACGACCGATTCGGCGGTTCGGATCACTCACCTGCCGACGGGAATTGTGGTCACGTCATCCGAAAAATCCCAACACCGGAACCGCGAGACCGCCATGCGTGTGCTCAGGGCGCGCCTTTACGACATGAAGCGACGGGAGGTGGAGGCGGAGCGCTCCGCCGACCGCAAATCCCAAGTGGGAACGGGTGACCGCAGCGAGCGCATCCGTACCTATAATTTCCCGCAGGGAAGATTGAGCGATCATCGCATCAACCTTACGCTCTACCGGCTTGAACAGATAATGCAGGGTGACCTTAGGGAAATCATCGAAGCTCTCGCGGCAAACGATCAGGCGATAAGATTGGCAGAGATGGAAACGTGAGCACGACGGTCCGGTCCGCTTTGGCGGCCGCCACGGCATGTCTGGGCGAAGCCGGTGTCGAGGCCGGAGCGCGGGATGCGCGGGCGTTGATGGCCGCCGCGCTGGGGATTTCGGCTGACAGGATCACGCTGCGACTGGAAGAGTGTCCTCCCAGGGCGCATCTAAGGCGCTTCGACACGTTTATCGAACAGCGGCTGGCGCATATGCCTGTCAGCCGCATACTGGCCAGACGCCTGTTCTGGGGGCGGGAATTCATTGTTTCCCCACACGTTCTGGATCCCAGGCCGGAGACGGAAGTACTCATCGCCGCCGCCCTAGGGGAAGGCCCGTGCCGGCGCATTCTTGATCTGGGCACCGGCAGTGGAGTTATCGGAGTGACATTGCTGGCGGAGTGGAAGGACGCGGTCGCGGTCGCGACGGATATCTCCGCCGAGGCGTTGGAGGTGGCTGACGCCAATGCGGCCCGCGCCGGGGTCGGGCAACGTATGGAGAAACTGCGGTCCGATTGGTATGAGCGTGTCGCTGGCGGTTTCGATCTCGTCGTCTCGAATCCGCCATACGTCACTCTCGACGAGTTCGGCAAACTCCCCGCCGAGGTCAGGCTCCATGATCCCGTGGTCTCGCTAACGGATGGAGGTGACGGGCTCTCGGCATTCCGGCTCATCACGGCCGGGCTCACGCATCACCTGAAGCCCGGCGGCCGCGTTCTGGTCGAGATCGGCCCTGCGCAAGCCGCGGCCGTGTCGGACATGTTCGCGGGGGCGGGGCTTGACCGAATCGTCGTTCATCAAGACCTTGACGGCCGTGACAGGGTTGTAGGCGCGAGAATGACGGCCTGAACCGCGATAAATTCACGAATTTTGGCGATTTCGCAAAAATCTGAGGTTTTTTCCTTGTATTCCCATCCCGCGCCTTGATATGTCGTTCGCCAGGCAGTTGGCGGAATATCGTGAATCCCGACTGCGTTTATGCCAAACGTCGAATGACCCCGGGGCACGGCATCCGTGCATGCCGGCATTGGGCCGGGGTCAGGCAAAGCCAAACCAAAGGCTGGATAGCAACGCAATGAGATCGTCCAAGCAACGCTCGCGGTCGAAGCTGAATCGCAACCGTTCCATCGGCAATATCGTCAATCGGGTATTCGATAGTTCCGGACCGGAAAGCAAGGTACGCGGTACCCCGCAGCAGATCATAGAAAAATACAACCAGCTTGCCCGCGACGCGCAGTTAAGTGGAGATCGGGTCGCCACGGAGAATTTCCAGCAGCACGCTGAACACTACACACGTATGCTGGCTGAAGCGACCCGTGAGCAGGAAGCGCGGCGCGAGGCTCACGAAGCGCAGAACCGCGAACGCCAGATGCAGCGCGCGGCAAGACGGGAAGAGCAGATCGGGCTTGCCAATGACCAGCAGCGGAAAGACGGTTCGCGTGGATCCGACAGCGAGGGCGGGTCGCCATCAATGCCCGAGCGTGACAGTGAAGTGATCGATATCGCCAAGGATTCCGGGGGGCTGGTCGATACTCCCGAAAACCCGGCGGCGACGGTTCATGGCGCTGGCGGGTCACGGCGGCGTCCTGATCCCACCACCGATGCCCATGGCGGGAAGATGGTGGCTGGCGCGGCCGAATAGCGTCCCGTCTGTCCCGCCGCGGTTTTCCCGTCTCTATTCCGGCACGGTATCGGCGAGATGGCCGGCAAGTGCGCAGAACTTTTCGATAGACACCTCCTCGGCCCGCTGGGTGGGACGGATCCCGGCCCGCTCAAGCACCTTCTCTATATCCGGCGCAATGCCATGCAGTGCGGTGCGCAGCATCTTTCTGCGCTGGCCGAATGCCCGCGCCACCACCCGTTCAAGGACAGTCGGCTCAGTCTCAAACCGCGGTTCGGCGAGCGCGGAAAGCCGCACAACCGCTGAGCTGATCTTCGGTCGTGGCGTGAATGCTTCGGGCGGCAGTTCCATGGCTATACTTGTTTCGCAGCGCCATTGGGAAAGAACTGACAGTCGGCCGTAGGCTTTCTCACGGGGCTGCGCGACGATCCGCCGGGCGACCTCGCGCTGAAACATGAGGGTGAGTCCGGTCCAGGCCGGCGGCCATGAAGGCGGGGAAAGCCAGTTCAGCAACAGGCGGATACCGATATTGTAGGGCAGGTTCGCGATCACGCATACGGGCGGTGTAAGACGCTCCATCGGGTTGACCGCCAGCGCGTCGCCAGTGATGATCTCCAGTCGTCCCCCGCTGACCGCGGCGATGTCCCTCAATGCCGGAATGCATCGTTCGTCCTTCTCGATCACCAGCACCCGGCGGGCGCCTTCGGACAGGATGCTTCGCGTAAGTCCGCCGGGCCCCGGCCCGATCTCCAGAACGTCCATATTCGAGAGGTCACCCGCCGTGCGCGCGATGCGTGCGGTCAGGTTAAGATCCATGATATAGTTCTGGCCGAGAGACTTTTTCGCCCGAAGACCGTATTTCCCTATGACTTCGCGGAGTGGCGGAAGATCGTCAACGGTATTCACGGACCGGCGCCCGGGCATTGACGTCCATATGGCGTGGGTCGGGTGGGGTGGGTAAGGCGCTCATGCCGGGACTCCCGACCGGGACATTCGGGATGCCATGCGAATCGCCTCGATGAGGCTTGTGGGGCTGGCCATCCCCCGTCCCGCGATGTCAAATGCCGTTCCGTGGTCGGGTGACGTCCGGACGAACGGTAAACCGAGCGTCACATTCACCGCACTGTCAAAGGACAGGGTCTTGATCGGAATCAAGGCCTGATCGTGATACATCGTTACCGCGGCGTCATAGCCTGCCCGGGCCTGATCGTGAAACATCGTATCGGCCGGTCGGGGTCCGTCGACCGCCATTCCTTTATCGGCAAGGCGGTCGATGACAGGAGCTATGATCCGGCCGTCCTCCTCGCCCATTGATCCGCCCTCGCCCGCATGCGGGTTCAGGCCCGAAACCGCGATGCGGGGGGTCTTGATGGCAAATTCGCGCCGCAGGCTCCGGTGGCAGGTTTCGATCGTATGCTCCAGAAGCTCCGCCGTCAGGGCCGCCGAAACTTCAGCTAGCGGAATGTGTATGGTGGTCGGCACAACGCGCATCGCGCCGGAGACGAGCATCATGACGGCCCGATCCGCGCCGCTCAGATAGGCAAGGTATTCGGTATGGCCCGGAAAGGCGAATCCAGCCCCGTCCCTTAGGGCTTTCTTGCTGATCGGGCAGGTGCAGACGGCCGAGGCCTCACCTGACATCGTGAGTTCAACCGCCCGGGCGATGCCTTCCACCACGCACGCGGCATTGGCGGGGTCAGGCGTGCCGGGCATCGGAGAGCCCGTGAATTCGTGTGGCAGGACGGGGAGGGCGTCGGGCATGACCGAGACGGCGTCCCCCGGTCTGGAGATTTCCCGCCAGACCGCCCGTTGTGGGAGCCACCGGGGATCGCCGATCCAGAAGAAAGGGCATTCGCCGCGAAGCGCCGCCCAGGCGCCCGCGGCCACTTCCGGCCCGATTCCCGCGGGCTCGCCGGGTGTCAGCGCCACGGGTCTTTCGTTCATTTGAACTCGATGACCGCTTGCGCGCGTAGTTCCGCGAGATAGCTTTCGGCGTATGAGGCCAGGCGCTGGTTGAACAGGCGCTGGCGTATGGCTCCCCGGTCAACATCCTCCGTCGCGGCAATGGTCCTGCTGCATAGCATCAGGAAGATCAGCGCCTCGCCGTCTTCCGTCAGCAGGCTGGCCGATACCTCGTTCTCGTCGAGTGTCTCGAGTGCGGACGCGATATCACTCCGCAACTCGGCCACCGGAACGGTCTCGCGCCTGAGTCGATCCTCAGGCTGCCCCGCGGCGACACCGTAGAGGTCGTCGCAGGTGTCAACCCGGGCCGCGACTTCCCGCGCCCTTTCCTGCGCGGCCTCGTTTTGCCCTCCCGGGATCAGATAGCTTGCGTAGTCGACTGACAGCGGAACTTCCCGCGGCCTGCCGGATTCCTCGACGCCGTGAAGCAGGAAGACGGCTATGGCGTTCGGCAGGGGGATCGGGTCGGTTATCTCACCGGGCGAAAGCGAGAGAATCTGGTTGCGGTAAGCGGGCGGCAGGCTGTCGACGGGAACCCAGTCCTGCCGTCCGCCCCGCCGGGCTGACGCCGCGGCCGAGTAACGACGCGCCGCGTCGGCGAACCCGGACGCTGTCCCGCGACCGCTTATCTCCTGCGCCAGCCGCCGCGCGGCGGCCTGTTGTTCGGGCGTTTCGGCGGGCAGGAATATTTCCGAAACCAGAACGCGCGCACCGCTCCCGAGGGAGCCAAGCGCCACCGCGCGGTCGATCTCGGCATCGCTGACCTGGGTACGTGCGCTGAAAAGACCGCTCACCAGACGTCGCCACGCAAGCCCCGCCCTGACGAAATCAGCGAAGGATTCCCGCGCCACGCCCGCCCGTCCGATCGCCTCCACGAACTGTTCGGAACTCATGTCGGAACGGGCCGCGAATTCCTCCATGCCCGTCAATACATCGCTGTCGCTGACATTTATTCCCGCTCGCCGGGCGGCGTCGGCCTGAAGCCGCTCGTTAACCAGCCGTTCCATGGCGTTCTCGTCGAGGTCGCCGGGAATGTTAAGCGCTCTCAGAAAGAGGATCCGCTGGTCAAGCTCGAACTGCGTGATCACCTGGCCGTTGACCCGGGCCACGGGCTCGATTGCGTCGCAGTATGCCGCAGCCGGGGCCAGGGCCAGTGCAAGCGCCAGAATGAAGGTCGGTCGAGCTATGGTCACTTGGCCCCACTCCTTGGACTGTTAGCGCCGGATCCTGCAGCTTCGTTCGGGGCCGCTGTCCTTACGGCTGAACCCACCGAGCGAGACGCCGATGGCGAAGTCCGTGGACGCCGGCACGTTCGCGAGCCCGGACGAGGAAAAGCGGCGTGTGGCCGAAAAGTCAACGGTCACGCATTCATTTTTGTAGGTCATGCCAAATCCCGCCCTGGTGGTGCGATTGGCGGCTCCGTCATATTTGCCGTTCACGGAGACCGTCCAATGGCTATAAACGACCCGGCTTGCGTCGAGAATGATTTCGGAGGTGTCCGGTGTGGCGCCCGACCCCGGCGTTCCGGGCAGGCCGGACGCCCGGATGTATCGGCCCGATGCGGACGTCAGTTCGTCCTTCCAGGCGAACTGCGTTTCGAAACGCGAAAAGCTTGAGCTGTCATCAAACAGTGAGCGGGTGGAAACGGTCACACGATCGCGTTTCGCCCGGGCCGAAAGCAGCCATTCGTTTCCGTTGTCCGAAAGCCCGGTCCCCGCAGGATTCCCGTATCCACCGCTTCCGCGGAACAGCTTTCCCGCGGTGACGGCGTATTCGCCGCCGTCGAGGGCGAGACGCGTCCAGCCAAGTCCGACGGCCGCGCGCCAGTCACGTTCGTAACGGTCGAATTTCTGGAAATGGCCGAGGGCAAGCAGATTCCCCTCGTCGAACTCGTCAAGACCGACGTCGTTAAGTCCGGCCTCGTCATCCGTCCAGGCGATCTGGACCGCCGGTTCAAGAAAATCCGTGCCCTTGCCTTCCGCGGCCATGATGTGCGGCCAACGCAGCTCCAGCGCCGTCGAGGGAATCAGCCTCGCGTCCGACTCCCTTGGGAGTCCGTCAGGACTGTCGGTTCTCGCATCGGCCGCGAGCTGGCCGCGCGCCGATGCCACAAGCCCGTTGTCCAGTGTCCAGCTTCGCAGCCAACCGGCCCGCGCTCCGGCGCGATATATCCTGTCCTTACCGGTACGCTCCGGCTCAAGAGGGGCCTTGGAGATCTCCGCGTCGAAGGTAAGCTGTATCTCGCCTCCGACGGCTGCGGGCCATATCCGGCGCTGATATCTGGTGGTGCCCTGATACAGTTTGTCGTCGATTCCCATCCGCCTTCTGCCGCCCAGTATCTCTTCCAGCATCGCGACACTTGCCGAGACGTATTCGTCACGGCCGGAACGGGTGAGCTCGACGCTGCTGTTAAGACGGTCCGCGTCGGAATAGTCATAGATCCAGAGATAGGAGTGGTCCGATACAAGGCCGAGGTCGAAATTCAGGTCAAAGTCCCTTGGCAGATCGAAACCGCCTTTCGCGAAGAGATGGCTGCGTATGTTCCCGGGCCTGAGGTCGTCATCGGTGACGGCTCCCTGCAGCTGCAGTGACCCGAAGGAGAGCTCCCTCCGGAAACGTCCCTCGACCGTTTTCGTCCGGGAGGAGAGATAGGGCGTCAACAGCAGGTCGGCGTGATCGCCGAGTGTCACGAAGTAAGGGACCTTTACACCGGTTCCGAGATTGGTCGAGATCTTGAGCTTCGGGATCAGAAAACCGGTGGCGCGTTCAAGCGCCGGATCGGGAAGCCGCAGACGACTGACGTAAAGGATGGGTATTCCCGCGATCTCCAGTCTGGCGTCATGAAAAAAAAGCTGTTGCCGGACCTGATCGTGAATCACGCGTTTCGCGCTGATGCCCCAGAATGGGACCGACCGTTCCTCGCAGATGCTGCACGACGAGGTGACGGTTTTGAATAACTGAAGATAGCGGCCATCCGCGCGGTGCATCTCGACGGCGGCTATCTGCGTGTTTCCATCCATCAGGATCCTTATTCCACGGATGATTCCCCGTCGAAGGTCGGTCGTCAGCACCGCGCTCTCGCCGGTTATTATCGTACCGTCCTCGTTGACTACGGTGAGCGGGCCGATCACCGCCAACTCGTCCGTTCCTTCGTCAAAAACCAGTCCGTCGGCCCGTAGCCGTCTTCCACCGGACAGGACTTCGACATTTCCAGTGGCGGTGAAAGTGGATCCGTCAGCCGATACGGTGACCGTATCGGCGATCAGCACCGGGGCCTGCGCCGCGCCCGCCATCGGCGCGAAGGTGAGGACAAGGGCGAGCAGGAGGACGTGCGGCGTCATCTGTATTCCAGGTTTAGAATGATGCCGGCGGTTAGCATGATCGCGGCTACCGGTGGACACCAGGCCGCGAGGAGAACGGGGATCTGGCCGTTCTCTCCGAGAATCTGCGCGAAATTGCGTATGAAATGCAGTGCGAAGCCCAAAGCGAGCGCCAGAATCACCATAGTGCTGGTCCTTCGGTATCCTGTATGGCGCATGAAGATTCCCGCACCGACCAGCGCCATCGCCGTCAGCATTACCGGCAGCGCGAGTTCCATGTTCATCCACATCCGGTGCCTGAGAGGTGAGAGACCGGCCCGTTCCAGCCGGTCGATGAAATCAGGGAGTTCCCAGATCGAGATCGAGTTCGGGGTGCCGAAACTTTCGCGGATCCGGCTGGCGGTCAGGCCGGTCGGAACGTCGAGTTCCGCGTAAACGGTGGATTCGCGTTCGGGATTCGCCGGTGTGTCAAGGTACCATTTCTTGGCTGACCCGAGTTGCCAGGCGCCGGAACCGAGCGTCGCCGACTCCGCTTCGATACGATAGCCGGGCGTGCCATCGGGACCGAATTCAAAAAATGTCACGTCTGAGAGTATGGTCCCGTCCAGGTTGCTCCGTGCGGCGCGGATCACTACCTGTCCGTCCCGCCCGCCTTGCCGAAGCCACAATCCCTCACGGCTGAGCGAAAGGAAGCTGGACGCTCTCTCTGCGTTTCGCGCGGCAACGATTTCATATTGGTTGCTGGTGGAGGCGACGATTGGGTTCAGTATCGCGACGGCGCCGACGCCGATCATGAAAGCCACCGATACCGGGGCGAAAAGAGTGCGGTAGACGGACCGTCCCGTCGACCGGATGACCACGAGTTCGGAAGATCGCGCCAATGACATGAAAAACGTCAGTGTCGCCATGGTCATTATCAGTGGCAGGATGCGGGATGTTTCCCTGGGGGTATTCAATAGCGTCAGCTTGATGATTCCAACGAATCCGACTTCTCCAGCGTCGAACCTGCGTATCTGCTCCACCATTCCGATCAGGAACGAAAGCGCCAGGAACACTCCGAACACTCCCAGAAACGTCGTCAGGAAGCGGCGCGCGAGATAGAGATCCAGTATCATGCCCGCCGCCGTCGCCTGAACGCCGGAAAGTCGGGCCTCTCGCTTATGAGCGTTACCGCGATGGCGGCCAGACCAAGCGCGGAAGCGAAATATACCAGCGGCCATAGGCTGGGGTTCGAACCGGCGACGTTGATCATCAGGTTATCCACCAGCTTAAGTCCGATCAGGGCGACAACGGCGCCGATGACCTGCTTGAGTGTCCCGAAACGGTTGAGGGATCCCAGCATCAGCCCGGCGAATCCGGCGAGCGCCGCCACCATCCCGATCAGCGCCTGGCTGACGCGCCCGTGACCCTCGGCGAGCAGGACGGCGGGCGGCAGGTCGACCCGTTCGACCGTAAGCGCGTCCGGCCAGAGCAGTTCACGCGTCGTGAGTTCCCTCATCCGCACCGCCGGTCTGGCCTGGCTGACCAATGCCGCGACGTCGTAGACCAGCCGCTCGAACTGGGTTACGGCGAGTCGTCGTTCATCCAGGGACATGGACTGCACCATTCCGTCGAACATGGCGAGTTTCGGGCCGGTTTCATGGCGCACCAGGAACGCCCGCTTGGCCGTATACGTCACGTTTCGGACAGAGCTGCGCGTGTCCATGAGGAAGATGTTGCTTAGCTCTCCGGATAGCGCGACCTCGCGGACATAGAACGAGATCCCGTCAGTTGGATGGACGAGTTCGCCCTCGGTTAGCAGACGGGACGATATGTTCGCTGATATATCTTCCTGGCGCTCCGCCAGCTGTCTCGCCGATATCGGCCCGGCGATGTGGGTAAGTATGGAAATGAGCAGTGCCACAAAGACGCCGAAAACCATCGCGGGACGCATCAGGCGCCATCGGTTCCAACCGGCCGCCTGGACGACGACGAGTTCGCTGTCCGAGATCAGGCGGCTCGCGACGTATAGCGACGCAGCGAACGCCGCGACTGGCAGCGTTATCCGGATCGCGTTTGGAAGCGTCAGTAAGGTGATTTCAACAAAGACGCCGGCGGACTGGCCATCGGAAATGAGATGGTCGAACAGGCGAACCGCCTGATTGATCCAGTAGACCCCCACCAGTACCACCGCGAAGAGGCTGAACAGCGTCATCAGCTTCGACAGCACGTACTTGTCAAATCTACTAAAGCTGGGCACAGACCGACAACGCCCGAGGTTGTTTCTAACTTGATTGTAACCGAATCCGTCCTTGCCGCAAGTGGGCCCGCGCCGGGGAAGTGGCTGGCCAATCGATCGGAGTCGGCGTAAGCAGACGCCTGGCATCGGAGAATATGGGAAGCGGGCAATGACCGTTCCGACCGAATTCAGCATCGTTGAGACCGATCTGGACCGTATCGCCGGGGTACCGGGATGCGTCGCGTTACTTGTTCCCGAGGACGGCAGGCTGGATTCTGCGGGACGGCGGGTGGACAGCCTTACGGGTGGCGCTCTGTCAAGGCTTGTGAGTAGCGAATCGTTCGGCAAACTCGAAGCCGGAAAAACCTCCGCGCTGACGTGGCCCGCCGGGATGGCGGCGGAAGCCGTTCATGTGGCCAGGCTGCGGAAACGGGCAAAACCCATCGATGTCCGGCGGTCAGGCGCCGCGCTCGGCAAGGCGCGCGGCGCGCGGAACATGCTGTTCATGGCGGGCGGACCGGCGGCGGCGGGCGATGCGCTGCTTGGCCTGGTGCTGGGGGACTATGCATTCACTGACCATAAGTCAGGGGATCCCGACTCAAGGGGCGGAAAGATCACGGTCATGGCCAGCAGGCTGGAGGCAACCCTTGGTAAGGCCGCGGGCGTACGTCCGCTCGCGGAAGGGGTGTTCCTGACCCGGGATCTGGTTAACGCTCCGTCCAATGTGCTGACCACGGTTGAGTTCGCGAAACGCCTGAAAGGGTTGGGAGAGCTAGGCATCGAGGTTGAGGTGCTGGATGAGGCGGAGCTTGTAAGGAAAGGCTTTCGGACCCTTCTGGCTGTAGGTCAGGGTAGCGCAAGCCCCTCCAAAGTCGTCGTTATGCATTGGAAGGGAGGCGGCCGAAAGGAGCCTCTGGCATTGATCGGAAAAGGTGTCGTATTCGATACCGGCGGCATCAGCATGAAGCCCGCCTCCGGCATGGAGGACATGACGATGGACATGGGTGGCGCCGGGGTGGTTGCCGGGGTCATGAAAGCCCTGGCTCTCAGGAACGCGAAGGCGAACGTCGTCGGTCTCGTCGGTTTGGTCGAGAACATGCCCGACGGCCGTGCCCAAAGGCCCGGTGACGTGGTCAGGTCGATGAAGGGCGAGACCGTCGAGGTCATCAACACGGATGCCGAGGGCAGGCTCGTGCTGTGTGATGTCATGTGGTACGCGCAGGAGCGTTTCAGGCCCTCGGCGATGGTCGATCTCGCCACGCTGACGGGAGCCATAATCGTCGGACTCGGCCATGAGAACGCCGGCGTGTTTTCCAATGACGATGGCTTCTGCCGGGCGTTTCTGCGCGCCGCCGAGGCCGAGGGTGAGGGAGCCTGGCGTATGCCGCTTGGCGCGGCCTATGACAGGATGCTGAAATCCGATATCGCCGACATGAAAAACGTTGGAGGCCGGCCCGCGGGAGCGGTAACGGCGGCGCAGTTCCTGCAGCGTTTCGTTAAGGACGGATTGCCGTGGATACATCTTGACATCGCCGGCGTCGCCAGCACCAAGTCCGAAACGGCACTGGCGCCGAAGGGTGCGTCCGGTTGGGGCGTTCTGGCGCTGAACCGTCTGATCTCGGATCGGTTTGAGGACTGAAAGCCGGATCTGCGCGGACTACGGGCGGAAAGCCGCGGGTTGAAACTCCGGGGCACTCCGCCCATGACGGAACCCGGAATTCAATGGATGGTTGACGCCGTTGATCCGGATCGTCACATCGGTTCGTGCGTTTCTCCCTCGCTCAGCGGACTGGCGGAAGTACCGGGTGTGTGTCGCACGGCCCTCCCGGAAGCGGCGTACCTGCGTGTATGGTCGCGGAGGTCGCTTTCAGGCGATGCGTGAGGTCGGTATCTTGCGTGGTCTCCATGACGCTCTTCCTTTCCGTCTAAGCCGTACTCGGGCATAGGTGAACATCGAAGGAATCCGTGGAGGTGTTTTCGATGAACGGGAACCTCTCCAAGGTGAAACAAGGGGCAATCCGGTAAACCGACAACGAAGCGACCGGAAAAATGGAGCGTTATTTCGCGACGGCAACATGACTTTTTCGGGAGCGTGCCCGGAGGGATCGGGTTACGCGTATTTGGTCGGTGTATGGATTCCGGAACTTCGCGGGGATATGGCCGGGTTGCCGGTGATGTTTGTTTGGAGGCTGGCACGTATGGGGGAGGCTTACTTCTATCACCTGACACGGCAGCCGCTCGAGGAAGTCCTGCCAGCGCTTCTCGACCGTGCCCGTAAAGCGGGGTGGCGGGTGGCCGTACGTGGCGTTGACGCCGCGCGTATGGACTGGCTTGACGAGAGGTTATGGCTCGGCCCGGATGGTTCGTTCCTGCCGCATGGCCGGGCCGGGGGTCCGCATGACTCCCTCCAGCCGGTACTGCTGACAACGGACCTGGAACTGCCCAACGGCGCGGCATGTGTGATGAGCATTGATGGAGCGGAGATCACTCCGGACGAGGTGCGGCGGCTCGAACGGGTCTGCGTCCTGTTTGACGGCAACGACGCGAATGCGGTCCAAATCGCACGGAATAGGTGGCGGTCACTGGTCCAGGCGGGTTGCGGTGCGCAGTACTGGAGTCAGGAGAGCGGTAGGTGGCGAAAAGAGTCCGCCGCGTGATCGCACCGGTTTTCGGTAACGGTGGTTCCGTGGACCTTCAGCTACGTCCACCGGTTTTCCGTCGCCTTCGGCCCGCCCTTCCGCCGGTGGACGCCGCCTGCGACGCCGCGGGAAAAGTCTGTCCGTCATTCACGGCGTCCATGACGCGGGCGAATCTTATCCATTTTCCCCCGTTGGCATCGTGATTCATCAGGAAGTTGGCCGCGTGGATCGCTTCCATCTCTAAAGGACGGACAGGGTTCATGATCGCGCTTGTCATGCCCGCGGCGATGGCCATGGGCAGGAAGGCCGCGTTGATGCCGTGACGGTGCGGGAGGCCGAACGAAATGTTGGAGGCGCCGCAGGTCGTGTTGACCCCCAACTCCTCCCGCAGCTTCCGCACCAGAGAGAACACCTGGCGCCCCGCCGTCGCCATCGCGCCAACCGGCATGACCAGCGGGTCAACGACGATATCCTGACGTGGGATGCCGAAATCCGCCGCGCGTTCCACGATTTTCCTCGCCACCTGGAACCGAACGTCAGGATCCTCACTTATTCCGGTGTCATCATTCGATATCGCGACAACCGGTACGTTGTGCTTTTTAACGAGCGGCAGGATCGCCTCCAGCCGTTCTTCCTCGCCCGTTACCGAATTCAGCAGTGGACGGCCGTATGCGACGTCGAGTCCGGCTTCAAGCGCACCGGGAACGGAACTGTCTATACATAAAGGAACGTCGACAAGCCCTTGGACCAGCTCAATCATTTTTGTCATGAGCGGTGGTTCGGTCTCGTTTGGATCGGGGTTCGAATTATAAACGACGCCTGCGTTGACGTCGAGGATCATGGCTCCGCAGGCTACCTGCTCGACGGCATCTTTCTCCACGGTCGAGAAGTCCCCCGCCTCAAGCTGCCCGGCGAGGACCTTTCGCCCGGTTGGATTGATCCTTTCACCAATCACGCAGAACGGTTCCTCAAACCCGATGGTGACGGACTTGGAGCGGGATTCGACAACGGTGCGGATCATCCGGAAATTCTCCAGTTCATGCCGCGCTGGCGGGGCGGATGGTGACGCCGCCATGCGCGGCCGCCCAGTTCGCGCAGGCCTCCAGTCCACCAAGCGGAAAGAAGTGGACCCGCTCGATTCCTAAGTCGGCGTCGGCGACTTTATACGCGGCGAGCTCCGAGATCAGTTCGGCCGGTTCGAACGGGCGCACCAGCTTTGTCAGGTCCCTCGCTCGCCTTTGGAGGACTCCTAGGGAATTTCCCACGCCGCATGCAATGGCGAATTTGATGAGTGTCTGTAACCTCGCGGGTCCCGCGACGCCGACATGCACCGGGAGGTCGATGCCCTCCTGCGCCAGCCGCTTGACCCACGCGATGATTGGTGCCGCTTCGAACGCGAACTGGGTCACGATCGCCATTCTCGCGTCGGTGCGCTCCGAGAACGCCTGTTTCCAGCGAAGGGCATCCATGGCGTTCCTTTCGGTTCCGTCACGATCTATGTCCCTGTTTCCCTCGGGATGACCCGCGACGTGAAGGCGCTTGAAGCCGTTTGCGTCGAATAGGCCCGTTTCGATGAGCTGCATGGATGAGTGAAACGCGCCCGACGGTTCCGCCGCGCCACCCGCGAGCAGCAACGCCTGATTTATCCCGGCTTCGCCCCGATAGCGGGTTATCCAGTCCTTCAGGGTGCGAGTATCCGGAATGATTCGCGCCGGAAAGTGTGGCATTACGGCGAAGCCGTCGCGCGCGATTCGACCGGCGGTCTCAACCATGTCCTCAATCGGTGTCCCCTCCAGATGGGCGATGTATACGCGGGTACCGTCCGGCAGGAGGGCACGGAAGTCCTTGATCCTTGCCGCGGTGCGGGGCATGACCTCGATGGAGTAGTTCCGCAGGAGCGACCCGGTCCCGGCCTCCCGCGCTCCGGAGCCGTCGAGAGCCCCCGGACAATTCTGAAGCGCCGTCGCGGTCTCCGGTGCGGCCGGGAGTTTCACGCCCATCCGTCCTTTTCGACGAGCGCCTTCAGTCTCTTGGGTCCATATTCCGTATCGATCCGGCTGGCTTCGGTGATGGCCACTTCGTCCTGATTGCCCTCGACCGGGTAGGCGGACGCTTTACGGAAGGCGTTGAGGTAGTCGTCGGTGCCCGTAACTCCGGCCTTCATCGCGGCTCGGTCAATTGCCTGCTCGAAGCGTTCGGGCAACGCGGCCTTCGCACCATGCCGACCCTTGCCGACAATCACCTGGGCCGGTATGTCGCGCCAGAAAACGACAGTGACATCGGGCATCGCCAGCGCCTTTCCTAGAACCTGTGCGCTTGTACGCTTCGGAATACGACTGTCAGCGCCTTTTTTCGACACCTTCAGGCCATGATGCGACGGCCTGCCGACGGCCACCCGCCATATATCGGCGTTAAGGCCGAATCCAGCGAATCGCGGGCGCGGATTCCGGAAGACGATTGCTGGACACGTCCTTTTGAAGTCCTTGGACGGGACGGGTCCGGCGTCAGCGGGCGGGGTTTGTCCCGCCATGGGAATTCGATCGCGGGAATGAAGCGAAAACCGGAGGTTGGGCGACGTGAACGACGGCCGTCCATGGGTGGCGCGGGTGTGGATCGCGGCCGATCGGTATTCCCGGTAGCCGGCGGTCGAACAAAGATTCACTTGCGCGACTCCCAGCCGATTGACTATCCTGCCAATAACCGGAATTCGGGGCGTTGGGGGTCGTGGCCAATCTGATTCCAATTAAATTTCCAATGCCGGTCGAGCGTCTCGCGCCGGAGCCTCCCGATCCGGTGGAGCCCTATGCCGCACTGGATCTGGGCACCAACAGTTGCCGCATGCTGATCGCGCAGCCCAAGGGCAACCAGTTTCACGTGATTGACAGTTTCTCGAAACCGGTACAGTTGGGGTACCGGCTGGAAAGCAGGCGGAATTTGAGTCGCGGGTCGATGGAGCGGGCGCTTAACGCGTTGCGGATCTGCCGAATGAAGCTGGACCGGCACGGAGTCCGGCGCATGCGGCTTGTCGCGACCGAGGCTTGCCGCCAGGCCACCAACGGCGGAGAGTTCCTGGAACTCGTCCGGCGTGAGACGGGTCTTCAGCTTGAAATCATCGATCCCCAGGAGGAAGCCCGGCTTGCCGTGGTCTCCTGCGCGCCGCTAGTCAGCACCAGAACCAGGCGGCTTCTGGTCATCGACATCGGCGGTGGGTCAACGGAGCTTGTGTGGATCGATCTGACCAGCGTGCCCCATGCCGACCGTCCACGGGCCATTATGCGGCTTCATAGCGGTTTCAAGCCAGTTAACAGTCCTTTCCCCCATGCCAAGGTCGTCGACTGGAAGTCAGTTCAGCTCGGTGTGGCGACCCTTTGCGACAAATTCGGCGATGTAGAGGACGATGCCGGCAAATTCGCGCTGATGAGTTGCCATTTCGAGGAGAAGCTGACCGATTTCATGCCGTATGACGAGTTCCACGAAAGAGGCGGGTTTCAGATCATCGGAACCTCCGGGACCGTAACCACGGTCGCGGCGAGCCATCTCGGCCTTAGGCGGTATGACCGAAACAGGATCGACGGACTGCGAATGACGTCGGACCAGATTGGCCGGGTGATACGCGCCTATCTCAGGCTGGGTCCCGAAGGCCGTCGGCGGGATCCCAGGATTGGCCGGGACCGTCACGTTCTTATCATGTCGGGGGTCGCGATCCTCCATGCGCTTCTGAGGACATGGCCAACCGACTTGCTTTCGGTGGCTGACCGCGGTCTGCGGGAAGGACTGCTATATGCGCAGATGTATGCGGACGGTGTTCTGGAGGACGGACCTTACTGAAATCCTTTGTCGGCGGGACATTTCTCCCGCGGGCACGTCTCCGCGCAGGTATGTGCCGCCGATGCGCGGTAGGCTGATCCGGAAGGGAATATGGTCAGGAAAACAAGCGGCCGCGGCCAGCGGGAACTCCGGGTCAAGGTCAGGACCGCGAAGGGACGGCGGTCGGGTTCGACGCGATGGCTGGAACGTCAGCTAAACGATCCTTACGTCAGACGCGCCAAAGCCGAGGGCTATCGCGGCCGCGCGGCGTTCAAGCTCATGGAACTGGACGATCGGTATGGGTTTCTGGCTCCCGGAGCCCGGGTTGTCGATCTTGGATGCGCTCCGGGTGGTTGGAGTCAGGTGGCGTCCAGGCGCGTCAACGCTTTGGGACTGCGGTCGGGCAGGGCGGTCGGCCGGGTCATCGGCGTTGATCTCCTGGCGGTTGACCCAATTCCCGGGGTGGAGATCCAGCAAGTCGATTTCCTGTCCGAGGGAGCGGACCGACTGGTAATGGAGCGGCTAGGCGGTGCGGCGGATGTAGTGCTTTCGGACATGGCCGCGGCGGCATCAGGTCACAGGCGGACAGATCATCTCCGGATCATCGCGCTATGCGAGGTGGCGGCGGAATTCGCCGTTGACGTGCTGGATGAGGGAGGCGTTTTCGTCGCCAAGGTGCTGGCGGGCGGTGCGGAGGGCAATATGCAGAATATGCTCAGGCGACGCTTCGGAAAGGTGATGAACGCGAAGCCGCCGGCGTCACGGGCTGACAGCTCGGAACGTTATGTGGTCGCGATTGGTTTCCGCGGGAAAGGTTCAGTTACGGCCGGCAGCGGCGATACGGAGCCAAACGATGACTGAGATGACGTTTCCGGCGAAGGATACGGTGGATGGCCCGGACGATCATGGGGGTAAGGAGTTCTTGCCGCGGTCGGCAAGCCATTCCCTCAGTTTGGACCAGCGCCGGTGCCCGGAAACATTCCCCGTCGCGATTGCCACCGCCTTTTTCTGCCCGACCAGCACGACAAGTTTCCTCCCGCGGGTTACCGCGGTGTAAAACAGGTTTCTCTGCAGCATCATGTAGTGCTGGGTCATTAACGGTATGATCACGGCAGGAAACTCCGACCCCTGGCTCTTGTGGACCGTGATCGCATAGGCGGGCACCAGATTGTCGAGTTCATTGAAGGGCAACGTGACCGAACGGCCATCAATTCTGACGGTTATTTCGCCTTCGTCACCGTCGACCGTCTCGACCAGCCCGATATCGCCGTTGTAGACCTCCCTGTCGTAATCGTTCTGGGTCTGCATCACCTTGTCACCCGCGGCGAACGTCCAGCCAAAACGCTCGATTTTTTCGTCCGAGGAGGGGTTTAGGCACGCCTGGAGTTCGATGTTGAGCGAACGGGTGCCTATGCCACCGCGGTTCATCGGGCATAGAACCTGGATGTCCCTGACCGGATCCAACCGGAAACGGCGGGGTATGCGGTTACGGACCAGTTCGATGATCCGGGATATCGCCTGTTCGGGACCGTCTGCGGGTACGAAATAGAAATCGGTCTCGCCCACGGGAGTGCCGAGATTCGGCATGAGACCCCGGTTGATCCGATGGGCGCTGGTTATGATCCTGCTACGCGATGCCTGACGGAAAACCTCCCGCAGCGCAATCACCGGAACGGTTCCCGAGTCGATGATATCGGCGAGCACCTGTCCCGGACCGACGGAGGGAAGCTGGTCGATATCCCCGACAATGAGTAGCGCCGCACGGTCCGGAATGGCCTTGAGTAGCGAATTCATCAGGGGGACGTCCACCATCGAGCATTCGTCGATCACGAGCAGGTCGCAGGTCAACGGATTTTCGGCGTTCCTCCTGAATCCGAAGGATAAGGGGTCAAACTCGAGAAGCCTATGGATCGTCTTCGCTTCCCCGCCAGTCGCCTCCATCATCCGCTTCGCCGCACGGCCGGTGGGGGCGGTGAGCAGGATGTCCACGGAATGCTTGCTGAGGATACGCAGGATCGAGTTAACTATGGTTGTCTTGCCGACGCCCGGACCACCCGTAATGACGAGAATTTTTGATCGCAGCGCGAGCCGGATGGCATCCTTCTGGCGCTCCGCCAGCCGCAGACCGGTGCTTTTTTCCACCCATGGAAGCGCCCGCTCGGCGTCGATCCCGCTCCAGGCCGGGGAACCATCCGCGATCCGTCCGAACCGTTCCGAGATTCCGCGTTCCGCGGCATGCAGTTTGGTCAGGAACAGGCACTCGGTGTCTCGGATTCGGTCGCATGTTACGGTGCGGTCCACGAGTTCCATTTGGATCGCGTCCTCGATGAGGCCATCGGGAACCCGCAGAAGTTTTTCCGCAAGCGTGATCAGTTCGGCACGCGGCAGTCCGCAGTGCCCATTCCCCACGGCCTCGTTAAGGGCGAAGGTTATTCCCGCGCGCACACGGATCGACGCCGTTCTCTCGATCCCCAACTTTTCGGCGATCAGGTCAGCGGTCCGGAATCCCATGCCGGAAATATCCCGGGCGAGACGGTAGGGATTTTCGGTCATTACCTGCACGGAGTCCACTCCGTAGGTCTTGAAAATCCTTACGGCCCTTGAGGTTCCAATCCCGTGCTGATGCAGGAAAACCATGATTTCCCTGATGACCTTCTGGTCCGCCCAGCCACCGATGATCCTCGCCGCGCGGACGGGGCCGATCCCGTTCACCTCGCGAAGACGTTCGGGGCTGGCTTCGATAATCTCGAAGACATCGGTACCGAAGTATTTTATCAGCCGTTTCGCGTAGACGGGTCCGATTCCGGGTATCATCCCCGATCCAAGGTATTTCTCGATACCCTCCGCCGTGGAAGGAGACGAGGTTCTGAGGAATTTCGTTTTGAACTGCAGGCCGTGGTTCCGGTCATTGACCCAGTCGCCGGTCGCGGTGATCCACTCACCGGCCGAGACACTGGGAGAGTGGCCGGTCACCGTGACCAGTTCGCGATGGCCGCGTGCCTTGACGCGCAGGACACAGAAACCGTTCCCGTCGTTATGGAAGGTGACGCGCTCGACCTGCCCGACCAAGACTTGCTTCGCGCTATTTCCGGTGTCTGGCATCGGCGGTTGCAGTCCAGCTATCCAAACTTCCAGAACAAAGTCTCCATCGCCTCCCGTATGCGACTGGGGATTATGGAGTGCCGCGATCCGCCGGAGTTCCATCGCCCGATGGTTAGCCATCCGGACTGGAACACCCGTTCCCGGCATTGATGGGTTGGATATATCATTGGGGGTACGACCGCGCAATGTACCGGGTGGATCGAGGCCGGAATCCCTCGACCATGTGATCGTCCGGTATATCGGTGCCATGGATCGTCGGTCGCACAAGCCGCCCGTCCCGGACAGCTCGATTTGCGGGAACATCGGGTTTCGACCGTCCGGTCATTGATGCCCGGAAACCGGAATTCAACACCCAAGTCATCATGAGGGCTTCGGATGGGCGAAGCCTGCTGGCCATAAAGTGGGACAGTCGCCATGACCGTCAGACGGTCGGGCTGTGTCGTTCAGGCGGGCACCTGTTTCATGCGGGCACGGAATACGTTGCCTTTCGGGCAATTGACGGCATCAGCATCCATCACGTGCGTTAACGAATACACATCTTGAGTCCGCCACAAATTTCTATGGGCTACGTTGGCTGTGCCAGCCCGTAAGACTGAAGCCGGCGAACAATATCGCAGCAAAGCATACGATCGACGGGCCGGCGGGGGTGTCAAGGATATAGGCCGCCCGCAGGCCGGCAACCGCGGAGAGCCCGCCAATCAAGGCGGCGATGAAGGCCATCGTCTCGGGTGTCCGGGAGAGGTTGCGCGCCGCGGCGGCGGGAATGATCAGCATGGCGGCGATCAACAGGATACCGACAACCTTGATCGCGACAGCCACCGTGATGGCTAGAGACAGGGTCAGGACCAACTGCTCCCGCCTCGGATCGAAACCACTGGCATGAGCGAGCTCCCGGTTGAGGGTCGCGGTCAGAAGCGGCGACCAGCGCCACCCGATCAGCGCGGCCACGAGCGCCGCGCCGCTCCAGATGACCATGAGGTCGCCGCGTGATACGGCGAGGATGTCACCCAATAGATAGGCCATCAGATCGATGCGGACGCCTGAAAGGAACGAAACCGCGACCAGCCCGAACGCCAATGCGGAATGGGCCAACACGCCGAGAAGCGTGTCCATGGTGTAGCCGCGGCCGGCCAGAAACGTCACTGTCAGGGCCATCAGCAAAGCCACGGCCAGCACGCCAGCGAAGATCGATATCTGCAGCACCAGCGACAGCGCGACGCCGAGGACCGCCGCATGAGCCGTCGCGTCACCGAAATAGGCCATCCGTCGCCAGACCACGAAACATCCGAGAGGAGCCGTCGCGACGGCGACTCCGATGCCGGCAAGTGTCGCGCGTATCATGAAGTCGTCCAGCATCACCGTGCGGACTTCTGGTCTTGTGGGTGATGGTGGTAGTGATCATGATCATGGTCGTGCCGATAGAGCGCCAGCGCGCCTCCGGTACCGGTACCGAACAGGGCTTGATACTCCGGAGCCGAGGTCACGACCGCCGGCGTGCCCTCGCAGCAAATGTGACCGTTGAGGCAAATCACCCGGTCTGACGCGCTCATGACGACATGCAGTTCGTGACTGATCATCAGGACGGCGCAGCCGGTGTCGCGGCGCACCCCGTCGATACGGCGGTAAAACGCCGCCGAACCGGGCTGGTCCAGACCCTGGGTCGGTTCATCCAAGAGCAGAATCTCCGGCCGATTGACTAGGGCGCGCGCTAGCAGAACGCGCTGGAACTGCCCGCCAGAGAGTTGCGACATCTGCCGCTTCGGTAGATCTGGCACACCGGCTGTGTTCAGGGCCGCCGAGCAGTTTTCGCGATCCACGGCATCGGTCAGTCGCATGAAACGCTCCACGGTGATTGGCAGGGTCGGGTCGATGTGCAGGCGTTGCGGCACGTAGCCGATCCTAAGACCGGGCTTGCGTGTTATCCTTCCCGCCGCGGGTTCGGTCGCCCCGATGATCGCCCGCAGGAGACTTGTCTTGCCGGAGCCGTTAGGGCCGACAATGGTGACGATCTCACCCGGTTCCACGGTTAGGCTGACAGTGTTTAGCACGGTGCGGGCGCCATAGTTGACGCTGAGGTTCTCGATGGCGATCAGGCTCATTTTCGGGTCCCGTTTGCGCAGTCCGCGCAGATCCCTTCGACTTCCACGACCGCTCGCTCGATCTGGAATCCGGCGACCCGCGCCGCTGCCCCAAGAGCTTCTTTGGCTGAAATCCAATGCGCTTCGGCCACAGTATCGCAATAGCGGCATATCAGGAAGGCTGGCGAATGCGTTTCGCCTGGATGTGCGCACGCCACGAAAGCGTTCAGGCGTTCTATCCTGTGCACGAACCCATGCACGGCGAGAAAATCGAGCGGTCGGTAAGCGACGGGTGGCTGCGAACCAAATCCCGCCTCACGCAGCAAATCGAGGATTTCATAGGCCCCAAGCGCCCGATGTTCCCGAAGCAGTAACTCCAGCACCTTCCGTCGCAACGGCGTAAGGCGCAAACCCCGCTCAGCGCAGTAGGTTTCAGCGGCTGCCAGCGTCCGGCTCACGCAGACACTATGATCATGTTGCCGAAACCCTAGAGGAACCGGATTTGCGGCTGGCGCAAGGGTATTATCGCTTGTCATGTTATAATATATCAGATACCTTATACTCAGGATATAATCATACGGAGTTTCCAGTGTCCAGAAAACTCATTCATCTCTCGGTTACCGCCGCGCTTATGGGAAGCGCAGCCATGGCGGATGTGCCTGATGTCGCGGTCGATATCGCGCCCGTACATTCTCTCGTGGCGCGTGTCATGGATGGTGTCGGCACGCCGGACCTGATCGTACAACCCGGGGCCTCGCCCCACGAGTATAGCCTGCGCCCCTCCGAGGCGGCCGCGCTGCAGGACGCCGATCTCGTGTTTTGGATGGGGAAGGACCTGACACCCTGGATGGCGGATGCGGTTGAGACGCTGTCGAACGATGCGGCTGTGGTGACGCTGCTGGAGACGGAGGGCACGATCCTGCTCGATTTTCGGGAAGGGGCACTGTTTGAGGCGCATGCGCACGGCGATGAGAGCCATGAAGAACATGACCATAGCGGCGAACACGATCGCGAAGAGCACGGACACGAAGAGCACGACCATGAGGAGCATGCACACGACCACGACGAACATGAGCACGGTGAAGACGAGCATGGACACGGTGAAACGGCCCACGGCAATGATTCGCATGCCGGGGATCATGACGATCACGGTCATGCCCACGGCAGCCATGACCCGCATGCCTGGCTCTCGCCCGAAAACGCCGTCACATGGTTGAATCTGATCGCCTCTCAGCTTTCGGTTTTGGATCCCGACAACGCGGGCGCTTATTTCGCCAACGCGGCTGCCGCGGTTGGGGAGATGGAGACTCTGTCGGCGGCGGTGAGCGTAATCCTTGATCCGGTTCGGGGCAGAAGCTTCATCGTATTCCACGATGCCTACCAGTATTTCGAAGTGGCCTTCGATTTCCCGGCCTCAGGCGCGATTTCATTGGGTGATGCCACGGATCCCGGTCCGGCGCGAATCGCCGAGATCCAGGGTCGAATCGTTGAGGAGACCATTGACTGCGTCCTTGCCGAACCACAGTACAATCCGGGTCTTGTCGCTACCGTCCTGGCCGGGACCGATGCCAATACAGGCGTGATCGATCCTTTGGGCGCGGCACTCGAACCAGGGCCCGACCTTTATTCGCAGGTGATCCGCAATCTTGCGACTACGCTCGCCGAGTGCCTGTGAGGACCGGACATTGATCGGCTGAAGTGTCGGTAATGCCGGATTTTGTCATTACTGGAATGACCAAGGTGAACTGCCGTATGGCGAGACAGGCTATATGGGCTGTATCGTGCGCCTCTGCCTTCGTATCGCGTGCGTCGGGGCGTCCGTTTTTCCGATCGGGAGTTCCTTGATCTGACGAGGTGTCTTGACTGGATTGCGCCCATCGAAGAGTTGGACCACACCCTCGGTGGCTCGGTGGCTCGGTGGGTCTCCTACTTGAACTCCGGGCCTGCCTGGGCTACTTCTGAAGCGCCGTCAGGTTCATTCATTCTACGGTCAACTGGATCGAGACATGCGGCATCGCCATCTTGTCAACACGGAATCCGCCGCACGGTCGCCGATGGCGATCGACGACATTATCGCCCGTGGACTATGGCGGGACTGGGTCATGCTTCGCCGATGGTGCATCGAGCAGCCGTCCCTGCTGGGCGTCGTGGAGCGTGTTTGCGGTATGCATGTCGGCGATCCTGGAGCGCAGCGTCATCACTTCTGGCGTGCCTACGCGCA
>JAPOUP010000148.1 GCA_026708635.1 Rhodobacter sp.
CATGGTCGGAACGCCGGGCATCAGCGTGAAGCGGTCCTGTGCCAGCAGGTCCATCGCCACATCAGTCGAAAACGTCTCCATGATGTATTCGCTGGCGCCATTGGCGATGATCGACAGCACGCAGAAATTCAGTGCGTAGGAATGGAACAGCGGCAAAGGCGATAAAACCACGTCATCGGGGCCCATGCCGAAAATCGGGTTCCAGCAGGCGGCGTTAACCCAGAGCATTGACCGGGTGGTCAGCTGCACGCCCTTGGGCTGACCGGTTGTCCCGGAGGTGTAGACCAGCAGGGACACGGCGTCGATATCCTCCGGCGGCAAGTCCGACCCAGGCTTCGATGTGAGATCATCGAAAGACAGCGTTCCCGCGCCGGGCTCACCCGTCGTGATAACGGTCATGGGCCGGGGACTCCCACCCTGCCCGATCCTTTCCAGAACGGGCATGGCGTCGGACCAAGTGACGAGAATATCGATTTCGGCATCATCAATTCGATAGGCGATCTCGCCGGGCTTGGCCACTGAAGGGATCGGAACCGCAACCCCGCCCGCGCGGATTGCGGCGAGCGTGGCCACGACCCAATCAACCGAGTTCGATAGCCAGACGCCCACGCTACCGCCCGATTGCAATCCGACGGCGCGGTACCGCGCGGCCAGATTGCGGGTGCTTGCGTCAAGCTGGGCGTAGGTGATTTTGCGTCTGGCGTCCTCGAATGCCAGTTTGTCCGGTGCGGCGGTTGCCTGCCGCTCCAAAAGCTCCGAGACCGGCGCGATCAAATCGGTGCGTATTATGGTCCCCTCCCCTTCATGACGCGCGTTGCGCGGGCGTCAGGGCATAGAGAAGCCGCCGTTCACGGAAATCACCTGGCCGGTGATCCATGAGGCCTCGTCCGACGAAAGAAAGGCCACCATCGGCGCGATGTCGTCAGGCGTGCCAATGCGACGGACAGGATAGGCCCTGACTATCTTTTCCATGTTTTTCTCCAGGAACTCGGCATCCGAATGCGCGGTCCGAACCAGGCCCAGCGAGACTGTGTTGACGCAGACATTGGCCCGGCCCAGTTCCTTGGCCAGCGATTTGCCAAGCGCGATGGTGCCGCCACGGGCCGCCGCCGCCAGGGCAAGATTGGCCTCGCCGACACGCGAGCTGTCACCCACCAGGCTGATGATCCGGCCGCCGTTCCGCTTGATCATGTGCGGGGAAACGGCGTGGCAGCAGTGGATCGCGCCATAAAGGCAGGTGTCGATCTGGGCCCGCCACTCCCCCGGTGTGGTTTCGACGAACTTTTTGTAAACCACATAGCCTGCGTTGTTCACCAGAATGTCCACGCTGCCGAAATGGGCGACAATCCTGTCGACCATGGTCGTAACCTGGTCGTAATGACCGATATCCGCCTGATAGGCCCTAGCGTGACCGCCCGCCGCCTCGATGGCCTTTACGACGGTTTCGGCTTCTTCCGCGGACCTGCGGTAGTTCACCGCGACGATTGCGCCCTCGGCGGCCAGCGTTTCGGCAATTCGTCCGCCGGTGTCGCGCCCGCCACCGGTGACCAGCGCCACTTTGCCTTTCAGGTTGAGGTCCATGTCTTACTCCTGTCCGTTCGGTTCGCGGGTCGCCACAACCAGCGCGTGCAGCTTGTTTGGGGTGATGGGCAGGGAATTGATCCCGATGCCGAGATGGGAGACGGCGTCAGCCACGGCATTGGCGATGGCGGCGGTGGCACCGATGGTGCCACCTTCGCCCATACCACGAAAACCGCCTGGATTGTCTGGCAGCTCGGTTTCGATATGAAGCACATCCATGTCCGGCATTTCCGCCGGTGTGGGCACCAGATAATCCGCCAGAGTCGCGGTTACCGGCTGGCCGTTTTCGTCGAATTTCAACTCTTCCAGCAGTGCCGCGCCAACTCCCTGCGCCACGCCACCATGAACCTGACCGTCCACAACCAGCGGGTTAATCAGCTTGCCGCAATCCTCGGCCACAACGATCCTGCGCAGCTTGATGGCCAGCGTTTCGGGATCAATCTCGACCACGGCCACATGGGTGGAGGATGTGGTGGTCCCAACGATGGGATCAAAAGTCTCCCGCGCCTCAAGCGTTTCGCGTTTCTCCATCGGCAGGGTAGCCATGTCGGCGTAGACGACGCGGGCCAGTTCCCTGAAATCAATCGAGTGGTTGGTGTCGCGCACGAAGATACGTCCATCACCGGTTTCCACCCGCTCAGGATCGACATCAAACAGCGTCGCGGCCACCTGCTTGACCCTGGTCAGAAGGGTTCGCGCCGTCTTGATCGCGGCCCCGCCCCCCAGCACCGCCGAGCGGCTGGCGTAGGTGCCAGTCCCATGCGGACCGGCGGCGGTGTCGCCATGGACGATGCGCACGTCTTCGGGTCTCACGCCCAGTTCCTCACCCACGATCTGCGCGAGCGTGGTTTCAAGGCTTTGGCCATGGGATGAGAGACCGAAACTCGCCGTGATCGCGCCGGTCGCGTCGATGCGTACCGAAGCCGTTTCCGTCCCTGTGTTCATCGGCATCCCCGGAGCGACCGCGATGCGCGAGCCGATGCCAGTCAACTCCGCATAGGAGGCAAACCCCACACCGATCCACTTGCCGGACCGCTGCCGTTCAGCTTCCAGAGCGGTCAGGTCAATGGCGTCTTCGGCCGCCGTCAGACACTCCTGAAAACCCGAGCGCTCCCAGATGATCCCCGAGCCGATGCGATGCGGGAAATCCCGCGCCCCGACCAGATTGCGGCGACGAATTTCAACCGGGGACATGCCCAGTTCGGCGGCCGCCAGATCAACCAGACGTTCCATGGCGAACACGGCCATTGGGCGCCCAACGCCACGATAGGGGCCGGTCGGGGGTTTCGGTGTGCACACTCCACGTACCCGACCGCGATAGGATGGGGTTTTGTACGGGCCGGGCAGGAAACTCGCCACCTGAACGGGTTCAAGCGCGGCGGTCCACGGATAAATCGAATAAGCCCCAATGTCGCCGATGATCTCGGCGTCCAGCGCCAGAAAATGACCTTCGGCGTCAAAGGCCAGCGTGGCATCGATCTCTTCGCCAAAAGCCTGCGAACTGGCGGTCAGTTCCTCCAGCCGGTCGGCCACATATTTCACGGGGCGCTCCAGCCGGCGGGCCAGGTCGGCCACGATCACCTCTTCGGGGTAAAGGGAGCCCTTCCCGCCAAATGAGCCACCCACATCCGGCGCGATCACGCGGATCTGGTTGCCGTTGAGATTCAGTAGCCGCCCCACCTCGTCCCGCACGATGCCCGGGATATTGGTTGCGCCGTAGAGCGTCAGCTCGTCCTTACCCACGTCGTAGTCGGCCAGATAGGCGCGCGGTTCGGTGGACATGGAGGTTTTTCGGGTCAGGTTGAACCGGCCCGATACCTTGTGCGGCGCGTTTGCAATCTCGGCGGGCGCATCGCCGGTGGCGAACGTACGCTCCAGGATGACGTTCGAGGCCAGCGCTTCGTGCAGTTTCGGCGCGCCTTCGGCCAACGCATCTCGGGCGGAGACGGCCACGTCCAGCGGATCATAGTCAATCTCGATCAGGGCGGCGGCGTCCTCGGCCGCATAGCGGCTGGAAGCGACGATGGCCACGACCGGCTCACCCACATAGCGCACCGCATCCTTCGCCAAAACCGGGCAGGCCGTGGCCTGATAGCTCATCATCTTCGAGGGCGCCTCGATCTCCGGGATATGGGTGAAATCGGCTGCGGTGAAGATGCCGATCACTTCCGGCATGGCGCGAACCCCTTCGGTGTCGATGTCATTGATCCGGGCATAGGCCTGATCCGAGCGGATGAAGGCCAGATGGACCATGCGCGGCAGCCGGATATCCGCCGTAAAGCGGCCCCGCCCCGTCAGAAGGCGTGGGTCCTCCAGCCGCCGAACCGGTTCGCCCACGTATTTTGGCCTGATGTAGGCGGTCGTGTCAGTCATAGGCATCCGCGCTTTTTTTCAGGGCCCCGTACTGCTGGTCGTCATGGCAGCAGATGACCATCGCCCCCCCAGCCTCAAGGTCACGAACGATCGCATAGGAGGCCAGCACCGCATCCGCGTCCCAGGCGTTCCGGGGCACTTCGTCATTATCGAGATTGCGGCGCAGGTTGACCGCATCCGACACCAGAAGCACCTTACCGGTGTTTTCCAGCGAAACCTTGAGCCCCATCAGGCCCGGCGTGTGCCCCGGCAGATCAATGGTGACCAGAGAGCCGTCACGCATGATGTCATACCCATCGCTGACACCTTCCATCGGCATCGGATGATCCCAGTCCTCTGGCATCATCCCCAGCCTGGCGCCGTCCTCGCTCCGGGCGACCTCAAGTTCCTTTCTCGGGACGATGAAGCGCGCGTTCCTGAAGAACTCATTGCACCCGGCATGATCGGGGTGGAAATGTGAATTCACCACGATATCGATATCATCCGGCGTCAGTCCAAGCGCTCCGATGCTGTCGATCACGTTATTTGTGGGCGCGCCGATGGGCCGCATTACGCTTGCCAGCCTGCCCCAGCGCCCTTCCGCATCGGTGATGACCGAGGTGTGATAGCCGGTGTCAAACAGAATGTTCCCCCGAGCGTGACGGAATAGAACCGCCATCACCGGAAGTTCGATCATCTCGGTCCCGTCGGCGCAGTCGGGCACGTAGATACGCTTTTTCATGGCCAGGCGGCCCGCGTCGAGGATGTGCATCTTCATGGATCGGAAACTCCGTCCCGTTCGTTGACCAGCGCGCGGACTGCCTTGACGATGTGGTCGTAGCCGGTGCAGCGGCAGATATTGCCCGACAGCGCGTCGCGGATTTCCCCGTCGTCGCGCAGCGGCAGAGTGTCCAGAATTTCGCCCACGGTCATCAGAAAACCGGGCGTGCAGAAACCGCATTGCAGGGCGTGATGTTCTCGGAAGGCCTGCTGGATACGGTGCATTTCTCGTGTGGTGCCCAGGCCCTCGACCGTTCGGACGTCCCCGCCATCCAGTTGCACGGCCAGCATCAGGCAGGAGCGGGCGCTAACCCCGTCCAGGGTGATGGTGCAGGCACCGCAAACCCCGTGTTCGCAGCCGACATGGGTGCCGGTCAGACCCATCTCGTCCCGAAGGAAGTCGGCGGCCAGCAGGCGGGGTTCGACATAGGCCTCGAAAGGTTCGCCATTTACCGTTAGGGTGATATGTGTCCTGTCGCTCATGCGGTGGCCCTTTCCAGGGCGCGGCCAAGGACCCGACGCGAGAGAACCGGCACCAGCGACAGCCGGTAGGCGGCCGAGGCGTGCACGTCATCGTTGGGCTCAAGGTCCTCGACGGTCAGCGCCAGCGAGGCTTCGATGGCCTCGGCGGTGGCGGGCCGGCCGGTCAGTGCGTCTTCCAGGGCGGCCGCGCGGACCGAGGTATCGGAGACACCGCCCAACCCTAAACGGACTTCGGCGAATCGCCCGTCTTCAACGCGCACGAGGGCGCCGGCGGCGACAACGGCGAAGTCGCCTGCCCGCTGCGCGACCTCGTCGAAAGCCATGCCGCAAGGTGTTTCGTGCGGCGGCAGGTGGATGCCGGTGACCAATTCGGTTTCTTCCATATCCGTCACAAGCGGAGCCAGGAAGAACTCCGCCGGTGTCGCCGTGCGGCGGCCGTCGCCACCCAGTATCTCGATCTCACCATCCAGCAGGGTCACCAGCAGTGGCCATTCCGCCGAGGGGTCAGCATGGCACAGGCTGCCCGCGACGGTTCCCCGATTGCGAATCGCCACATGGGCCACATGGGCCATTGCCTCGGCGACGATGGGAACGTTTTCGGCGAGCAATTCGCTCCGCGCGGCTTCGGCATGGCGCGTCAGCGCACCAAGACGTATGCCCCTCTCGGTCTTCTCGATCCGGCCGAGCCCGGCGATGCGGTTGATGTCCACCAATCGCTTGGGCTGAACGAGGCGGAAGTTCATCATAGGCAACAGGCTCTGCCCGCCGGCGATGATCCTGGCGTCGTCATGGTCCAGAGCCGCGACCGCTTCAGACAGCGTTTCAGGCCGGACATATTCAAATGCAGCGGGTTTGATTTATTCCCCCCGAAACGCCGCAGGGCGCTTTTCCGCAAAGGCGTTGCGACCCTCGGCATAGTCGAGGCTGGCCGCCGCGCCGTCAATGAGTGCATCAGCCCTTTCCGCGTCAAACTCCTGCAGCGCGACGCTGTTCAGGATGTATTTCGCGACACCTTGCGTCAGCGGAGCCTTGGCAGCCAGCGCACCGGCGAATTCAATCGCGGCGGACATCGGGGCCTCGGACACGTGATCGACGAAACCGATCCTGCGGGCGTGTTCCGCGCTGAATCGTTGCGCGGAATAGAGGATGCGCTTCGCTTCGGTCAGGCCGACCAGAGCCAACAGTTTGCGCGTGGCCTGCACGCCGTAGCCGATCGAAAGGTTTGCCGCCGGAATCCCGAATTCGGCATCCGTGTGCGCGTAGCGAAAGTCAGCGGACATAGCCAGGTGCGCCCCACCACCCAGCGTATAGCCGAGGTTCACGGCAATCACCGGCTTGGCGCAATGCATGATCGCGCCACAGCCCCTGTCGACCGCGATTTCATATTCCTTGGCTTTTTCCGAGTTCTCACGGGCGTCGCCAAACTCGCTAACATCGGCGCCCGCCGAAAAGTCCGTCCCGGCCCCCGTGAGGATGACGGAACGCACGGACCTGTTCTCGGACAGGGAAACGAAAATTTCCGCGAACCCGTTCCACATGTCATAGGTTACCGAATTTCGCTGCGTCGGGCGGTTGATCGTGACGGTTGCGATCCCGTCGGTTAGTTTTAACTGAAGATCATTCATAACAAAGCTATCTTAACGTTGAATCGGATATTGAGTCAGGGGGCGACTTGCGCGGCGAAGTCGTCGAAGAACTTTCGGGCGAGTTTCCGGGCCGTTTTGTCGAGGAGTCGCGCGCCAAGCTGCGCGATCTTGCCGCCAACATCCGCCCTGGCATCGTAAAGCAAAAGGGTCTCGTTCGCGGAAACGTCCTCAAGCCGAACCGTAGCCGATCCCCTGGCAAATCCGGCTACACCGCTTTTACCCTCTCCGGACAGCACGTAACCCTCAGGAGCGTTGATGCCGCTGAGCGTTACCTCTCCCGCGAACCTGGCCTTGATCGGACCCACCTTGAGAGTGACTTTAGCGGCGAGTTCCGTCGGTGAGTTCCGCTCCAACTCCTCGCACCCGGGAATGCAGTGCCGCAGCACGTCGGGATCATTCAGGGCCCGCCACACCGTCTCGCGTGCGGCGGGGATGGTCACGGCGTCCCTCAATTCCACTTTACGGCCCCTCCGAAATTCTCAGACTTCCCAAAAATTACTTGCATTGATGAACTAAAAAATAAAATTAGTCAAGAGATGATGATTAAAATATTTTTTTAATATTGTTTATAAAAGATAATTCAATGGATCTGGATACTGGAGACGAAATGTTTAAAAATTAATGCTTGCGATAAGGAACTAATTTTCGTAAAGGTTCATTAGTGCAAGCCAATCGGGAGGAACTGACACGATGCGCGATAATATGTTTGGGAATGGGCTCAGGGTGGTGGCGCTTGGCGCTGTCGCGGGCGTAACGGCCCTGGCGTCCCCGTCGCCGGCGGATACATCTTTCAAGGTGGCGGTGGTTTCCTTTCTGACGGGGCCAGCCGCAGGGCCTTTCGGGGTGCCGGGCCGGAATGGGGCTGAGTTGGTGATTGACGCAATCAACGGCGGCACCATGCCGGCGCCCTATGAAACCGCGGGATTCGGCGGCCTTCAGCTGGAGGCCATCTTTGCGGATGAATCCGGGGGTAATGCCAAACAGGTTGCCGAATACCGAAATCTGGTGGAAAAGCAGGGCGTCGACGCCGTTCTGGGATACATTTCCTCGGGATCCTGTATGTCGGTTGCTCCGGTCGCGGAGGAGCTGCAGACGCTGACGGTCATGTCCGTCTGCGGAACGCCCCGCCTTTTCGAGGGCAGTGACTGGAACTACACGTTCCGGACCCAGGCCCATGCCGTGGGCGACAGTGTGGCCGCGGCGCTTTATATCCGTGACCAACTGGGCGATGTCTCGAGCTATTCGGGCATCAACCAGAACTATGCCTGGGGTCAGGACTCCTGGAAGTTCTTCGACATCGCGATGCAGAAGCTGTCGCCTGAGTCCAGGGCATCGGACAACCCGCAATTCCCCAAACTTTTCGCCGGACAATACGGGACGGAGATCTCCACGCTTCTTCTTGAGGACTCGGAGCTGGTTCATTCCAGCTTCTGGGACGGGGACATTGAAGCGTTTGTGCTACAGGCCTCGGTTCGTGGCTTTTTCGACAAAAAGAAGTTCATCTCGGTGGCCGGGGCATCCGCGATCGACAACCTGGGCAAACGTTTTCCAACCGGCACCGTCATCGGTACGCGCGGCGAATTCGGCATTATTGTCCGCAATCAGGAGGGCGAGCTGAACGAATGGTTCATCAACGCCTATCGCGAACGGTACGGTGTGTATCCGCTGGAATCTTCCTACCAGTATGCCCAGTCCGTTCTGGCGCTGAAGGCGGCCATGGACAAAGCCGCGGCCGAAAGCGGCGAGGTCCCGAATACGGACCGGATCATCGGCGCGATGACTGGCCTGGATTTCGTCTCGATTGCCGGCGACGTCAGCTTCGCGTTGGGCAACGGACACCAGGCGATCCATCCCGTTAGCTACGGCGTCACCGCCTGGGATGACGGAAAAGACGAGCCGACCGTGGTGGATGTGAGAGTTTATCCCGCAAACTGCATCCTGCCACCCGCCGGTCAACTCTCCGAAGACTGGCTTGAGGCGGGCATGCCTGGCTCGGATTGCTGAAAATCACCTTGGTGGCGGCGAGGGGGCTAAGGCTTCCCCGCCGCCGCCGTTCGGGAAATCATTGTGCAGACAGCTTTAACCATACTCCTCGATGGGCTCGTCTACGCCTCCTATCTTTTCATTGTATCGGTCGGACTGACGATCGTCTTTGGCGTGATGAAGATCCTCAATGTGGCGCATGGAGGTTTTTACGCCTGGGGAGCTTATTCGGCGGCTTACGCGATCGGTCTGGCGTCCGAGCTGGGATTTCCGGACTGGTTCGGATTTATCCTGATCGGCCTGTCCTCCGCATTGGTGGGTGTCGTTCTTGGCCTGCTGATCGAACGGGCGATCCTGCGAAAACTCTATGAACATGAAGAAGTCATCATCATTCTCGCCACATTCGGGCTATTCCTGATCCTGGAAGACCTCATTCTGATCGTGTTCGGGGTAAACCCCTACTTCGCTTACCAGCCCATGGTGTTTCTGGGCAGTGTCGAGCTGGGTGGTATCTTCCGCGATGTATACTCGCTGACGCTGGTCGGGCTGGCCGCCCTTGTGGCGCTGGCCTGCTGGTACGCGCTGAACCGCACCAAATGGGGAAAGATACTGACCACGGTGATCCATGACCGGGAAATCAGCCTGGCGATCGGGATCAATGTGAACGCCGTTTTTGTGTGGACCTTTGTCGCGAGCGCGACGCTCGGAGCGTTGGGCGGCGCCTATATCTCCCCGACCGTGTCGGTCGCGCCGGGAATTGGCATCGACGTCATCGTGCTGAGCTTTGCCGTGGTCGTGATTGGTGGGATGGGGTCGATCCCCGGAGCGTTGATTGGGGCGCTGATGGTCGGTGTCCTTCGTGCCGTCGCGGTTCACAAATTTCCGGAATTCGAACTTTTCGTGATCTTCGCCGTGATGGCGGCGGTGCTTATGGTGCGGCCCGAGGGCCTGTTCGCACCCGCAAAGGCCCGGAGAATATAATGATCAGGTCAGTCTTTTCGGACAAGACGATCCTCTGGGCTTTCGTCGGCTTCGCGATATTGAGCCTGATTGGCACGCTGCTGCCGAACTGGGTGCTGAACAATGCCATGTTCGGTCTCGCGAGAGGCCTTGCGGTGCTGGGGCTACTATTGATGTGGCGCACAGGACTGATTTCATTCGGTCACGCCCTTTACTTTGGGCTGGGCGCCTACGCCGTCGCCATGCTCGAGAAGTTCACCGGAACGACGGACATTTTCCTGCGTCTGCTGGCGGCCCTCATTGTCGCCGGAGGGGTTGGGTTTGTGATAGGCCTTGTCCTGCGCCACTACCGGGGCATCTTCTTCGCCATGCTGTCTTTGGCGTTTTCGATGGTGTTATACGGGGTTCTCGTCAAAACCGAAGCCTTGGGTTCCACCGACGGTTTTTCGGTTTCGCAAACCACATTCCTGGGGTGGCGGCCCTCGTCCAAGTACCCTTTGTTCCTGTCCATCATCGCCATCTGCCTGCTTGCGACAATAGGTGTGCAGCTTTACCTGCGCTCGGCGCTTGGACACCTGACAACATCCGTGCGGGACAATGAAATCCGGGTGGAATATCTGGGCTATTCGGTCGCGAGGGCCGTTCACGTCAAATACGTTATTTCCTGCGCTCTGGCCGGTGTCGCCGGAGCCCTGATCGCCATGGCGCTGGGGCAGGTCGATCCGGACTCCATGGTCAACTGGACCGTCTCCGGAGAGCTTGTCTTCATTACCATCATGTCAGGCCCGGGAAGCGTCGTGGCCCCCTTCATCGGCGCGATCACCTTTGAGTTCCTGCGGACCTTCGCCTTCGAGTGGGCACCTCATGCCTGGCAATTGATCGTCGGCGGAACCTTGCTGGGGATCATCTTCTTCCTGCCAGAAGGGCTGTGGTCGCTGATCCGGCGCCTCTGGACCAAAAAGGAGAGACGTCGTGACCGATACACCAGTTCTGCGGGTGCGCGATCTGCATAAATCTTTTGCGGGTATCGTCGCCGCCAACAACATCAACGTCGACGTGGCGGATGGCGAGGTCGTCGGCATAATCGGAGCGAATGGCGCCGGTAAGACCGTATTCGTGAACATGGTCACAGGTTACCTGAAACCCACCAGCGGCCTGATCGAATTCGCCGGCCGTGAGATAACCGGCATCAAACCGCGAAACGCCACCGGAATCGGGGTGTGCCGGTCCTTCCAGATCAGCCAGGTTTTTATGACCATGACGGTTCTGGAAAATCTTTTGGTTGCTGTATCGCTCGCCGGTCAAGACCGGCGATCGCTGCTGCTGCCCCTCCACTCGGACGAGCGGGTCAAGGAATGCGAGCGGATCATGGCGCGGTACAATCTGACGGAGCATCGCGAAAAGGCCGCAAGCACCCTGTCCCAAGGAGTGCGCAAGTTGTTGGACATAGCCATGGCGGTGGTCTCAAAGCCGAAACTACTGCTGTTGGATGAACCAACATCGGGTGTCTCCAGCGACGAGAAGTTCGGCCTGATGGATCTGGTGGTGGACGCTCTCAAAGAACAGGGAACCGCGGTTCTGTTCGTTGAGCATGATATGGAGATCGTCCGGCGCTATGTGGACCGCGTTCTGGCCTTCTACCAAGGAGAGATCATATGCGATGCACCTCCCGATGTCACGCTGCGGGACCCCAAGGTGATCGAGTATGTTCTTGGCGAAAGCCATAGGCCAGGCGTTGACCGGCAAGCGATGGAGGTCGGGCATGCTTAAGGCGTCAATGCTTAATGTCGAAATCGGACCGGCAACGATCGTTCGTGACGGGTCTTTTGAGGTCAAGACCGGACAGATGGTCGGACTCATCGGCGCGAATGGCGCCGGAAAAACGACCTGCCTGCGAACGATCATGGGGTTTATCAGCCCCGTTTCCGGGCAAATCACCTTCGATCATTTCGAACTGACCAAGACTCCGGCACACCAGCGCGCCAAGCTTGGTATCGGGTATATGCCGGAAGACAGGCGGCTGGTGCCCTCGCAAACCGTCGAGGAGAACATCCTGACCTCTGTCTGGTCTGTCGGCATTCCTGACTGGCAGGACCGGCTGGCGTGGATCTACAGACTTATGCCCGAAGTCGAGGCCCTTAGGGAAAGGCCCGCCACAAGCATTTCGGGCGGCCAGCAAAAGCTCGTGGCCCTGGCCCGGGCACTCATGCTGGGTAACAAGCTGCTTTTGCTGGACGAGCCGTCGGAAGGCATTGCGCCGGTTCTGGCGCGCCGGATCTCCGACATCCTGACCGACATGAAGGCGGAGGGCGTTTCGGTTCTGATCGCGGAATCCAATACCCAGCATTGCGACGGTCTGCTGGACCGGATGTTCGTGATCGAGCGGGGGGCGATTTCTGAAAAACGGTTAAGTTGGACCGGCCCTGACCCTTTGGGTCAAGAGCCCGACGGTCACTCGTCCAGAGTGTAGGTTAGCGTGTAGTCGGTGTCTGTCGCCAAAATGGGTTCCAGGCATTCGCTGCACACCACCTGTGCCTTAAAGTCATGACCGCATTCGCGATGCCGAAGCCGCAGGGGCGGGATCCCGTCGCTGAGCCACCTGTCGCCCCAAGCCATCATGACAAGCATCGGTTTGTACAAATCGATCCCCATCCGGGTGAATCGGTATTCAAACCTGTCTCCAGTGGCGTTGTAGGGGACTTTCCGGAACACTCCGGCGTTGACCAAGCGGTTCAGGCGATCCGTCAGGATGTTGGTGGCGATCCCGAGTTTTTCGCGCATTTCGTCGAAGCGTCGAACCCCGAACCATCCCTCGCGCAGGATCAGAAAGCTCCAGCGGTCACCGATAATCGCGAGGCTGCGCGCCACCGAACAGGGGCGAACCCGCTGCAGGACATTCGGGTCCGAGCCGCGCCGGGTAACCGGTCGCGCCTCGGGCGGGGAGAAACCGGCTCCCGGCCCATCGCGGTAAGCGACATCGAACGCGGTCACGGGTGTTTTGCATTCCGAACAGACAGTGACGGGATCGCATTTCTTCCCGCATCTGGTATGGATCAATCGCAGCGGCGGAGAGCCGTCACCGGCGAGCCATTTGTCGCCGAACTCCATCAGGGACAGCATCGTCGCGAACAAATCCTTGCCACGGGGCGTAAAATAATACTGCTTGCCTCGACCGGTTTCACGCGTTCCCGTCGACAGAAGTCCGTTTTCCACCAGCTTTCTCAGCCGGCTTGAAAGGGTCTGTCTCGGAATCCCCAGGCGGGCCTGAAACTTGTCAAAGCGCTTCACGCCAAAGAACGCTTCGCGCAGGATCAGGAAGCTCCAACTGTCGAGAACGATCTCGACCGTACGGCGCACGGAGCAGTGCCGCTCCAGCAATACCCGGCCCGGCGTTCGCTCCCGCGCGATTTTACGGGCCCTAGCTGACATCCGCCGCATCCTGTGCGCGCTCGCCGGGCCGGCCCATGCCCGCGGCGTTCTCCGAAATCCAGGCGAGCGCTTCGAGAAGTCGACTGAAAGCCGCCTCACCCATCTCATCGCGGAGCGAGTCCTGATGCGAATCAAACTTTAGCTTGAGACGGTCAATGCGGAACGTTCCCTCCCGCGTCAGGTAAATCATGCGGCCCCGACGATCCTCGGGATTCTGGCACCGTTCGGCCAAACCACGCTTTTCCAGTGCGTCAATGATGGGAACAAGTCGAGGTCTCTCCACCCCCAATGCGCTTGCAAGCTCAGATTGCGCTATGCCGGGGTTATCCCGGGCAATGGATAGAACCGAGAACTGAACCAGTGTCAGGCCATCATCGCCCAGGGATTCGTAAATCCCACGGTACAACTCAACCAGAGCGCGCTTCATCCGGTACCCCAGAGTGGCTTCCAGATAGCTCAGGTCAGGCGATCTGTCCGGCTTGGCTTCGCCAAAGGAAAGCGTTGTATTCTCGGCGTCTTCCATCGGGAATTCCAGATTCAGGAATCGGGCTCTGTCGATGTAAGTGTATCGCGATCATTTGCGCCGCAACAAGTGGGTTGCGCGAAAAAGATAACACTGTTATCGTTATTGAAGCCGTATCACAAATAGACTTTCATGCGATGGGAGGGTGCCGTGGCCAACATAGGACCCGAGGTGCGGAAATCCGGTAAAAACCTTATTGTCAAGGGAGCTCCCGCATGTCCTGCGGCGGATGAAACCGTGCCCCGGATTCTCCTGTCGCAAGCGAAGAGGCGTCCGGAAAAGGTTGCTATCATAGACTTAGTATCCGGGAAGGACATTACCTACCGGGATCTTTGGTCTCGGGTCTGCGCCCTGTCGAACGGATTGCGCCGCTTCGGGCCAAGCATAGAGAGGCCGATCGCGATTTTGTCCGAAAACAGCGTCAGCCACGCCGTAGTCACCTTTGCCGGAATGGTTCTTGGAACTCCTGTCGCGCCCCTTTCGGTCGCCTATTCCCAGTTCTCGGACCTTGGGCGTATCCGGTCCCTTTTTGAGCAACTGACACCCGGGCTTGTCTTTGCCGAAGACGCCTGCGTTTTTGGCGGTAGCCTTTCGGTCGCCAAAGAGATGGGCATTCCCACGGTTGCCGCGCGGGGGGCGGGGGCAGGTCACGCTCTGTCAGAACTTGAAGCCGACCCGGGGCGGGCCCCGGACCTGACCGACATTGATCGCGACACGATCGCCAAGGTTTTGTTCACCTCCGGGTCGACCGGCGCGCCCAAAGGAGTGATCGTCACCCATCGGATGGTTTGTTCAAACCAGGCGGCAATGGCCGCGGAGTGGCCCTTTGTCGAGGAAGAGCCGCCCGTGATCGTGGATTGGCTGCCATGGAACCATGTGTATGGCGGCAACCTGGTGATGATGTGCGCGCTCCGAAATGGCGGCACGCTGGTGATCGACAATGGCCGCCCGGCACCCGGCCCGTTCAAGAGAACCATCGACAATCTGACCGCATATCGTCCGACGATCCACTTTGGCGTGCCCCGCGGTTTCGATCTGCTGGTGCCCGCGCTGGAAGAGGACGAGAAATTCGCCCGCGCCTATTTCAGCCGGTTACGGCGCATGTTCACCGCCGGGGCCGCGCTGCCCGCTGCGACCTGGGACCGGTACCGCGCCCTGGCCGCGCGGTACGCAAACGACGATTTTGTGGCGCACGTGGCCTGGGGCTCGACCGAGACGTCGCCGGTGGTCACGATCAGCCCCCCGGACAATACCCGCCCGGATAATCTGGGCGTTCCGGTACGGGGCTGCGAGATCAAGATGGTGCCGGATGACGATAAAATGGAACTGCGCCTGCGCGGGCCAATGGTGACCCCAGGATACTGGCGCAACGAAAAGGCGACAGCCGAGGCCTTTGACGAGGAGGGATTCTATCGGATTGGCGATGCCGGCCGCCTACTGGACGGCGATCCCGGCAAAGGCATCCTTTTCGATGGCCGCATTTCGGAAAATTTCAAACTGGTGACCGGAGCCTGGGTGCGGGTGAACGCGCTGCGATTGGCCACTATCGACGCCCTAAGGCCCGCGGTCCTGGACGCGGTGATCTGCGGACATGACCGAGACGCCGTCGGGGTTCTGATGTTCATGAACCTCACCGGTTGCCGCGAAATCGCGGGAGGTCCGGATGCCGAAATTTCCGACCTGATGCGGAGTGAGCCGTTACGCGCCCATCTTGCCGGGGGGCTGTCCCGGGTCGGTCGGGGTGGGGGCTCGTCAGGGCGGGTCACCCGCGGCCTGATCCTCACGGACGCACCGTCTCAGGAAGACGGAGAAATGACTGACAAGGGATACCTCAATCAACGCGCCGCGTTACGCAAACGCGCGGCCGATGTGACCAGACTGTTCGAAGATGACGGCCACCCCAACGTGGTTCTGGCGGCGTGACCCGCCGCCTTTCCTGGCAACCGGAGACGGAAACACCCATGACCGAGATCTATTTCCTCAGCGCGGCGCGCACCCCTGTTGGCTCCTTCGGGGGCAGCCTGTCAGGCTTCACCCCAACCCAGTTGGGCACTTTCGCGGCCAATGCCGCCATTGAGCGCGCGGGCCTTTCGCCCGACGACGTAGACAACTCGGTCTTCGGCACGGTGATTCCGACCGAAGCGCCCGATCTGTTTCTGGGCCGCACCGTGGTCAAGGCGGCAGGCTGCCCGGATGAGGCTCTGGGACTCACCGTGAACCGCCTGTGTGGCTCGGGTGCGCAGGCGATCGCCACGGCCGCCAGCATGATCCAGAACGGCGAAAGCAGGATCTCCATCGCGGGTGGGGCCGAGGCGATGAGCCGGGCGCCAATGGCGGTTGAAGGAATGCGGTTTGGCAAGAAGATGGGCAATGGCTACGTCTACGACTGGCTGACCAACACGCTCGCGGACCCGTTTGGCCACGGGGCGATGGGCGACACAGCCGAGAATGTTGCCGAAAAATACCAGATCACCCGCGAGAGGCAGGACGAATACGCGCTGAATTCCCAGAAAAAGGCCTGCGCCGCGATCGAGGCTGGAAGGTTTGACGCGCAGATCGTTCCGGTCGAGGTCGAGACCCGAAAGGGCACCGTCACCTTTGGCCGGGATGAGTACCCGAAAGCCGATTGCACGATGGAAGGTCTCGCCAGGCTGAAACCGGTCTTCCGCGAGGGAGGTTCGGTGACGGCCGGCAACGCCTCGGGCATTAACGACGGTGGCGCCTGTGTGGCGCTGGCCTCGGGCGAGGCTGTCGAGGAACGCGGACTGACTCCCATCGGCAGATTGCTGGCCTGGGGCCTGGCCGGCGTTCCAGCGGAAATCATGGGTATCGGACCGGTGAAGGCCGTCCCGGTGGCGTTGGAGCGTGCGGGGCTGGCGCTGGAGGATATCGACGTCATCGAGTCCAATGAGGCTTTCGCGGCTCAGGCGATCTCGGTCGCTGACGGGCTTGGATTCGCCGAGGAAAAGCTGAACCCCAATGGTGGCGCGGTGGCACTGGGACACCCTCTGGGCGCGACCGGAACGATCCTGACCACCAAAGCGCTGTATGAACTCAGGCGCATCGGCGGTCGGTACGGTCTGGTCACCATGTGCATCGGCGGCGGTCAGGGAATCGCGTTGGTCATTGAAAACCTGGCGAATGTGGAAGGCTGAGATCATGACCGCACGGGATACATTCGCGGCGGACCCCACCGCCGGGGCGCTTGGCCTGAAACATGCCGCCGTGATTGGGGCGGGTTCGATGGGGTCGGGCATCGCCGCGCATCTGGCCAATGCCGGGATCGAAGTCGATCTGCTGGATGTCGTCCCCGAGGCGGACGAAGACAGGGACAAGCTTGCAAAGGCCGGAATCGAGCGTCAGTTGAAATCCGGCGGCTTCATGCATCCCGACCTTACCGCGCGCATCCGTCCCGGCAATGTCGAGGACAATTTTGACCGCATCGCTGAAGCGGACTGGATTATCGAGGCCGTGTTCGAGGATCTGCAGATCAAGCGTGACCTATACCGGCGTGTCGAAACTGCCCGCAAGGAAGGCTCGATCGTGTCGTCCAACACCTCGACCATTCCCCTGAAGGACCTTACCAAAGAGCGGGGCGAACGGTTCGCGCGAGATTTCGTGGTCACACATTTCTTTAATCCGCCGCGCATCATGAAGCTGCTGGAGATCGTGTCCAACGATCAAACTGACCCGGGGGTTGTGGCGCGGGTCGGCCGGATTGCCGACCATCTGCTGGGCAAATCGAACATCATGTGCTTCGACACACCGGGCTTTATCGCCAATCGCGTGGGCAATTATTGGATGTCGGTCGCCTCGATGGAGGCATTCCGTCTGGATCTGACCGTAGAGGAAACCGACGCGGTGATCGGCCGCCCCTTTGGCATACCTAGGACCGGTATCTTTGGTCTGTTCGACTTTGTCGGCATCCAACTGGTACCGCTGGTCTGGGGCAGCTTTATGAACACGCTGCCCGATGAGGACGATCACCGCAATTTCGATATCACGCGGGACGCCACCTTTGCCGCGATGCTGGACAAGGGCCTGACCGGCCGCTTTGGCCCCGGTGGCTTCTATCGCCGTAAAAATGAAGCCGGTGAGCGGGTGAACGAGGTTCTGGATCTGGATTCGTTGGAGTACCGCGCCGCGCGTTCCGTTGATCTGCCCTGTCTGGCGGATTGGGCTGACCTGAAAAAGCTCTGCTCCCATGATGACAGGGGTGCGCAATATGCATGGTCGGTGCTGTCGCGCTTTGTCGCCTATTCCGCCGAGGTCGCAGGTGAGATCGCTGATAACATTGGCGACATCGACCTGGCGATGCGGTTGGGATACAACTGGAAGAAGGGCCTTTTCGCGCTAGCCGATCAAGTGGGTGCAGCATGGATAGTCGAACGGATGGATGCCGAGGGCCGCGCCGTGCCCGCCCTGCTGCGCCAGGCCGCGGAGAACGGCGGTTTCTACCCCGCAGAGGGTCAGATGCAGAAACCCGGGGGCGGCCTGCAAGCCGTCAAACCGGTTGCGGGCGTTCTGACCCTCGCGTCGGTTAAGAAGGGTTCCGGCAGAATCGCGGGGAATGGATCGGCCTCAATCTGGGATTTGGGTGACGGGGTCGCGGGATTTGAAATCCATACCAAGATGAACGCCTGCGACGAGGATGTCGTTGCGATGGCTGGGCAGGCGGTCGACGTGGTGAACAGCGATTTCCGTGGCCTGGTAATTGGTTCGGACAACCCGCGGACGTTCTCCGCAGGCGCGCGTCTGGACGTGTTCGTGCGCCTATGCGAAGCCGGTGACTGGGAAGGGCTGGACGACTTCGTCGCTACGGGCCAACGCGCATTCCACAATCTGAAATACGCGGATTTCCCGGTGGTCGCCGCGGCCGGCGGTCTGGCTCTTGGCGGTGGTGCCGAGTTGTCGATGCACAGCGATCATGTGGTTGCGCATTCCGAGCTGTATGCCGGCTTGCCCGAGCGCAATGTCGGCATCCTGCCCGGCTGGGGCGGCGTCACGCAGCTGCTGTTGCGCCACCAGCGGCGCAGCGGAGAGGCGATAGCGGGAGCGGAGGCGGCCTTCGAGGCGGTGATCAGCTGCCAGATCACCGGTTCGGCTTTGCAGGCTCGAGATATTGGCCTGCTCCGCCAAAGCGACAGTATAGTGATGAATCGTGATCGCCTTTTGTCGGCGGCAAAGTTCAAGGTTATCGAACTAAGCGCGGACTATCGGGCACCGGTCCGGGCCCGGATTTCCGCCGGAGGCTCTTCACTGTATGATGTTCTCTTGGCTTTCGCACGAAACCGAATGGACGACGGTGAGTTTACGGCGACCGACCTGGAGATCAGCCGTCAGGCCGCAGGCGTGGTTGCGGGTATGGACCTGCCCCAAGAGGCTGGGTGTGACGAGTTGGCTTTCATGGCTCTGGAGCGGCGCGCAATTCTCGCGCTAGCGCGTCAGGAGCGGACGCAGGAACGCCTCAGGCACATGCTGGCCACCAATAAGCCCCTCAAGAACTGAGGGAGCCATGAGCTGGAACTACACACCGCCCGTGGAAGACTCTCTGTTCTATCTGGAACGGTGCGCTGGCGTGATCGGGAAGCAAGCCGAGGGCAAGATTGATCGCGATCTTGCCCGGGCCATTCTGACCGAGGCCGGGCGCTACGCCGCCGAAGTGCTGGTGCCGATCAACGATGAGCTGGATCGAAACGGCTCCCGACACGACGGGAACGGAGTCGTCACCGGTCCCGGTCATAAGGCCGCGTTCGATAGATTCATCGAAGATGGCTGGGTAGGATTGAGTCTGCCCGAAGAATGGGGCGGTCAAGGACTACCTTCAGCACTGTTTTCCGCGGCGCTAGAGTTCTGGCACACCGGCTCGCTGGGCTTTGCGATGGGCAATCTTCTGACGGTAGGCGCGGTGGAAACCATCGAGGCCCATGCCTCTGAAGAATTGAAGGCGCGGTACCTTCCGTCGCTGGTTTCAGGAGAGTGGACCGCCACCATGGCCCTGACGGAGCCGGCGGCGGGCTCGGATCTGGCGGGCGTCAGGGTCAAGGCCACACCGCGCGGGGATGGATCATATGCTCTCAGCGGAACGAAGATCTTCATCTCATACGGCGATCATGACCTGACCGACAATATCGTGCATCTGGTGTTGGCGCGCTTGCCCGATGCGCCGGAAGGATCGCGCGGGCTGTCCTTGTTCCTGGTGCCCAAGAACGTGCCGGACAACGGGGGGCCCACACCCAACAACGTGAAATGCGTTAGTATCGAGGAAAAGTTAGGCCTTCACGCCTCTCCTACCTGCGTCATGCGGTTTGGCGAGGGTGGCGACACCCTAGGCTGGCTGGTCGGTCAGCCGCACAAGGGTTTGAAGGCGATGTTCATAATGATGAACAGCGCACGCATGGCGGTCGCCACACAAGGTGTCGCCGCGGCGGAATGCGCGTACCAGAAATCTCTGGAGTTCGCCAGGCACCGCGAGCAGGGCAAGGGCATGAGCCCGTTGGCGCAAACCGAACCGGGTATCATCGCACATCCAGATGTGCAGAACATGCTTCTCACGATGCGAGCGCTGGCCAGCGCAGGGCGCGGAATCGTTCTGGAACTGGGCGACGCCATTGATCAGGCCCGCAAAGGCAATAAGAGCGCGCAGGCCAAGGCCGACCTCCTAACCCCGGTCGCCAAAGCGTTTTGCACCGACAGCGGCATCCAGTCCGCCAGCTTGGGCATTCAGGTCCATGGGGGTATGGGCGTGGTTGAGGAAACGGGCATCGCGCAAGTCTGGCGAGATGCGCGCGTCACCACGATCTACGAGGGCACCAATGGCATTCAGGCACTTGATTTCGTGGGCCGCAAGCTAGCGGTCATCCCTGATGGGGAGGTCATTGGCCTTGTCCGCGGTTTCTCGGATGTCGCGAAGAACCTGATCCAGTCCGACAACGGGGCCGAAGCGCGGGCGGGCCGGCAATTGACTGAAGCGGTTGCGGCGCTGGAGCGGTCGCGGAACAAGATCGCGGAATACAGGAGGTCAAATCGTGGATTGGCGAGCCAGTCGGTCGCCACGGCCGCTCTGCGCCAGTTTTCCTTGGTCACGGGTTGCGCCTATCTGGGAAAGGCTACCCTAGCGGCATCCGGGCAAACCGCCCCGCACCACCGCCGGTTCCGAACTGACCTGTGCTTTTTCGCGAACAATCTTCTCAGCGAGGTTTTCGCGCTGGAAAGGGCGGTCGCCGAGGGAGAGGGAATCCTCGCCGAATTGGGGGAAGAATTGGTGATGCCGTAATTTATTCCAAAGCGGGACGATGCGGTCACATAACTGCGGACCTGGAGATCCGGAATTGTGGACTCATGGCGATCGATCTGGATGAACGGTTTCACCAAAGAGAGGCTGCGGCATGATTTTCACACCCTATGGCGATCCACAGCGGTCCGAAAGGAATCTGGAGCCAACCGAATTTTTCGACTTCAGGCATCCATCGGTGGCGTCTTTTGTTGAACGGACCATTCAAGGAGAGGACGACCCGGTCGCGCGGGCGATACGGCTGTTCTATGCGGTGCGGGACGAAGTCCGCTACGATATGTATGGGGTTACGATTGACCCGTCGCGGTTTCGCGCCAGCGACGTCCTGTCCAGAGGGGCTGGGTTCTGTATCCCAAAGGCGTCTTTGCTTGTGGCCGCGCTACGCGCCGCTGGCATTCCGGCCGTCATCGGAACAAGCGATGTTGTCAATCACTTCACCACGCCCAAAATGGAACGCGCGATGGGCGGGCGAACGATATTTCTGCACCACGGCTACGCAACGATGTACCTGGCCGGGAAATGGGTGAAAGCGGTTCCCGCCTTCAACAAGGAGCTTTGCGGAAAAATGGGTGTCGGTCCAACCGAGTTTGACGGGCGAAGTGACGCATTGCTTCAGGAATACGACGCCGAAAAAAATGTGCGCATGAGCTATCTCAAGGACCATGGGCATTGGACCGATTTGCCCATGAGCCGGATTTCCGGTGACTTCCTAGGATACTATCCCGACACGTTCACCACTTTGGGCTAGGAATTTTAGAGCCAAGCGGCAACTACGGGCCCCGCGGACTTTGCAGGGTGTACGACGATATCGTGCAACCGGCGCTCAGGCTGAGCGGCGTTCCCGGAAGTCGCCGAAGCGGTTGCTGTGGACCGCGCGGCGCAGGGCAGTGATGTTGTTTGCGCCACGGACACTCCGTGGCGCTCGAAATACCCCACACCCAGCGAAGGCGAGGTGGTCCTACCGATGGACGCTACCATCACCGGGACGCTCGGCCGGGGGCGGATCCGGAGGATTCCGGCCTTTGCATACCGGAACGATTGGTACCGATTCCATGAGGGCGGCACGGCCGCTTGCGCGGCCCTGTCCGCGAATGTTGCCGGCCGTCCTGGACCCGCTGCGGTCACGCACCCCCGCGACACGGCGTTCGCGACACGATACCGCTTGCCAAGCGGCACCGACGCCACTACGATCCGGTCATGTCAGAGGCCATCGCGTTCGACACCCACCGCTTCGTCAAGCGCCTGACCGACTCCGGATTCACGGAGCGGCAGGCCGAGACGCTCGCCGAGGAGCATGTCGCCCTGCTCAACGGGAACCTCGCGACCAGGACCGACGTCGCGAACGTCGAGGCGAAAATCGAGGCACTGCGGCAGCAAACGAAGGCCGATATTGCGAAAATCGAGGCGAAAATCGAGGCGAAAATCGAGTCGTCGAAGGCCGAACTTCTGAAGTGGATGGTCGGCGCGCTGGTCGCCCAGGGCGGGCTGATCGTCGCCCTCGTCAAGCTCCTGTGAGGGCCCGCCGGGCGGAAACGGATCATGGCCGTGTCCCCTCCTGTCACCGCACGCGCGGACAGGGATGCGAATCCGGACCTCGTGATGACTCAGTGCTGACTCGGCGTTTTCAACGGAAAGAAGGGAATTATATAACCTGCTGAAATAAAATGACTTAATTTGTCTCCGGGACAAGTCAGGATTGAAGCCGGAAGACAGGGTCATGCACCCCCGCACAAGCGCTAGCTTGACTAGGATAAGAGAATCCAAGTATTGTAAGTTTATGGAGGCCGTCCCAATGAAACTCGGAAACTGAACAGACCCGAGTGAATACACCATGACGCACCTCAAAACATTATCTACAAGCTTGGAGAACACCATGAGAATTCGAAGTATCGCGTTCACGTCACTCGCCGCATTCACGATGTCGGTCGCGACAAGTGCAACCGCACAGCAGCAGTTCATCTCGATCGGCACCGGAGGGGTGACGGGCGTCTACTATCCCACAGGTGGCGCGATCTGCCGGATGGTAAACAAGGATCGAAAGGAACACGGAATCCGTTGCTCGGCGGAGTCGACCGGCGGTTCGATCTACAACATCAATACGATCCGGCAGGGTGAACTGGAATTCGGTGTCGCTCAGTCCGACTGGCAGTACCATGCCTATAACGGCACTTCCAAATTCGAGGAGCAGGGCCCGTTCGAGAACCTGCGCGCCGTATTCTCGGTACACCCGGAGCCCGTCACCGTGATTGCGTCCGACGCGTCCGGCATCGACACCTTGACCGACGTGAAGGGCAAGCGTCTCAATATCGGGAATCCCGGATCAGGCACGCGCGGCACCTGGGAAGTGATCGAGGAGGCGCTCGGATGGGAGCGCTCCGAGCTCAAGCTCGCCGCTGAAATGAAATCCGCCGAAACAGGCCAGGCGTTGTGCGACGGCAAGATCGACGCCTATTTCTGGCTGGTGGGTCACCCGTCCGCGTTAACACAGGAGACGCTGGCTTCGTGCGATGCGCATCTGGTGCACGCCGAGGGCGATGCCATCGACGGACTTGTCGCCGACAATTCGTTCTACCGTCACGCCATGATCCCGGCGGGCATGTACAACAACGCGGAAGACATCCGCACCTTCGGTGTGGGCGCCACCTTCGTGTCCAGCGCGGACGTCCCGGAGGATGTAGTCTATACTGTGGTCAAGGCGGTGTTCGAGAACTTCGACCAGTTCCGCAAGCTTCATCCGGCATTCGCCAACCTGAAGCCCGAGGAGATGATCACGGACAGCCTTTCCGCGCCGCTTCATGACGGGGCGATCAAATACTACAAGGAAATGGGCTGGATGTAACCGGACCACCGGTCAGTCTGAAACGTCCGGGGGCGGTCCCAGACCGCTCCCGGAGAACTTGACCCGATCGGAAGGGGCCTCGAACGATGTCGGCGGAAGCGGACAGACTCAAGGATTTCACCGCGACGGATACCGGTGG